>NZ_CP054140.1:1472500-1798750 GCF_016446285.1 Desulfobulbus oligotrophicus
TTACGATATACGAGTATTTCTCATTATAGGTTGTTCTAGAGAGAAATATCTGTACATGTTTTATAATAATCCTATTTTATAGAACGTTTCAATAGAGTAGACCTCTTGATGGTGCTGAGTTTATCTTAAGTTTTGCTCAGCATCTTCTTCGTGTGCTTTAGCCTACCTTTCCGTCTCCTGCAGTAGTTTCTCTTAACGATGTCAAAAGGCATTTTTTGCTACAATTCATTTTTCCCGACACATAGGATCGTGAATTGTTTTTATATATTATTGAGGTGATGGATGATGGATTTGAATATTATTATTTTACTCTTTACTCTAACAAGTCTTGTAGCAGGGCTTGTTATTGGTATTCTTTTACGGAAAAAATTGGTTGAAGGTAACCAGAAGAATATTGCATTACAAGGACGTCAAATTATTGAAAACTCAATCAATGAGGCGGAGCAGATAAAAAAGGAAGCGATTCTTCAAGCAAAGGAAGAAGCATTTTTTATCAAACAGGAAGCTGATAAAGAGTTAAAAGCTAATCGACTTGAAATTAAAGAGGATCAACGACGATTAGATAGAAAGTTTGATGAAGTACAAAAAGAATTCCAAATTCTTGAAGAGAGACAAACTTATTTAAAATACCGAGAAGAAGAGTTAATTGATCAAGAGGCGGAAATTGTTGGACATCGACAGAAGCTCGACGGATTAATTGAAGAACAACGTTATAAACTCGAACAGATCGCTGGTATCGGTCAAGAGGAAGCCAAAGTTCAGTTGATGCAGCTTATAGAGAGTGAGGTGCGCATGGACTGTGCTAAGCGGCTGGTCCGAATTGAAAATGAAATGAAAATTGAGGCTGACCGTAAAGGTAAGAATATTCTTGCCCTGGCTATTGCCCGATATGCCGGAGATTATGTGGCTGACAAGACTGTTTCCGTGGTCTCCTTGCCCAATGAAGAGATGAAAGGACGTATTATCGGTAGGGAAGGCCGTAATATAAGAGCAATTGAAGCGGCGACCGGTGTGGATATTATTATCGATGATACTCCAGAGGCAGTGATACTCTCCGGATTTAACCCGATCCGACGAGAAGTTGCCCGTCTGGCCCTGGAACAGCTCATATCTGATGGCCGCATCCATCCTGCCCGGATAGAGGAAGTCGTGCAAAAGGTATCAGAAGAACTGGAGGTTGGCATCCGTGAGTCCGGCGAGCAGGCGACCTTTGATGTTGGGGCTCACGGCATGCATGTGGAGTTGATTAACCTGATTGGACGATTGAAATATCGTACCAGCTATGGACAAAATATCCTTCAACATTCACTGGAGGTGGCTTTTCTTTGTGGAGTAATGGCAGCTGAACTGGGCTTAGATGTAAAAAAGGCCAAAAGAGCTGGGTTGCTCCATGATATCGGCAAAGCGGTGGATCATGAGGTAGAGGGGTCACATGCTATTATCGGCCGTGATCTGGCGCGTAAATATGGTGAAGCTGAAGATGTTGTTTATGCCATTGGTGCGCATCATGAAGACCAGCCTCCTAAAAGTGTGCTTGATGTGCTGGTTCAGTCTGCGGACGCACTTTCTGGTGCCCGTCCGGGTGCACGTAAGGAGATGCTGCAAAGTTATGTCAAGCGGCTTGAAGATTTAGAAAAAATCGCTAGTGGATTTACCGGGGTGGAAAAATCTTATGCCATACAGGCGGGCCGTGATTTACGCATTATAGTGGATAGTCAAAAAATCCGGGATGAAGAAACGGTTTTGCTCAGTCGTGATATAGCAAAGGCAATTGAGGAGCAGCTTACTTATCCCGGCCAGATCAGGGTAACGGTAATCCGTGAAACACGAGCTGTTGAATATGCAAAATAGGGGGAGGCATGAAGTCGGTTGCAGAACAAATAGCCTTGATTGAGCGGGGTGTGGTTGATTTCCATTCTAAGGAGGAGCTCGCCAAAAAGCTTACCCGTTCTTTGGAAACCGGAACGCCGTTAATCGTCAAAGCCGGGTTTGACCCAACGGCCCCGGATCTGCATCTTGGTCACACTGTGCTTGTCCAAAAAATGCGCCATTTCCAGCAGCTTGGACACAGTGTGCATTTTCTGATAGGCGATTTTACCGGCTTAATCGGTGACCCTTCAGGGAAATCTGAAACCCGGCCGCCACTGACACCAGAGGATGTGAAACGAAATGCCGAGACCTATAAAGAGCAGATATTCAAAATTCTAGATCCAGAGAAAACAAAAGTCGTTTTTAATTCGACATGGTTAGGAACCTTGACTTCTTTTGACATGATCCGGCTTGCGTCGGAGTTGACTGTTGCCCGAATGCTGGAGCGAGAGGATTTTAAAAAGCGGTTTGAAGCGAACCGGCCGATATCAATCCATGAATTTCTCTATCCCCTTATTCAAGGCTATGATTCTGTTGCGATGAAAGCCGATGTTGAATTGGGGGGGACGGATCAACTGTTTAATCTGCTGATGGGGCGTGACCTGCAGCGCAGTCGCGGATTGGAGCCACAGGTGGTCTTGACGGTACCTTTGCTTGAAGGCTTAGATGGCGTTAATAAGATGAGCAAATCACTTGGCAACTACATTGGTATATACGAGTCGGCGGGCAGCATTTTCGGGAAAGTCATGTCGATCAGTGATGACCTTATGTTTCGTTATTATGAATTGCTCAGTGACCTCTCCATGGCAGAGATTGAGAACATGAAGTGCCAGATCGGCAAGGGAGAATTACATCCCAAAGTAGCTAAGGTTCAATTGGCAAAGGAAATTGTGACACGATTCCACAGTGCTATAGCTGCGGATGAAGCTGAGCGTGCCTTTGAGCAGGTGTTCAGCCGTCATGAGCTGCCGGATGTTATTGATGAGGTCAAGATAGCGACAACTGAAACCGACCTGTGGATTCCAAAATTGTTGGTGAGTGCAGGGCTTGTGAAGTCAACTTCAGACGGTCGGCGCATGATTCAGCAGCATGCAGTGTCTATTGATGGAGAGCGGATAAGTGATGTGAACGGCACCGTCCCTGCAACAGGTAGTGTGCTTGTCAAGGTGGGAAAGCGTAAGTTTTGCCGAATCAGTTTTGTTTAAATTGAGTTAAAGAATCGGTTTGAAGCAGTAGTGAGGAGCCTGTGCACAGCAACACTTTTATTACTGTTTAAAGAAAGATTTTTGTTACTTTCTGTCAGTCAGGGAGTGATGGTCGGACTCTTTTTTTGGCAGTCTTCGCAGATACCGGTAAACTCAATATGATGTCCGAGTATGAGATGTGGTGATGCAGATGCTGCTTGGGCTACGAGGTCTTCTATAATCGGCACGTCGATGTCATCTACCCGACCACATGTTGAACATCGGATATGGTAGTGATCATCGGTTGTTGCGTCGAATCGTTTTTGGGTACCACCGACCTCGACCTTGAGGATCATGCCACAGTCGGCCATCAGTTCGAGGTTACGATAGACAGTCCCCAGTCCGATATGCGGTAACCGCTTGCGGACCATATCGTAGAGTTCGTTAGCAGTTGGATGCGTTTTGACTTTTGACAGCTCTTCAAGAATGACTTGACGCTGTGTCGTCATTCGGATCATCTGGGTAGGTGCATTCATAGTTTGTATCAGTATATATTTCCGTACATAATTGACGCTAAGAGTTACCATGATTGTTTTTTATTGTCAAGATGGGAACTTTCTCCTGGTCGATTTTCTACCACATTGAAGGGTAAAGGTATGGATTGTTTCGATTCCTGCACGTGGCCTGCTGTTGTGCTGTATTTTTTTATACCTGTTGCATGCAGTGATGAAGATAGAGAGGCACGGTCGTCATTCCCGTAACAGGAAGTAATGCGTGTCTGTTTACTCTGTATTACTCAAAAGATATGGGTGGGTTAAAGTAGCCAAATCCCAGTGATGGAAACCTGTGTCGTAATTGCTGTAGCCATTGCCTGATGCCCAATGGTGGTTGCTGAGGCTGGTGGTTGATGACCTGGAGGTAAAATTCCGGATCCATGTTAAGATTACGCAACTGTAAAAAATCAGGTTGAAATTCGCTGATCAAGTTGCAGAGTGCAGTGAACTCCTGGGGATCATCGGTACAGCCCGGCAGCACAAAATAATTAAGTGAGACATGTCGCCTGAATTGCTTCATGACTGTTATGGATCGGCAGACATCAGTCAATGAGAATCCCTTCGGTCGGTAATATGCTCTATGTTTGTCAGACTGTGCACTGTTAAGAGAAATACGGATAGAGTCGAGACCAGCTCTGGCAAGCTGTTTTACTGCATCGGGAAGGCTGCCGTTTGTGTTGAGATTGAGTGTACCGCGGTCTGTTTGAGAACGAATGAGACGGACACTTTTTTCCAGCAGATTCGCCTGGAGAAGTGGTTCACCTTCGCACCCCTGTCCGAAGCTGGCAATGGCTCTCGGCGCCAGCTTCAGATGAGGAACAGCGATTTCTGCAATTTCCCGGGCAGTGGGAATAAAAGATATGCGGTCTTGTGTTGATGGGCAGCTGCCGGACGGTTGTAATGAAATACACCCGGCACATGCTGCGTTGCATACAGGAGAAGTGGGAAGCGGTGCCTCCCAGCGTCTTAAAAAATAATTGCGGGCAGCCGGGCATCCGTACGTGAGGCAGCATTTACCGAGATGTTGAATGAGTCGGTTGTGTTGATGTTTCCCCAGGTGGCTGAGGGTCCGCCGTTTAAGGAGTTTGTGGTCAAACTGATCGGCATCCTGCCGTTGATCCGCATCGCTACGAAATCCTGTGACCCACATCTTGCCATCGGCCCATCCTACAGCAGTATAAGAAAAAAGCGGGAGAAGAGCCGGCTTAGGGCTGCATGTCTGATAAGCTGCCGTGTAAATGGCCGTATGGGCAGGGGCCATAAAAGCGGCAACTGCCTGAATAGGATCTCCCGGAGTATAGGGGTTAGTCGCAAGGAGTGTCGGTTCTCCACTGTTGGGGTCGATGCCGACCGGGAGTCGATCAGGTAAACGGAACAGCTCGCTGCCAGGGGGGAGTTCAATGAGATCTTCAAGTTGCGGTTTGTAAAATTGACCTGCAGAACTGCCGGCCATTGTCAAACCGTTGTAATCGATTATATGCCCGGCTGGATCGGCAAAGAGTAAGGCAGGAACACTTCTTGGATGTTTCTCCGGCATAGAATGACGTGTCTACCGGGACCGTATTTTTGATAATACCGAGTCCACGGTTCGGTAGATTTCCAGATCATCCCCAAAGACATCCTGTATATTCGGATGATTAACCAGATCCTCAATAATATATTGCGTAAGATACAGACTGACAATATTCGGGTCTGGTGTCAGATTACGGATCGGCGCTATTTTGAACTGTATATCAAACTCTTCCTTGTCACCGAGGTTTTGCAGTTGCCGAGCCATAACTTCTTGGATGGCATGCACGGAATTGGTTTCAATAATATGCTGGTCAAGCAACCGTTGAACCAGAGAAACCGCCAGCTCCAATGCCATTTCCCGTGATTTTTTTAACATGAGCTGTCGTTCTCGTTCACGTTTACGATCAATGGCGTCGATGGTCCTGTTGGTGGAGCTGCTCGGGTTAAGATGGCGGGCCATATGGTCTCCTTTTAAAGGGTCAAATTCGCAGGCCTGGCGTGAGTTAAGACATCATCTGTACTTACGCACAAAAACAAGGGTATGCTAGTGGTTGGAACCCCTGTCAACGACTCTTTTTATTGTTGGCAGGTACAGTACAGAGTAGAGAGAGTGACTTGACACCTTTTCTTTGTTAACAAGTCAGCCTTCCATTATACTGTATCGATGCATGTTAGACACTCGATTTTTGTAGAGAAAGTCTATTTTTCTCCGGCACATTACGGATTGGCAAGATTCCTGACCACTGCCTGCTGGTTTGAAGCGTTTTCCTCACTTGTGTACAGTTGGCTTAATAAGTCTATTTTGTCTCTTACCTCAGGGGCTAATTGAAGGGAGTACTGGTTGACGTATTCTGCCGCCATCCTGTGGGTATTGAAGATCGGGATATTAAGACGCAGATTGTTTAATGCTTTTTTCATATAATCATCTGGTCTTTCATAAAAAGTCTGCAGGATTGAAGGGAGCAGGTCATAAAAAGCCGACGCGTCCTCCGTATAGAGAAGGGCATCCGGTGCTTCGCTGAGATCAGCCTTTTCGACCGGGCCTTCGTACCCGAACTTCCAGCCAGTCTGGCCCCCATGATAACCCTCTACCCACCAACCGTCCATAATACTGATATTGGGCGCACCGTTCATGGCTGCTTTCATGCCGCTCGTCCCGCTCGCCTCGAGCGGGCGCTTTGGGTTGTTCAGCCAGGCATGCACGCCACTGACCATCATCTTGGCAACCTGCATGTCATATCCGGGTATGAACACAAGCTTGCCCAGTCCTCTGCTCCGGACAAACAGTTCTTCCTGGTTGTCGAGAATGAGCTTGAGGACAGATTTTCCCGGCTCATCAGCAGGGTGTGCCTTGCCGGCAAAAAGAAAGTTAACCGGCCAGTTGTGAGTTATCAGGATGTCGGACAGGCGGGCGATATCGTCTAGAATGAGATCTGCTCTTTTATAGGTTGAAAATCTTCTGGCAAACCCAATTGTAAAGACACCCGGCCGGAGCCATTCGTTCTCCGGTACGTTTGAAAGATGGTTAGGGGGGTCGATCCACGTTTCAACCATCTGCTCCCTATGGGTTCTCAGCATATTGTTGACATATTGGATCAGTTGGCGGTTGTCCTCATGCCATGCCGATTGAAGCATTGGACGTAATTGCAGCTCGCATTCAGGAGTAATGGTCCGAAAACAACCGGGGTCACTGCGCCACGTCTGAAGGGAAGGTATGCGGTCAAAGCAGGCGGCCCGTTGATCACTGATCCAGGTTAAGTGGTGCACTCCGTTGGTGATTGCCTTTATTTTGTGACCAAATTCGGGGAACTGTTTTTTTGTAACATCCCGGTGCAGCCGGCTGACGCTGTTGATTGATCGGTTGATCCGCATCGCCATGGCTGTAAAATTATACTCATGAGGGACGTCGGTATCATGAGCCAGCAGGTTGAGGATACGATCAAAAACACTGTGGCTGATGGTTGAATAAAGGTGGCGTGAGAAACGATCATGCCCGGCCTTGACCGGAGTGTGGATAGTATAAACTATCTTTCGGGAGACTTTTTCGGCAGCTGTTATTATATTGGCGTCCGTCATCTGCTCCAGGAAATCGTCTCCCAAAGTGGTCTGCAGCTCTTGAAGGATCAGATGAAGGATAACGGTGGCGCCGTGCTGTTCATTAAGGTGGATTGTGTCAGTGCTGAATCTAAGGACATCGAGAAGCGGCAAGATTGCCGAGCCGAGCATACGGCGTTGATTTGCTTTGATGATGGTTGATTTAGCATTGTACAGTTGATGAGCCGAGTCTGTTACCCATGCCGGTGCCCCTGGTAAACAGTAATCAATCAAAAATTCCGGAACAAAATAGTCAAGTTTGTCAGAGATCTCCAGTTTCATCCACACGTGAGCAGAGACAAGCGTCGGCTTTAACTGGCCGTTAAAAAAAGGAACGGAAATCGTCAGTGGTTCTGTCGGCTCGTGAGGATCACGTAATTGAAACAAGGTGGGGGTACTTTCAGGGGCCCAGCGCGTTGCATGATCAATCTGACCGACCTTTGAATCAACGAACTGAGAGAAATACCCTTCGCGGTAAAGAAGACTTATGGCGAAGACCGGAATGTGCAGATCAGCGAAACTTTTGAGGGTATCACCGGCAAGTACACCTAACCCTCCACTGTAATTGGGTATTTTTCGCGGCCCATGAAAATATTTATTCAGGAAATCATTCACCATGGGACGGGATGAGGAAAATATTCCAGCTTGCTTCAAGACATCGCGAACCGGATGGAAGACATCCGGATCAGCCCCTATTTCCATTGATATATATGCTACATTGGCCCTGTGTGGGTCAACAAGCCTGTTCCAGACTTCGTCAAAAACGACTTGACTGACGCCGAAAAATGTACCGAATTGATTTGAGCAGATCATTTGCTCAACGCCAGTGGCGAGTGTTGTTACAGGAAGGTTCATGGGAAAAGGAGTTTTTCTTATTAGCTGAAGTGAATAATTTATTTTTTGTAAGAAGCGATATTAAAAAGCGATCGATATTTTTGCAAGGAGATTCATTTTTGAGAGAGAAAATTCTTGTTTTTCTAGTATAATACGGTAAATTTGGAAAACTTGTGTGGTTTATTTTATCATACTATCGGAGGGATAAATGAGAAGTAAAAATTTGTTACAGTTTGCCACTTTAGTGGTGCTGGCCTTGGGGTTGGTCGTATCGGGTTGCAGTAAAAAGGCGCCTGAGACTGTTCAGCAGGAGGTCGGTGCAGAAGAAGGGGCAGGGGTTAGTGAATCATTGGATACCATGGATACAGGCATCATGGAAGGAAGGACTTCCGGGCCTATGGTTCCGGTGTACTTTGAGTTTGACAGCTCGGAGATCGTAGGTGAGCAGGTGCAGCGTATTCAAACCAATGCTGACTTTCTAAACGGCAACCCTGGTGTCCAGGTAAGGATCGAAGGGAACTGCGATCCCAGAGGGACGCAGGAGTACAACCTTGCCCTGGGCGAACGTCGTGCACAAAGCGCTAAATCCTATCTGACGAGGTTGGGTGTCGGTGCTGAACGGTTGTCAACAATTAGCTTTGGAGAAGAAAAACTGTTGATTTTCGGGCACGATGAAATATCGTATGCGCAAAACCGGCGTGATGATTTTGTTATCATAAAATAACACGGTGCTGTGATGAGATGTGAACCGGGTTGGGAATTGTCCCCAGCCCGGTTTTGTTTTTTTAGAAGGCGTTTTTTTATTGTTGTGCAGGTTGAGAATTTTTTTTGAAGGAGTAAGAACTGTGAGTATAATGAAGAGTTTGTGCGGATGGGTTGGCAGTTTGTTGATAATGGCAGCGCTTGTTTTTAATGGCCAGGCAGCGGCAGCAGATACAAAGATAGCTGTCATTGATATGAAACAGGTCCTCTCAACTTCCACAGCCGGTAAACGAGTAGAGGGCATCATAAAACAGAAAAGAGATTCTTTGCAGAGGTCTTTCAAGAAAGAAGAAGATGAACTGATAGCGCTTCAGCAGGAGATGGAAAAGAAGGGTTCAGCCTGGAGTGATAAGGTCAAGCAGGAGAAATTCGGTGCTTTTCAGCAAAAACGTCGTGATTTTGCTGTAAAACAGGAGGAAGCCGGGCAAGAGCTTCAAAGGCTGCGCGAGCAGCATGTTAACCCTATTTTGAAAAAACTTGAGGAGGTTGTGTCTCAAGTTGCTGCTAAAGGCGGTTATGCCGTCGTTTTGCCGCGCAATGTGGTTTTGTACAGTAGTGATTCCATCGATATCTCGAACACCGTCATCTCTGAACTGAATAAAGTAATGAAATAGCAGTCAGATCTGGTGTTGTTGGTATGATTCAGTCTGTTTTGCAAAAACGTATAGCCCAGTTCGCCGATGCCAGAATTCTTGTCATCGGCGACATCATAGTTGACCATTTTTTGTGGGGAACTACAAATCGTATCTCTCCGGAGGCACCGGTACCGGTCGTTAATGTCCAACGGGAAGAGCTTTTATTGGGTGGTAGTGCCAATGTGCTGCGGAATATCGTCTCTCTTGGGGGACAAGCCGCGTTATGCGGCATTATCGGTAACGATGCGATGGGGCGGAAAGTACAGGAACTCGTTGCTGAGCTGGGGGTATCAACGGAAGGACTGGTTGTCGGTAAGCGACCTACCACAGTGAAGACGAGAGTCGTTGCCCAGGGGCAGCAAATTGTTCGTTTTGACCGTGAACAGACAGGGGCGCCCTCAAGAGATTCGTTGCATGCTTTACTGAATTTCCTGGAAAAGCACCTGCCTCGCTACGATGCGATTATGGTGTCGGATTATGCCAAAGGGGTGATCGGAGAGCCGCTGATGGTTCGTCTGCGGCAGTTTCTACAGGAGATAAGGCGGCATGATAAACGATCATTGCCGCTGATTGTAGATCCTAAACCAGTCAACATGCACTGTTTTGTGGGGGCAACTATTATCACTCCCAATCATTATGAAGCTATGCAGATGGCTGGAATCCGGGCAGATGATGAGCGCGGCCTGGCAGCGGCCGCCCGCCAGATTCGTGACGATCTGGGGTGTGAAGCGGTCCTGATCACCCGAGGTGAAGTGGGAATGTCGTTGCTGCAGTCTGATGATCAGATCGTGACGATTCCAGCTATGGCAAAAGAAGTATATGATGTCACCGGGGCAGGTGATACTGTGGCGGCGACCCTTGCCCTCAGCCTGGCAGCGGGAAGCAGGATGTACGAGGCGGCCGTGTTGGCCAACCATGCAGCCGGCATAGCCGTGGGGAAAATCGGTACCGCCTGCGTGACGTTTAAGGAGTTGGCAGCAGCTGTTCTTCATGGTGCACGTGGATAAAATTGATTCGGCTGAGTCACACGAGACAGGGGAGATGACATGCGTCCACGAAGCATGACAGGTTTTGGCCGCGGTGAGGCCTCTGAAGGTGGGAAGATTTGGGTTGCTGAGATCAGAACCGTTAACCACCGTTTTCTTGATCAGCGAGTAGTTTTACCCCGTCTCTTCACAGTCTTTGAAGAACGTGTGAAAAAGCGGATTGCTTCGGTCTTTGATCGTGGCAGGGTTGACGTCACCTTCAGTTTGACCGGAGCAAAGAGCATTGAGCCGCAACTGGCGATCAACAGAAGTGCTGCTTTGCAGTATCGTCGTTGTCTTGAAGAGTTGATCAGCGAGTACGGAGCCGTTGGTCCGATTACCTTGCAGGATATGTTAACCCTGCGCGATGTGATCAGTCTGGAAGAACAGTGCCCTGATCTGGAGATCGAGTGGTCATTGATTTCAGCCAGTTTGGATATTGCTTTAAAAGATTGTGACATCATGCGGGAAAAAGAGGGTCAGGCCCTGAAGGACGATCTTCTTGCGGGGGTAGAGAGGTTTGCCGCCATCACTCAGCAGATAAAAGACCAACTGCCTGTACTATTACAACAGCGTCAGGGTGATCTGCGCATCAGGATCCAGAATTTACTCATTGGTATCGATATTGATCCAATACGTCTTGCCCAGGAAGTGGCCATTATTGCAGATAAAAGTGATGTGGCCGAGGAGATTACCCGCCTGGAGAGCCACATTGCCCAGTTTGGGTGGTTTCTTGGCAGCAACGAACCAGTCGGCAGACGGCTTGATTTCCTCCTGCAGGAGTTCTTACGTGAGGTAAACACCTTATCCTCAAAGATCGCAAATGCAAGTATTGCTCACCTTGGTGTTGAGATGAAAAATCAAATTGAAAAACTGCGTGAACAGGTTCAAAATATTGAGTAATGCGGTTTTTGTTGTGCTGTGAAGAAGTCGAGTTTGAAAGCCATCCTGCCCGGGTTTTCTCATCAGTAAAAAGTGAATTTTATTATGGATAGCAGACTTGTGAACATAGGTTTTGGCAATGCCGTTAAAGTCAGTCGCATTCTTGCCGTTGTAAATCCAGGCTCGTCGCCGGTCAGAAAATTAAAAGAGGATGCCAAGAGCGAAAGAAAATTAATTGATGTAACCGAAGGGCGACGAACCCGAGCCATCTTGATTCTTGATTCAGGTCACCTTGTTCTGTCTTCTGTGCAGCCGGAAACCCTCCACCATCGTCTGTTGATGATGGAGCATGAACTACGTAACCCTGACTATGCACTGGCCAAGGTAGAGCCAAAATGAACGGGAATGGTGGTATGTTGCTCGTGGTATCCGCACCATCCGGATGCGGGAAGAGTACCATTGTAAACCGGGTGATGCAGATTCTGCCGCGTTTGGTTTTTTCCGTATCCCATACAACCAGGTTGCCGAGGTCCGGCGAAACAGATGGTGTCCATTATCATTTTGTTGATAAGGCCACTTTTGCGGCAATACAAGATCAGCAACCAACAGGTTTCCTGGAGTGGGCTGAGGTACATGACCATAAGTACGGCACAAGTGTGGATGAGATCAATCGGCATCGGCAAGAGGGCATGGACGTCATCCTCGACATAGATGTGCAGGGAGCTGCACAGGTACGACAGCGAGCCAATCCGGTGTCAGTTTTCATCGCTCCACCGTCATTTGCAGAGTTAGAGCGGAGGCTTCGCAGCAGGAAAACTGAAAATGAGGCGACTATCAGGGTACGACTTGCCAATGCACGAAAGGAGATGGCCTGTGCAGATGTATACGATTATCTTGTTGTGAACGATCGGCTGGAAGATGCTGTGGAGAGTTTGAAAAGTATCATTATTGCCGAGCGTTGTCGCCGTCGTCGTCTTTCCGATGGCCAAGACGCAGATTGGGGTGCCTGATGACGCACAACTCCAGCCGGGAAAATCAGTCGTCGCCTGTGGGAACTGCCGGACCTGAACCTGAGTCTGCAGAAGATCTTGTCTGGGGTGTTCATCCTGTCCAGGAAGCTCTGGAAAAAGACCCGACCACAATTCGTGAAATAACCGTTCAACAGGGAAAAACAGGGTATCGACTGCAACGGCTCATTGATTTGGCCAGAGACCAGGGGGTTCTCGTTCGATTTGCGAGCACCGATAGATTAGGGGTACCCCGGCACTGTCGCCATCAGGGTGTGGTAGCCCGATTGAACGCTGTTCGCGTATTCCCCTTTCCCCATCTTTTGGAGCGATTGGCTGATCATTCGCAAGAAAAACCCCGGACAGTCTTAGCTCTTGACTCGCTGCAGGATCCTCGTAATCTTGGTTCCATTCTCCGGTCAGCTCTTGCCGCCGGTTTTTCTGATGTGCTGATGACTCGCGAACGCAGTGTGCCTCTGACAGGTACAGTGGTCAGGGCGTCAGCCGGAGCTGTAGCCCATCTTCACCTCTATCAGGTCGGCAATTTAGTCGATGCTTTAGACTCTTTAAAAAAGCATGGTTACTGGATTTACGGCACAGTAACCGAACAGTCTGCAGCATCGATTTATACGGTTGATTTTTCCGGCCCAATCTGTGTGGTCATCGGCAGTGAGGGGAAGGGATTGCGGCCGCTGGTACGAAAACAGAGCGATTTTTTAGTGACCATTCCCATGCAGGCGGCGTTTAATTCGCTCAATGTCTCCGTCGCTGCAGCGATTGTCATGTTTGAAATAGTTCGTCGTTACCCTGAGTAACCACGTGCTGTTGGCCGAAAAATAGTGTGGTCTTGTCAGGGGGTGTGATGTTTTATCATCACAAACTTCCTTTCTTTTGCAACTGCGTCTTAAGGAGATCACCCAAAGTGCCCATGGAAGAGGGTGTTTTGCTCTCCGGAGCGGGCCTGTACTTTTTTTCCTCGAACTCTTCAGTCTCCTGGTCAGCAAGAGTCAAAGCGATGCGTTTTTGTTCACCATCAAATGATTCGATTTTGATGGTTACCTCCTGCCCTGTTTCGATAACCTCCCGCGGATGATGGATGCGGCGACCTGCTCCGAGTTTAGAGATATGAAGAAGCCCGTCAATGCCTGGTTCCAGAGTTACAAAGGCACCAAACGGTACCAGTCGGCTGACTGTGCCCTGGTGAACTGAACCTGCCGAATATCGAGTACCTGCTGACTCCCAGGGGTTTTCCAGAGTTTCGCGGAGGCTTAAGGAAATTCTGTTTTTCTCCCAATCCAGCGTTTTGATGATCACTTCAACCTGCTGGCCGAGATGGAGCTCATCTTCCACCTTATCGGTTTGTCCCCAAGTGATTTCCGAAATCGGAATAAGGCCATCAACACCACCCAGGTCAACAAAAGCCCCGAAATCACGAATAGAACTGACGGTACCTTTGACTCGCATACCTTCGTTCAGCTGTGACTTCAGCTCCTCCCGTTCCTGCTGGCGCCGTTCTTCCTGGATTGCCCGGGCAGAAAGAACAATGTTTCGTCCCTGGTTACCATACTCGATTACTTTGAAGAGAAAGGTCTTTTCAAGGTAATCTTCAGGGTTTTCCACCTTGCGAATATCCATCTGGGAGTAGGGACAAAATGCCCGTTGGCCGGCAATGGAAACCGAAAAACCTCCTTTTATTTCTTCGGTGACTCTTCCTTCAACCGGTATACCCGAGATAAAGGCCTCTTCAAGCTCTTTCGCAATAACCTGACCGGAACCCAGCCGAGTGGTAAATATCATTTCTCCACCACGATCAGCCAGGAAAAAAACCTGTACTTTGTCACCAGTGGCAACGGTGAGCTCTCCTTCCTGATTGCAGAGTTCTGAGGCACTGAGAACCCCTTCACTCTTCTGGCCAACATCAAGAAAGATATTTTCCCCACTTATACCAACGATCGTTGCCTCCACCTGGTTACCAGGGCGAAGAGATTTTTGAGAAGCAGGAGTATCAGAGAAAAGATCAGCAAAGGTTTCATTACTCATGGCGATGTTGTTGTACTGTAAAAGAAATTGAAGTTGATATGTCCGGTTGGAAGTTATCTGCTCAACAATACGCGTGTCCACAGGGGAGAGCAGGTCAGCCTGTCCGTTTGCGGAGTGTACATATGGTGACCTGGAAAGATAGTCTTTCAGGATTCATATACAAGAAACTGTAGGGTTCTATTCTATATGCCGGTGGAAAAGACAAGTCCGTGTTTACAAAAAGTCATGGCTATACTGTTTTTATTCAACGGTATCTGTTCATGGTACCAGGATTCCGGTGTTCTACTGTCGTATTATTTCGGTTCCCGGAGCGGTGTTAAGTTGGAGTAATAATTGTACTTTTTGTCGATCTCCCCGTTGAAGGGCATTCAGGCGAATGTTGGTAAATTTTAGTTCGGTCATGGCTCCGAAATGGTCCTCCATGAGCAATCGATCAATAATCAGACTGGAGGTGAACCAGAGCTGTACACGTTTAATTTGAGGGTGTGGCTGCCTGGGGGTGAGCAAAACACTTTCCAGATCTTTTGGGGGTTCATTGAGTAAAAAAGATGCATCACCCTGTGCTGCTATAAATTCGTCCACAAGCTTTTTGGTGCCAGTGAAAATAGCATACGTTATATCGGTTTCCAGATCATGTGCCGGGGAGATAATGAGCTGCTTGTCTTCCGGTGTATAAATCGAAAGCGTTGTGCCATCGTTGATAATCGTCTGTTCCAGTGCACCTGTGTAATTCCATCGCATAATCCCCTGTTTGGTCGAGGGGGGGGAGCTGGTATCGGTCAGACGATAAAAAACCGCGTTCCCTGTACCCTGTTTAATCCGACCACTGTTTTGCGTTGTCTGGGAAAAATTAAATTCCAGGCTGTGGAGCTGCTGATACTGCTTCTGCAATTGCGTTACCTGCTGTTCAGGAGTCGGAGGGGACGCCGCAGCAACAGGCGAGGCAAAATACAGCATCAGAATTGTGAGTATCAGACACAGGGGTAAGTGCTTATACATCGGTTTTCTCCAGTGTAACAGAGCGACCAAAAATTGTGCTGGCAAGATCGTGCACCGGTGCAGGTATGTCGGAAACAAAGAAACGACTTGATTGTTCCGGGCAGTAAAGTTCGCTGCGCATCTTCTCGTCAGCGGCAAGAAGAGCTTTGAGGTGCAAAGCTACTTCAACTGAAGAGTCAATAATCTGTACTCGGCGGCCGATCCGAGGAACAATAATCTTCTTGAGCAAAGGGTAGTGCGTGCAACCAAGGATTAAGGTGTCAATTTGTTTGTCCCGGAGAGGCCGCAGGTAGTTCTTAACTATCATCTTTGTTTCGCGCCGCCCCAGCCAGCCCTCTTCAACCAAAGGAACGAGGAGTGGACAGGCCTGGTTGTACACCCTGCAGTCAGATCTTGCCGCCTGAAGTCGCTGCTCGTACAGACCGGAATTGATGGTGGCTCTTGTTCCGATCAGGCCGATTTTTCCTGTTTCACTCACAGAGACTGCCCTTGCCACGGCCGGCGAAATAACATCAATAATCCGTTGACTGTACGTATTTCGCAAGAAGGTCGAGGCAGTGCTTGCAGCGGAATTACAGGCAATAACAATCAGTTTTGCGCCCTGATTCAGTAAAAAATCGGTATTGCGATGGGAGTATTCCGTGATCATGGCCGGACTTTTTGAACCATACGGCGTCCGGGCAAGATCTCCAAGGTAGACAAAGGGATAGCCCGGGCAACACTGCTCAATAGCGCGGGCAACAGTCATACCCCCGACTCCGGAGTCAAAGATGCCGATCATGACAAGCTGATGATTTTACTTGCAAACTATTGGCTGTGGTTCGGTGGTGCACAGGATGAACAGAACATATTACTGAAGTGCGCACTGAAAACTCTGTCAGGTCGGATATATTTATCACAAGGAGCGTCCGGATGTACGACTTTTTGATGAGCAACACTTGGGGTGATTCTTTTAGCCCGTGCCTTTTTACAAGAAACTACCTTTATTTTGTTCTGTTTTTAGTACGCATTTCTATAGCTTTGCGCAGATTTTCAGGTAATCCTCGTTCTTTCCCCGATTGCGAGCGTTTTTCGGAAAGTGCTTTTGAACAGAGAGGCTGTCGTGCCGAAAAACCATGCTTTTTTCGGTATTCCCTGGAGGTGAGCCCATGTGATCTTAAATGTTTCGGAGAGAGCATTTTAAACTCCTGCCCACATTCCAAACAGATAATTTTATTCCTCTGTATGGATTTTTTGGGGTCCATTACAGGGTTGGTCTCTTCGGGTTCTGCTTCAATTCCGTTGGCCTCAGCCTCCTGAAGAGATTTTAAGGTCTGAAAGGTATCATTAAGAGCAGCTTTTATTTCTTCGGTGGTCATTTGTTTACTGCTGATCTGTGACTGAATTATTTCAGCGGTCATTTCAACAAGGGATTTGCTCATTGTGATCTCCTGTGCAGAAAGATGAAGACTATTACTATTATTTTACCACTGTACAAGAATAGAGCATGTATGTATCAAATGCAAAGTTTTATTTCTTTAAAAGGACACATTTTCACATACAGCAGTACTGATAGCAGAGAGATCGAAAATCTGACCAATTATTCTTACCTGTTTGAGGAATAAATTTTATTTGATTGGCCGAGGATGAGGCGTGATTGCGATAGATGTTCTTGTATCACCGTGTTACATTTTTGAATGTCCTGATCAACTGTCTTCAAAATAGTATTTCTGGTCAGTCGCTCTAGAATAATGAAGGTTTCGAGGAAATAGTACAGATGATTTTAAATCATCACTGCTCAGGTCTTTTCCTGCAGTAAAATTTGTGACGAAATAATAGTTCGGGTTGATAGCAGTTTGGACGGTTGCATCATATTTCTTTTGGCGCACAGGCCAAGCAGCAGGAGAGGAGAGGTATCTGCCGGCTGGAATCCGGTGCAGTTCAACGTTGTGTTGCAGATGTTTCATAAAAGGGGACACCGCAATTGACAAATACCGTTGACAGTAAGAAGGACAGGTATTAATTTTTTTCTCCATATCTAACGAATTGGTTATTGTTTGAACCTTTAAATAGAGCGTGTGTGAGGTACAGTTATGCCAGTGTACGAGTACGAATGCAGCGGGTGTAAGAAAATTTTTGAAATACAACAGCGTATCGCCGATGCTCCTGTTTCAACCTGTCCGGAATGTGGTGCTGATGTGAAAAAGCTCATTTCCATGAGTTCTTTTCAGCTCAAAGGTGGCGGTTGGTACGCTGATGGATACAGCTCAGCAGATAAGGGCTCCTGTGCCGACACAGGATCGGCACCATCCTGCCCGGCAGGAGCAGGTGGTTCCTGTTGCCAATGCCCGGCGGCGGCAAGCTGACCGAAATCTTTTGTTTGCAGATCTGAACCCGGCCATGTGCCGGGTTTTTCATTTTCAGACGATGGAAAGATCATGCCTGCGCTACGGTTTGCTGATGATGGCCATGGCATCCCCATAGGAGAAAAATCGATAACCACTGTCGGCAGCCTGCTGGTAGGCCTCAAGGATGCGTTGTCGCCCGGCTAGTGCAGAGACAAGGAGGAGTAGTGATGATTTCGGCAGATGGAAGTTGGTGATCAGGTTGTCCACCGTACGAAACCGGAACCCGGGATAGATATACAGATCGCACTCGCCGGTTCCCGGCTGGATATTGCCGTGCGGATCAGTAATAAACTCAAGGGTCCGCACGGTCGTGGTTCCCACTGCCCAGATTCTTCTGTTTTGATTTTTTGCCCGTTGGATGACAGCCGCTGTCTCAGGAGAGACTGTGTACCATTCCTTGTGAATACTATGCTTTCGAATATCTGAAGTCCGTATCGGTGCAAAGGTGCCATATCCGACATGCAGAAGTATGTCGGCGATTTCAACACCTTTGCTCTGTATCTGCGTTAACAGTTGATCTGTAAAATGAAGCCCGGCCGTTGGAGCGGCAACTGAACCGGTTTGATACGCATATCGGGTCTGGTAACGGTCTTGGTCTGCAGCCAGATGGCCTGTGGGGCGGTTGATGTAGGGCGGTAACGGTATCTGACCATGATGTTCGAGGAGTTGCTCCAGACTCTGTGTGTTTTGCAGGTGAAACTGTAAGGTAACCTCTGCCTTACCGTCCGGATGGAGGGTGTTGATACGTGCCTGCAGCTGCTCACTGAAAAAAATCAGGCTGCCGATTTTTGGCCGTTTGGCACTTTTAATGAGAGCAGGTGCCACTGCCTCTGACCATTGTCCACCCGTTGAGCTGGAAATACTGTGAGGGAAAGACAGAAGAAACAACTCAGCCCTGCCTCCGGTCTCCTTGTGACCGAGCAGCCGGGCGGGAAATACCTTGGTGGTATTAACGACAAGTACGTCACCCGGCCGGAAAAATGTAGAAATATCGGTGAAGATACGGTGACCGATAGCTTGAGTGTTCAGGTCCAGTATGAGCAGACGAGAGCGGTCACGTTGAGGTGCCGGAAACTGGGCAATCTGATCAGCCGGAAGGTCGTAATCGTAATCAGATAATTGGTAAGAGAGTTTAGGCATAGTTTCTGGTCAAGAAAGGACTGGTGATTTACTTGCAAAGCCCGATAGCCTACTTTACATTGAGGTAAATGTCTTGACTAAATCTGTGAAAAAATGGGTGTGCCAAAAGAAGCTCCCTGGTCTGTAGAGGAAGAACTGATGATACTGTTGACAGCCGCAACAGATATTGAAATGGGAGCTTTTCTTCATGCTTACCCCTTGCCTCAAGGTGTATCAACGTTGCTGACCGGTGTTGGACCGGTGGAAGCAGCGGTTCGTGTGTCCGCTTTTCTGGCTGCAAGCGTACCTCCACCATCTGCTGTCGTGAATTTTGGTGTTGCTGGTGCCTATGTGCTTGCCGGTCGAGAAAATGCGGCGCTGCTCGACATCTGTCTGGCTGAGCGTGAAGTGCTGGCTGATTTAGGAATCTGTGAGCAGGACGAGGTGCAGACTTTACATGGTACAGGCTTTGCGCTTGAGTCTTGTGTTGAGCTGGATATCGAACTGCTGGTACGGGCGGCCCGGATACTGACAGCAGCGAAGATTCCTTTCAAACAGGGTGTTTTTGCCACGGTCAGCTGTGTCAGCGGAACGCAAAAACGGGGAGCACTCATAGCAGAGCAGCATCACGCACTGTGTGAGAACATGGAAGGGTTTGCCGTGGCCAGAGCATGCCGCTATTTTGGAGTACCGATGTTTGAATTGCGTTGTATCTCCAACACCGTTATTGATCGGAAATTGCAGGATTGGCAACTGCGTGAAGCTTGCAACAACTGTGGTGCTGCGATCGCTTCTCTTATTAATGGACTCAGGGATGACTGATACTGTTTCACTACGCCTTGGCTATTCTCCGTGCCCCAATGATACGTACATCTTCAATGCCCTGGTGCATGGGCGTATTCCCCTTCATCGGTGCAGGATTGCCGGTGTTCAGCTTGAAGATGTCGAGACCCTCAATGAATGGGCTCTTGAGGAAAAATTGGATATCACCAAACTTTCCTTTCATGCCTTTGCTCATGCCCGGGATCACTATACCTTGCTGCAATCCGGTGCAGCGTTGGGGAGAGGGTGCGGCCCCTTGCTGATCACCAGCAGCCGCAGTAAACCTGCTCGTCCGGCTGATTGGAAAATCGCAATTCCGGGAAAGTACACCACTGCAGCCCTGCTGCTTCGTCTTTTTCAGCCCGCATGTCGCCGTCTGGTGGTTATGCGTTTTGATCAGATTATGACTGCTCTGGCAACGGGTGAGGTTGATGCCGGGGTGATCATTCATGAAAGCCGGTTTACCTACCAAAGTTTGGGATTTTGCTGTCTTCAGGATTTAGGCGAGTGGTGGGAGCAGACCACAGGCCTGCCTATTCCCCTGGGCTGCATTGCTGCAAAAAAATCCATTCCCACAGCGGTGCGGCAGGAGTTTGATCAGGCTATTGCCGCAAGTATTCGTTGGGCTGATGCGCACAGCGAAGCAGGGTGGGAGTATATCCGTACTCATGCCCAGGAAATGGACATTCAGGTTATGCGCAACCATATCGGACTGTATGTCAACGAATTTTCAAAAGACATCGGCAACGAAGGCAGGCGTGCAATCCGTGAGCTGCTCAGGCGCGGTGCAGAGACAGGTCTTTTCCCTGTATATGATGATGAGAGGAGCGAGGAGTAGGTATGGATGGGGTGCCGGTATGGGGTTGTGTGCTTATCGGTGGTAAAAGCCGACGTATGGGACGCGCCAAACATCTCCTTGAGCAGGATGGCATCACCTGGATTGAGCGGACAGTCTGCCTGCTTGAGACCATGGTTGAACAGGTTGTGATCGCCGGTGCCGGGGAGTTGCCCCGATCGTTGTCCAGCATACCACGGGTTGATGATGTGCCGGGTATTGGTGGTCCGTTGGCAGGTATTCTTGCTGTTTTTCGTCGGTACCCCCAGGTTTCGTGGCTGATTACAGCCTGTGATCAACCGGAGATCAGTCCAGCTGCCCTGTGCTGGTTACTCGAACAGCGGCAGCCGGGAGTGATGGCAATACTGCCGAGTTTGGCTGCAGATGGTCGTCTTGAGCCGTTATTTGCCTATTATGATCAACAGTGTCACCATCTGCTGGAAACAATGGCGGCAAAGAGAGCGTTTCGTTTGAGTGGTCTCCGGACAGAGGCGGGAGTCATCACTCCGCAGCCGCCACTCAGGCTGCAGTGCTGCTGGCGTAATGTAAACACCCCTCAGGAGTTGGCACAAAATAGAGGTGATCAATCGTCTCATGAGCAGGGGAGGGACCAGGCATACGGTATGTGCCCTTCTCAAGGGGCGAGCGGGTTACCAGCTGATGGGGTGTAAATGCTACTTGGTGGACAGCTGCCGGATCGAGCGGGTCGTTGCAGTTTTACCCCTTGTCGCGGGGTATACCCGAGGGGTTGATGTAAAAGGGAATGGTTGAATGACAGGTCGGGAAGGAACAGATCAGCAGCAATGGCGGGAGGGGATCGGCAGATTGGAGCGTTTTTTTATTCTCACTGCCGCAGAATGCCCATACGCTATGGGGAAAAAAGCCGTCTATCATCAGGCTGCATTCAGCAGGCTTAACGATGAGACCATGGCGTTGTTTCTTGAACATGGCTACCGCCGCAACGGCAACTGCATGTACAATATGCGTTGTCCGGATTGCTCCCTGTGCGTCCCGATCCGGCTGCGAACAGGACGACTGCAACCAAATCGTAATCAGCGCCGGGTATGGAAAAAAAATCAGGATGTGGAGGTGGAGATTGCACCCCTCACCATGTCACAGGAAAATCTGACCCTTCTGCAGCGGTTTCTTTTCACCCGATTTCCCGAAGGGCAAAGCAGCGCTGAAAGTTATTACGGGGGATTTTTTATTACCAGTACCAGCCGCTGCTTTGAAGTCAGGTATCGGGTCGAGGGACGGCTGTTAGGTGTGGCGATTGTAGATGCCGCCCCGTTGTGGCTAAACGCGATCTATTTTTTTTTCGATCCGGATCAGGGATGGCGAAGCCCTGGTACGCTCAATATCCTGACCCTTCACCATATCTGCACAGCTCAAAAGATTCCCCTGCTCTATCTGGGCTACTGGATCGACGGGCATGCCGGGATGGGATACAAGAACGTATTTCGCCCCCATGAGCTCCTGATCAACGGTGTCTGGCAGGAAAAAGTTTAAGCAGATTTTCTCTGGTACGTGGTGACGGGCCAGGCACTGTTCTCATCGGTCTTTCCCTGTAGTTTGACAGGCATGCGGTTTAAGAAGAGATTTCCGGAACCTGACCGAGTAAAAAAGGTGCCAGGTGTAAGTATCTGGTTGTCTTTCGTTTTGTATCAATGTCAGCATAGACACGTTTTAACTGCTCCACGGTCAGGCCTGCTCCCCGGGCCACCTCTGCGATCGGCAACCCATTGTTTTTCCCATACAGACAGATGTCCATCCGTTCATAGGGCAACGAAAAGTAAAACTCATCCTGTCCCTGAGGAAGTGAATACGTGTCTGTGGTCGGGCGTCTGTTTCGGATCTCTTCCGGCACACCCAGATACTCTGCCAGCATGTACACCTGTGTTTTATAGAGATGGGCGATGGGTTTGACGTCTGCTGCACCGTCTCCCAGTTTGACAAAAAAACCCTGATCGTATTCCAATCGGTTTGGCGTGCCTATAACCGCATAGTGCATCCGGTCCGCATAGTAATATTCCAGCATCTTCCGGGTACGCTGTTTGAAATTAGTGGCGGCAACAATGGCGAGATAGGCGTTGAGCGGCAACCGCTTTTTTATAGTCTGACCATGGGGAGATTCGGCAATAACACTGAAGTAGGTAAATCCCTGGTGGTCGGCAACGTTTGGGATAACGATCTTCGATTTCCAACCCTGACCGTACTCGGGAACAACCGACTGAACAGCCTGATCATACCGTTCATAAAAACGAATGGCTTCAAGAATAGGGGTGATGTCCTCGTCAATGGCTGTCACCCCGAAATGTTTGGCGAGTCTGCCGCTGATGCCGAGGGTTTCTTCGGAGGAATGCAATTCCGCCATCTGCAGGGCGATAACTTTTTCAGGTCCGAGCGCCCTAACCGCCAATGCTAAGCAGACACTGGAATCAATACCTCCGGAAATACCCAGGACCAATCCTCTTCGTTTAAGCTGTTGTACAAGCAGGTTTTTCAGTTGCAAACAGATTCTGTCGACTTCAGTCGCCAGATCCAGGCTGAAAAGGTTTTGTGCGTAGGTCTTGTCAAAGCTCATTGCCGTCTCCTTTCGCTTGATACAACAGATAGAGGATTCAGGCCTTTTCTTTCCAGTCCGGACGCAGGTGCAGCTCGGTGAGCTGCTTGCGAGAGACGGAAGCAGGCGCATCGGTAAGCGGACAGGTTGCCTTCTGCGTTTTGGGAAAGGCAATAACGTCTCGAATGGAGGACGAGCCTGTCAGCAACATCATTAAACGGTCGACACCAAACGCAATGCCGCCGTGGGGTGGAGCACCGTGCTCCAGGGCGCGGAGGAGAAATCCAAATTTTTCTTCGGCCTCTTCCTGACCAATGCCCAGGGCTTGCAGAATGGTTTTTTGCAGTGCCGGGTTGTGAATACGGATCGAACCTCCGCCGATTTCATTGCCGTTGAGCACGAGGTCATAGGCCCGACTTTTGACCGCAGCCGGCTCAGTCTCCAACAGCGGCATATCTTCTTCACGGGGCGCGGTAAATGGATGATGGACTGCCGTGTACCGTTTCTCATTCTCATCGTATTCGAGTAGTGGGAAATCTGTGACCCAGAGGAAGTTGAATGCCCGGCTGTCCGTAATCAAGCCCAATCGTCGCGCTAACTCTAATCGTAGCTCAGAAAGAACCTGATGTACAGTGCCGGCTTTGTCAGCACCAAAAAGAATAAGGTCGCCGGGTTTTGCATCAAGGGCCTGCGCCATGGCGGTAATTTCCGTCTCATTGAAAAACTTTGTGATCGGTGACTGCCACTCATCATCTTTCACTTTGACCCAGGCCATGCCGCGGGCCCCGAAGCGACCGGCATACTCGGTCAGATCATCAAGATCCTTGCGTGAGAAACCGCTGCAGTCTTTAGCATTGATTGCCTTGACCACACCGCCGCTGTTCATTGCTGCTTGAAAAACTTTGAAGTTACAATCGCGAAGGATAGCAGTCAGATCAACCAGCTCCAGGTCAAAGCGGGTATCCGGGCGATCTGTGCCGAATCGGCGGATGGCCTCGTCATAGCTCATACGCGCAAACGGTGTTTGCAGATCGATTCCTTTGATGGTTTTAAAAAGCGTGCTGATCATGCCCTCAACAATGGAGATAATTTCATGTTCAGAAACAAAGCTGAGTTCCATATCGATCTGAGTGAACTCAGGTTGACGGTCTGCCCGCAGATCTTCATCGCGAAAGCATTTGACAATCTGATAGTATCGATCCATGCCGGCAATCATGAGTAACTGTTTGAAGAGTTGCGGTGATTGGGGCAAAGCATAAAATTTACCGGCATTCACCCGGCTCGGTACCAGATAATCCCGAGCACCTTCCGGCGTTGAGCGAGTCAGCATCGGTGTTTCGATTTCAAGAAAATTCTGTTCGTTGAGGTGGGAGCGGACGGTCTGCAGCACCTGATGTCGCAGTATGAGATTGCCTGCTATTTCCGGACGACGGAGATCAAGATAACGATACTGGAGACGCAGGGTGTCGGAAACTTCAATATCTTCGTCCAGGGGAAAAGGTGGGGTTTCACTGGCATTCAGGATGCGCAGATCATGCACCAGCACCTCAATGGTACCTGTTGCCAACTTGGGATTTTCCATGGAAGCCGGACGTTGCATCACCCTGCCCTGAACCGCTATGACCCATTCACTTCGCAGCTGGTGAGCCTTGGCATGGACGGCTTCGTCAACCTCCGGGTTAAACACCACCTGGGTAATTCCCCAGCGATCTCGCAGGTCAACGAAAATAACGCCACCGTGATCACGACGCCGGAGAACCCAACCCATGAGGATGGTTTCCTGATCAAGATGCGACAGGTCCAGATCGTTACAGGTGTGTGTGCGCCGAAGCGCTCCCAATGATTCCATGTTTATTCTCCGTGTAAAAGGTGATCGCCAAGGTGAGTGAGTCTGAAAAGATGTTGCAGTATAATGGTGAGAAGGTGTGGATTACTGCGGTGCAGGACCTATAATATCAGCCAGTCGGGAACACCATTCTTCCGGAGTGTCGGTCAGTGCAAATGGCTGTTGCTCCTGTGTGTGCATGTTGCGAAGAATAGCTTCGTGTTGAAGCCACTCGTCTTCACCAAGAATAAGGCTGTAACGGGCATTTATTCTGTTTGCCTGCTTGAGTTGTGCCTTGAGGCTTCGTCCGGCGTAATCGATGGCTGTTTTAACCCCGTTCTTCCTGAGTAAGTGTGCCAGCCGGCTGCAGGCGTTCAGGGCATTATCACCAAGGGCGATTAAGAAGATGTCCATGAAGCTTGCAGTATACTTTTGTGTGCTCTGCTGTTCCATGAGTAGGGCCAGGCGCTCCAGTCCCATGGCAAATCCAATTCCTGAAAGGGCAGGTCCGCCCAACTGTTCAATGAGGCCGTCATACCGTCCTCCGGCCCCGACAGCAGCCTGTGCACCAAGAGCCGTGGTGAGGAATTCGAAGGTGGTGCGTGTATAGTAATCAAGACCGCGAACCATGAAGCGATTGATTTGAAAATCGAGGTCAAAGTGGTGTAATGCCTGACCAACGCGCTGAAAGTGGTCATCACAATCACGGCAGAGCATATCAAGTAACGAGGGGGCGGACTGTACCACTGCCCGGCAGGTTGCCTGTTTGCAGTCTAAAACCCGGAGGGGATTAGTGTGGGTTCGGCGCCGGCAGTCATCACAGAGGTCGGTGTGATGCTGTTTTAGAAAAGCCACCAGCAGGGCTTTAAAGGGCGGTCGGCAAACCGGACAGCCCAGGGAGTTGATCTCCAGGCTGGTGTGCAGTCCCAGTTCATCGAGCAACATCTGGCCCATGGCGATGAGTTCGGCATCGACCAGGGGCTCTGTGGCACCGATAATCTCTGCATCCAGTTGATGAAACTGGCGTAATCGTCCTTTTTGTGGACGTTCATGACGAAACATCGGGCCAATGGTATAGAGCCGTTGTACTGGTTGCTGTACATGCAGACCGTGCTCAATGAAAGCCCGCATGATGGAGGCCGTTGCCTCCGGACGCATGGTGATGCCCTTGTCGGGAAAGCTGTACATCTCTTTTTCCACGACATCAGTCGCCTCACCGATGGAGCGGACAAAAAGTTCGGTTTTTTCGAGAATTGGCACCCGGATTTCCTGTAAGCCGAAACGTGCAAAGATGTCTCTGGCTCGCTGTTCAATATATTGCCAGCGGTCGATGGTGTCGGGTAAAATGTCTTTGAAACCGTTAATAGCCTGAATTTTCAAGGGTAACTCCAAATACGTCTCATTGTATGCTGCCGGTCAGGAGCAATGGTACTTATCAGTATAATAAAATCCATAAAGTTAATCGAGAAACAGGTGAAAAGTCAAGCGCATGCGGTTGTGGTATGGTAGAATATAACGATTTTGATTTCGTGTTGCAGGACAGGTGACTGCACTTGACAAACACTTCGCGACTGTGCATGGTTTATTTTTTTATTTCGATTCTTTGCCGTAGAGTTAAAGAAGTTTTTATTTTTTTTCAAAAGTAATTTTTTTGTTGATGAAGAGGTTTGAATGAAACTGCCGGAACTGAAAATTGGCTCATTTATCGCAAAAATTCCGATCATTCAAGGAGGGATGTCTGTTCGGGTTTCCACTTCTGCTTTGGCCGTGCCGGTTGCCGAGTGTGGAGGTATAGGCACCATTGGCGGTTCGGGCTTACCAGTGCCGGAGTTACAGGAGGATATCCGTAAAGCCAAGCAGGCGACCAAAGGGGTGATTGCTGTCAATATCATGTATGCCATGAAGGATTTCTATGAACTGGTTATGGGTTCTATTGAAGCCGGGGCAGATATGATTATCACCGGAGCCGGGTTTTCCAGGGACATCTTCAAAATCGGCAAACAACACAATATCCCCATCGTTTCCATTGTCTCTTCTCCGGGGCTGGCTACCATGGCCGAAAAACTGGGGGCTTCAGCGGTCATTGTTGAAGCTGCGGAAGCCGGTGGTCATCTGGGGACACAGTTATCACTGCGCGACCTGTTTCCAGCGATTCGCAAGGTCATTTCAAAAATCCCGCTGATTGCGGCCGGCGGTATTACCAACGGATTTGAGATGGCGGAAATGATGGATAAATACGGTGCTGACGGTGTTCAGATTGCCTCACGTTTTGTCCTCAGCAAGGAATGTGCGGTCTCTCAGGCGTTTAAGGAGGCCTTCCTCAGGGCCAGGAAAGAAGATATTGTCCTGGTCTCTTCTCCGGTGGGGATGCCGGGCAGGGCGATCAAAACACCTTTTGTCGATAAGATGCTCAACGATGAAGATATATCGGCTGGTAGATGTCAGTTTAAATGTCTGAAGAAGTGCAGCCATAAGTATTGCATCAGCGAGCGGCTGCTGGCGGCGCTCAACGGTGATCTGGAAAATGGTCTTTTCTTCTCCGGTGCCAACACGTTCAAGATGAAGGAGATTCTTTCCGTCAAGGAAATCTTCGACAGTTTTGTGCGAGCTGCTGAATCGGTGTACAAAGAAAAGTGCGCTGTCTATTGAGTGCCGGGAGATTTGCGCAGGGCAAAGGTTGATATCCCCTCTCCACTGCAGAGTATCTAGAGATGGAGCCGATCGTTCAAATGTCTGATCAGGATGTACAGGTGCACACAGCTGCTACGATTATTCCTGAATCAGCGCATCCAATTCGAGAACAGCACATTGACCGCGAGGCGCTCAAGGTGCTGTATCGCCTCCGCGACGCCGGATTTAAAGGGTACCTTGTCGGTGGTGGTGTTCGTGATCTTTATCTTGGTAAAATTCCAAAAGATTTCGATATCTCAACAGATGCTCGCCCGGGGCAGTTGCGTCGGATGTTCCGCAATAGCCGCACCATTGGGCGCCGGTTCAGATTGGTGCAGGTGTTTTTTCGGGGCAATAAGATCATCGAGGTTTCAACACTGCGTTCACGAAGTGAATACGATATTGACAGTGATGATCAGGTGCTGCCCTCAAACAACACCTTCGGTACATTGGAAGAGGATGCATTTCGACGCGATCTGACGATCAACGCGTTGTTTTACGAGATAGAGCAGCACACCATTATCGACTACACAGGAGGTGTTGCTGATCTTAAACAGGGAATCATCAGGGTCGTTGGTGAGCCTGCTAGACGTTTCACCCGGGATCCTGTCCGGATGATGCGGGTTGTTCGTCACGCCGCCCGGACAAACTTCGAAATCGAGAAAAGGGTCTTTACTGCACTCAGCGAGAATAGTGAGAAACTGCGCTTATGCCCGCCGTCGCGCGTTCGTGATGAGATTCTGAAAGACCTGCAGTCCGGCTGCTGTCGATCATGGGCAGAGCTGTGTATGACCTCGGGGCTGTGGCCGGTTCTTTTTCCTCTGTATACGTTTGGACAGATGGAAAACGGCGAGCAGGTCCGACAGCAGTTACTTGATGTTTTTTCAGTTCTTGACCGTCTGCACAGCTACCGGGAAGATGCTGAGATACTGAAAGTTCCCGATTCTATCCTGTTTGCCTGTCTTCTTCTCCCGTGGGCCTGCCATCGGTACAATCTTCCGGAAGTGAATGTCCGCGGTCAGGGGTTTCATCGTTTATCCCGAACAATCCGTGACGAAATTGACCATGTTTTCGGAGAACCGTTTAACATGCAGCGTATGGTCAAAGAGATGATAACGACCCTGCTTGTCAACCTGTCCACCTTCCATCATGCCCGAAAGCAGGGTGATGATCCTAAATGGCTGAAAAAGAAAAGCTATTACCGCGATTGCTCTCGTTTTTTTGACATTTATCAGGAGTCACGAGGGATTGGTTTGGTGAAGGTGGAACAGTTTATCCCTGATAAACCCAAAACACAATCTGCCATTGATGCTCTGCCGGTTCAACAAGAACCGAGTGGTGGCGGCCGTTCCCGTGGAAGAGGCGGGATGAGCCCGGCATTCAGTCAGGCCCGCGGCGGCGTGTTTGGCCTGCACCGTGCCAAGAGGTAAGTTGGTTGGAAAGATCAGTGCGGTTTTTACTTTACAACATCCGCTATGGCACCGGCAATGGCGGACGTTTCCACTTTCCCTTTCCTTATGCCGGTTATTTACGGCAATCTGAGCAGAATTTCCTTAAAATTCTCGAGTTTATCAGATCTGTTAATCCTGATGTTCTGGGGTTGGTCGAGGTTGATGGCGGGTCGTTTCGTACCAGACGAAAGTGTCAGGCGGAAATGATTGCCGAGCAGCTTGGCTATCACCATGTGGTTGAAACCAAGTACGGCTTTGGCTCAATGGCTCAGAAGATGCCTTTGTTGAAAGCACAGGGTAACGCGGTTCTCACCCGGGCGCCGATCGTCAGCTACCGGCACCATTATTTCGATGAGGGCATGAAACGATTGGTTATTCAGGCATGTACAGAGCATCTGACTATATTTTTAGTGCATCTCTCTCTCACGTACCGCAATCGTCAGTATCAGCTTGAACGCCTCTACCGGCTTATACGTGCTGTTGATCGACCTATGATTCTGGCTGGAGATTTCAATGTTCTCTGGGGAATGCGGGAGTTGGAGCTGTTTCTGGGTGCCACCGGACTGGTCAGTGCAAATCCTGAGAAAAAGCCATCGTATCCCAGTCGGGCACCAAAACGAGAACTCGATTTCATTCTCCATAGCCCGGAGTTGAAAGTTATCAATTTTCAGGTTGCTCCGGTCACCTATTCAGACCACGCTCCACTCATCTGTGATTTTTCCATGTAACAGTACGAGTGCCTTATCTTCCCTGTATCGGGGGCAGGGCGATAATGCTCCCGTTTCTACCGGTCATACCATTTTGCAGTACACTTGCCCGTCGGTAGGAAAAAAACTGATGGTTGCAGCGAGTGCACAACCCAATCACATCGATGTGGTGTGGCAAAATCCCACTCTCTTCAAGCTGTCGGCAGCTGATTGCCCAGAAATTAAAATAATGCGGTCGTACCTGATAAGCCTGCATCCAGGCTGGTAACTCTCTGCGGTAGTGGATAAATTCGGCACAGCATGGGCCAAGAGACGGACTGATGACTGCCCTGAGATTCTTCGGGTGTACAGCAAACTGTTTGCTTAAGCGCTGGACAGTCTTGCTGATGATGTTGAGGACACTGCCACGCCAGCCGCAATGGACAGCTGCAACCACCTGTTGTTTTGGACATGACAGCAGCACAGCCTGGCAGTCTGCCTGTTGGATGAGCAGGCCGATACCGGGTGCGGTGGTGATAAGCGCATCATATCCGTCTGCCTCTTCGTTTTCTGGATATTTCTCGTCAATTACGGCAATCTGATCACCATGGACCTGGTGGACGGCACAGAGTCGGTCAAGGGTAAGTGTTGTCCGAACCAGCTCACGGTTTGCCTCGACGTGTTCAGCTGCATCACCGACATGGTGGCTCAGGTTTAACGAGGCGAACAGTCCGCTGCTCACACCGCCCACCCGAGTGAACAGAGCATGGGGAACCGGCAGCAGCTCGCTGGTGTAGTGTGGAATCGGGTCTAGGGTATAACGCATATATTCTGCACAGTAGGTAGAGAGAACAGAGCATCGTGCATGCTCAACGCCTGAACACTAGACCATTCTTGTTGACAGAACAACATGAGTCTAAACGATCACAGATAAATGTTCCGATGATCAGATTCTTCCTGCTGATTTTTCATAACAGGATGCAATATACGGTGGAGCAGAGTAACTCAGCGGAGGAGGTGGCTGTGATTGGAGAAAAAGATCACATCTGCGCCAGATTCGTGATGAGGTTGTACGTGAACCAGCCGTCCCCGGTGGAGAATGACTGTGGCTTCGCGGTTTGTGTATCGGCAGCAGCCCGTTGAACTGTTGTCCCTCCAGGCATGGAGTAGTTCTGCTGATTCTGCGGGCTGTGGGTTACGGGGAGGAAGCACCGGTTGAGCGATATGCCCCCAACCGGTGACTGTCCATTAGAGGTAGGAGAAGGTTGTCTTGTTGTTTTTACGATTGACCTTGACCTTGCCGCCTTTGGTTAATTTGCCAAACAGAATTTCTTCGGTGAGCACATCACCGATCTCTTTCATAATCAGGCGCCGTAGAGGTCGGGCTCCAAAAGCCGGCTCGTATCCTGTTTGTGCCAGCCAGGAACGTGCTGCCGGGCTTAAGGTGATGGTGACCTTCTTGCTTGCCAGCTGCTGTTGCAGTTCGAGCACCATCTTGTCGACCACCTTTTCCACGGTTTCCGGTTCCAGGGCCGAGAAGGTGATGATACCATCCAGTCGATTGCGAAATTCCGGTGAAAACAGATTTTTCAAAACCTTTTGTTCCTTTCCCGCAGAATCACCGATGAACCCAATAGTTCGTTCGCTCATTTCCCGTGCACCGGCATTGGTGGTCATAATTACAATGACATTACGGAAATCTGCCCGGCGGCCGGCATTATCCGTAAGAGTGGAGTGATCCATTACCTGCAGAAGAATGGAAAAGACGTCGGGATGAGCCTTTTCGATCTCATCAAGTAACAGGACAGTGTACGGATGTTTACGTATGGCGTCGGTAAGCAGGCCCCCCTGGTCAAAACCGATATAACCGGGTGGGGCGCCGATCAGTCGAGACACTGCGTGTTTCTCCATGTATTCACTCATGTCAAATCGTTCGAAGTGAACACCTAACGAGATGGCTAACTGTCTGGCTACCTCTGTCTTCCCAACACCGGTGGGGCCGGCAAAGAGAAACGAGCCTGTGGGCGATTGGGGATTACCCAGACCAGCGCGTGATCGCTTCACTGCCTTGACAATTGCTTCAATTGCCTCGTTTTGACCGAAGATGACTGCCTTGAGTTTATTGTCAAGGTTGAGGAGCTGGGTCGTGTCATTGCTTACTTTGCTGCTTACCGGTACTCGGGCAATTTTTGACACAATCTGTTCCACATCGCGCACGCCGACCGTCCGTCCGGTTTTACCGTTGAGACGAAAATAGGCACCGACCTCGTCCATGACATCAATGGCCTTATCCGGAAGAAAACGATCGTTAATGTAACGGTTCGCCAGTTCAGCCGCCGCATCAATCGCGGTCCGTGCATAACGGATCTGGTGATGTTCCTCGTAGCGGGATTGTAACCCGCGCAGGATTCTGCCGGTATCAGCCACCGACGGCTCTTCAATATCTATCTTTTGAAAACGCCGGGAAAGCGCACGGTCTTTTTCGATATGATTTTTATATTCCTCATAGGTGGTTGATCCTATGCAGCGGATGGTGCCCGCCTGCAAAGCAGGCTTGAGCAGGTTGGAAGCATCCATGGATCCACCACTGGTCGCCCCGGCACCGATGATGGTATGCATCTCATCAATAAAAAGAATGGCTTTTTTATTTTTTTCGATGGCGGCCACGACTTCTTTTAAACGTTTTTCGAAATCACCCCGATACTTTGTCCCGGCAACCAGGGTACCAAGATCAAGCATGTATATTTCTGCATCCTGTAAGAGATCCGGAACGAGCTTTTTAGGGTCAGGTTGAGGATCTTGACGGGCGACACTGTCTTCGTGAATTCTCAAAGCCAGTCCTTCAGCCATGGCCGTCTTCCCGACTCCAGGTTCGCCGACCAGCAGAGGATTGTTCTTTTTTCGTCGACAGAGAACCTGCATCATTCGGTAGAGCTCATGATCCCGACCTATTAATGGATCAATGCCACCTTCAGCCGCGCGTTTGGCAAAGTTGACGGTGAACTCTTCTAACGCATCACCGGTTGCATTTTCCTGCTTCTTTTTTGAAGGATGTTGTCCGGGAGCCTGTCGCAGGGGTTCACTCTGCAGGTATTCCGGGAGGCTGTGGGAAATATACTCCACCACCTCCAGTCGTCCGACCCCCTCGCTTCCCAGGAAATAGACGGCATGGGAATCCGGTTCAGTGAAGATTGAGACCAGAACATCGCCGGTATCAACCTGTTTTTTGCCGCAACTTTGCACATGGTTGACTGCACGCTGCAAAACCCGGTTGAAGGCAACGGTTTGTGCGGGTTCACCTTCAGCGGTTTTCATGACCGGCATACCGCTTTCAAAAAAACGTTCAAGCCGTTCTTTCAGTGTTTCGTTATTTCCACCACACTTATCAATGATATGGCGGGCAAGGTCATCATGGAGCAGTCCGTACAGCATATGCTCCACGGTGACATACTCGTGGCGATGATTTTTTGCCTCTTTTATGGCCTTGATTAGAGCGATCTCTAATTCTTTACTCAGCATAATGGTGTTCCTCGGTAGAGCGAATATCTTGCACAGCTTTGGGTAACGCCTGGTGCCTTATCGGCTAAGGTTTGGTTGTTAACTGTCTGGTTCCAGTGAACATCTCAGTGGGTATTCGTTTCTTTTTGCAATGCGGTGCACCAGCGCCACCTTGGTTTCTCCTATTTCCCGTGTGTAGACTCCTGCTATACCTCTTCCTTGATGATGCACATTGAGCATGATTTGGGTAGCTTCTTCGATGTTTTTATGAAAAACAGACTGCAGAATCATGACGACAAAGTCCATGGTTGTGTAATCATCATTGTGCAATACAACTCGATAATACGGTGGCTCCTGCAGGGAGGTTTTTTCTGTTATGTCAGGTTTATCCTGAATGAGAGTATCTTCTTTTGCCATCATCAAGGCGGTTCTGGGAAAAATCTATGTATTTTTTACATGTACTGCTCAAGGCGTCGGTAACAAGAAGATGTACGTTAGAACCGTCTTGTCCACGGTCACTCGGCATTTTTCAGTTACCCACAAGTATTTTAATGCTCACTGTGGTTTTTGCAAGGGCAGTGGAGTGGCTCCCGGTTGTTTTACCCGGTGTATGCCGCGTGCATGGAGGTAAGGAGGCTGTGGAGAATCGTATCTGCAGCTACAGGGGATCCTTTGAGTTTCATTTCTGCTTTCAGCAGTAACTGCAACCAGGTGATAAGAACGTGTGTGCTGAAGTTATAGGCTGTTTTGAATTGCATGTATGAGGCGTAAGGGTGGCGGCTGCCAAATTCTTTTTTGAAGAATTCTTTTTCTTTGAGGCGGGACAGACAGACATGTTGGAATGTCTGAGCATTCATGGAGGGCAGAAAACCGATTGCAGGTTGCTCTGCCAATGCTTTGCTGAGAAGAAGACTGCGGGTATGGTTGCGGAGTGTTGCTACAATCGCCAGCGGATGGATATTATTTTCCTGAAGCCTGGTCGCTATGGTTAAGAGGAGCGGCAGGTTTTTACCGGACAGGGCATTGGTCAGCTCAAAAAGTGCTTCTTGACGGGTTCGACCAACAAGGAGATCAAGATCATCACGGGTTATCTCCCGGCGATCACCTGTATAGGCCATTACCTTACGGAGCTCCATGACCAGTGCCACGGGATGGAACCCCACCCGCTCCAGGAGTACGTCGGTCAAAGAGGGAGCCATGATCTTGTTGTCTTCAGCCAGAGTCTGGCGAAGGAGATGGTGAAGGATCTCCAGTTGTGTTTTTTCGGCTTTGATTCTTGAATCGGCTTTGGCGGTTATGTCTATAACAGTCTGTTCATCTTTAAGCATTTTGAACAGTTTCGTGCGTTTATCAACCTCTTCGGCGATCAAAATAAGAAAGTTGCTGTCCGGTATGCCGGCTTTCAGCGTGGTCGCCAAGATCTCACCGGATTGGGAAGAATCGGGAACAGGTGCGGAATTCTCGTCAGTCAGAGTGTCCAGGTAGTCGTTGATATACTGTACGTCCTTGCCGGGATGCAAAAAGCCGAAACACTTTTTCCACTCTGTTGCCGATAACGATGCCAGATCACTTTCGTGGTGTACTGGGTCCAGACCACCACTTTTCAGAAGGGCTTTGAGCGCCCGTTGGGCCTGGTCCGGTTTGTCATCGGCATGAGCTTTGCAAAATCGCTCCCATATTGACTTGGCAATGTTTTTTGAAAGAAAGAGACGTGTGTCGGTCACGCGATAAATCTGACGACCGGGAAGGAGACTGAAGCTGCGCAGCCTGGCGCAGGTAGTGGTGCTGTCTTCCCGGTCACCGTCGATGGGATGAATCGTACCGCCGTGTTTTTGCAACAGCACTTCAGCTAACTGATTGGCTGTTCGCAGGCAAAGGTAGCGTTCGCCGAAAAATAGATACACCTCTGAAGGCTGTTTTGCTGCCTGCTGAAGCAACTCTGAAAGTTTATCGTGGGTATAAAGCGGCACAGTTACCAAATTCCTCTGGAAGGAATAAATCGATCCCGAGTCGCTGTGCCGCTGGTTTGCTCAGTTTCATCCAGGATCTTATGCAGGATAGCGGTGAGCGATCCGGGTAACAGATAATCTTGACCCCACTCACTTCGAAAAATGGGAGCTGACTGTTGAGCTACGGTTTTCCATGTGATATGCGACGGATTGTTGGCAATGATTTCGAAAAACATTTTGTTGTACGGATCGTTAATAATGGCCACTCCTGTGCCGATGCTGGCCAATATATCGACGGAACTGGCAAAGAGTCGGGTCAGAATGGTATATACCTTGACCCCGCCGCACGATCCTAAACTGAGGAATCGTTGTTTGCTGCGAAGATCAGCCTCGGTGATCCTGCCCTCCTCAATCAGCTTGGTCAGTGGTTCAATGATCTGTTCTGAGCGCCAGTAGCTATGCCCCCGCTGAGCAAGCATTTCGTCTTTGGAAAGGATAAAGCGTCTCAGCATCTCCTTTTGATTTTCCATATTGGAATAGACGAATTGTGTGTGAACGATGGTCATACCGCCGACATTCTTGACAAAGGCCACGGCAAAGTGCCGGTCGCGCATTGATCTGAACAACGAGGCCAGACCTGCACCGCTCATCCGTTCAATCTCCTGTCGGAAGGCCGGAGTCAGGGTTGGAATAGTGTACTGTTGTGAGGGGACTAAACGGTAGCCGTTGTTTAACAGAAGGTTGGCATTGGATATGAAAGACTGTCTTCCATCATCATCGGGATGAAACATGGAGACTGAACCAAGGCGGCCATCCTGTTTCCACTCTTGAAATGGCGTTGTCTGATAGTTGTCAAGGTTGAGAGCACCGTAGCGGACAACGAGTCTGCTGATCAGGAGGCGGTCATTCGGGCCAAGGAGTTCCGGGTACGTTTGCAGGTAGTACTGCAGAATAACATTGACCAACTTGGCAAAAGAGGAGTTTTCGGCCTCACTGTTTTCTGCCATGGTCGTGATCAGAAAGGTGCGGGCATCTGGGGTCAACACCTTAAGGAGGTGGCTGAAGGTTGCAGAAAACAGCAGGATAGAGTCCTCATTGCGGAAGGCCGAGGCAGTGACCAGTTTGAGGATTTCTCGTTGCTTGACTCCATCTGTAGGAAAAAAGGTGGTTAATCTGCCCTTTTGGGCACAACTGGAGATGAAGTCTGCAACCAAACGGCTTTCCGGATCGATTGAGCGAAGGAATGCCAGGAGATCTCCTTGATTCCTGTTTGCGATACGGGTCTGCAGCACTGGAACCACAACTGAGCGGAACGAAGAATCATAGAGCTCGCTCCCTTGAGCTGTGATGGCGTACAGGTTGGCAACGGTCAGATCACGAGCGGTTTGGACACGGGCCGCTGCTGTGGCCTGTTTGAGCACTCCAATGGCCTGGCCCCTGTTGCTGCTTCGGAATTGTCCGGCAAACTGTTCTCTGACCGACGGGGGGAGTTCAGCAAATTTGGCGGCCAGCTGTTGTGTTGACCAACTGTTGAGCGTGGCATCGGAGATCTCATAGCCATTGGCATCGGTAACCGAGTGAAAGTTATTGATCCTCCATATCGCCTCGGTCCCTCCATCGTACAAGGCCTCAAGGAGTACTGTTTTCTGCCTGCTGTCCAGTTTGCTGAACTGAGTTTCCTGAACATTGGTGGGCAGTGCAAAGTAACCGACCAGCCAGTTCCAGGCATCCCGGGGAGTCAGCAGTTTGTTGGTAAACAGGCAGCGAGCATTCCAGGCGTCATCCTGGCGGAGTTTTTGCAGGAGTTCAAGGCCGTCGAGCAGAGTTTCCGGGTCCATGCCACGTACTTTGGCATAGGTTTCAGCAGCTCTGGCCTGGTTGTCTTTCAGACGTGCCAGCAAGGGCATTCCTTTCTGCGCCAGATCCATCCGCATGCCTCGAACTGAGAAAAGAGCCTGGGCAGCACGGTTGTTGTAATCAGGCATGTTGTTGAATGTCGTAATCATCGGGACAGCAATACCGGCAGTGGCACCCGGCAGACTGACGTATTTACGAAAGGAACGGCCTGCCTCAAATCCCATTTCTTTGATGGTGTTCAGGCTGGACATGCCCAGGTCAATGTTGACAGTGTCCATATCGGCGAAGGCTTCGAAGGTCTGAACCTGTTCAAAGGTAAATCGCTCGCGTCCGAGTGTATCAATAGCCTGTTTCGCATGCTCGAAGCTGACACCGGGTAATCCACAGATTTTGCGGAATATTCGTTGTGCATTATAAGGCATTCTTGGTATGGCGACTCTGCCGTATTCGACCTGCTGGCTGGTCAAACCAGGGATATTCTGATATAGGTCAAAGGTCTGTGCGGCACTGGCCTGGTTGAGTTGAATGTTGGCTGCAGACGGTGAAGCACCTGCGCCAAAGAGAGGAGAGGCTGTAACAGTTGCAAGGAGTACAGCCACAGCGGACAGTAGACCGGAACATCTGCAGAACCGGAAGAGTCGACGATAAGGGGCATGATGTTGCATAGCGTCATGAGTAGGTTTATGGAATGTGAGAGATTGCACAGATGGGTGCCACGGATGGCCTTGCTGGTGGCCATGGTCTTATGGGGCAGCTCATTTGTAGCGTTGAAGTACGGTTTTCAGGAGATGCATCCTTTACTGATTATTTTTGGAAGGATGGCAGTCGCTTCACTTTGTTTCCTTCCTTTTAGCCGCTCGTTTTTTCGTATGGGGTTGCGAAGGCACCATCTTTTACCGCTTGTGACGATGTGCCTTTGCGAGCCATGTTTCTATTTTCTTTTTGAATCAGCGGCCCTGGTCCATACGACTGCCTCTCAGGCTGCCATGATTACGACCATGCTGCCGCTCATGGTTGCCATAAGCGCTGGTTTTTTCCTTGGCGAACGTATTGCTGTCCGGACTGTTTTTGGTTTTACCATCGCGGCTACCGGTGCAATGTGGCTCAGTATTTCTGCCAAGGAAACTGCTCAGGCCCCAAATCCCATGTTGGGGAATTTCCTTGAGTTTATGGCTATGATCTGTGCAGCAGGCTATACTATTCTAATGAAACGATTAAGTAAAGAACTCCATCCTTTTTTTCTCACCGGAATACAGGCTTTTGTTGGCGCGTTATTTTTTCTGCCTGTCTTGCTGATACCCTCTGTTCAGGACACGTGCCTGTCGTTCAACGGATGGATCGTTATCTTGTATCTGGGAACGGTGGTGAGTGTGGGGGCATACGGTCTGTATAATTTTGGCATCAGTCGCATCCCAGCCGGTCAGGCTTCAGCCTTTGTGAACCTGATACCGGTTTTTACGATAATAATTAGTTTTCTGGTGCTGGATGAACGTTTGACTTCATGGCAGTGGCTGGCCAGCGGCCTTGTCATGACCGGCGTGTTTTTAAGCCAGAGCACTGTTGATATGCACCGAATAAAAAGTAAAACATGAACAAGACATTGATTCTTCTTGGTTTATTGTTCATTGTTGCCGGGCTGTTCTGGCCCTGGTTACGAACTGTGCCCTTTGGACGTTTGCCCGGTGATATTGTCATTGTTCGAGACGGCATCCGTTTATTTTTTCCGCTTGCCACCTGTCTGGTCGTCAGTGTGATCTTGACAGTTTTTTTCTGGCTGTTTCGCAAATAAACATATCGTTTGGGTGAGTGTATTTGGTGATAGAGTTTCCTGCGAGCCGTCCAGGATGGCGCAGGTCTGCGCCGGATTTGCTTGCTGACGAGGTCTGATACCTGTCACACAGGTATTTTCTCTGCAGTGTATTTGATAAACGATGTTCTGCGGTATGTCCTGACGAGGCATTCGTCTTTCTTCAGTGCCTCAGCGTGTCAGCGGAAAGAGGGAGTCGATGACCGTGCAGTTTATGAAGCGTTGCTGCATACCGTATTGAATGCACGATATGTACGCTTATAATGATGCAGAGAGATACGCCGAAGGTCTGACTGTTAGACGGGTCTTTTTGTGACGATCGGGAGCGTTTTGTCTCAACAGGGAGGTGAAAGAGGGCTGTTTCCCTGACTCTGTTGGTCGATTGATTCCAGGTGCAACAAGCATGTACCAAATCACCGTCATGTCCGGCATCTTGCATTGTTCTATGACGGCTTGAAGCAAAATGACCGGGTTGACAGAGTCGGTACAGGTACGTGTACGTCCAAAGAGTGGGATCACCCCTCAACTGTCCTCCGGCAATCGGCTGGAAATACCTACAGCGTTTTGCTGATTAAAACTTGCAGCGCTGCTGTTTTTTACTGGTTGCCCGGAGGACATTGGCTCTCCAGCCCGGTCAGTCGTAACCGCATCCCTGTCCGTAATCTTTCAGGGTCAGTGATTTGGTCTTTATTGAGCCGATAGACCGCCTCCCAGGCGGATTGCCGACAGAGCACGCGTTCTGCAATCAGGCTAAGACAGTCACCTGGCTGTACAGTGTAGTAAACAGCAGGAAGAGGAGCAGAATTATCCTGTGGCTGTCCGTTTTTCTGAACAGTTGTTTCTTCCTGCCTGTCCTCTGTTGAGGGCGTCACACTCGACAGGGTGTTGTTTGTGGTTTCCTTTTTTTTTGCCGGCCGGGGTGCCTCTGCCTGTGTTGTGACGGATTGTCTGTCGGTGGTTGGTGTCGATGGGGGTGCAGGCCTGATCTGGTTTGAAATTTCAGCTGCTGGTGCATAAGAGTCGGTTTTCGCGTTCACAGCAGGTGCTGTCGACGTTTGTTGGTGCGCAGTAATTGTTGTATCCAGAGAAGATTCTTTCGCGATTGGTGGAGGGGATACGGGGTCCTGCCGCACTGTTATAAAGAGGGTGAGTGTTGCCACAGCGGTCAACAGCACTGCGCCGGTTATGATAAAACGTCGGCTTGGGTTGTTGCTTTTCTCCTGGGTTGTTGTCTGGGCAGCTGTTGCACGGATACGTTTATTTCTTCGTTGGATCGCACGCGATAAGGCAATGGCATCGTCCACACGTTTAATATGTTCGTGAAGGCCCGGAAAGTCGCAAACCTCATTGAGAACTGACATATACACTGTTTTAGCTTCTTCGTTTTTACCGGCTTGCTCAAGGCTTTCAGCCTGAGTAATAAATGTCTCGGCTTTGTGCTGCCGCTGTTCAATTTCCAGTCGATAGGCATTTTGTTCGGCAACAGAAAGGGAGGATTCAGTGACGGCAAGGAGTGTGCCGGCTTCAACTATTCGGCCGGCATCAATCAACTCCTGAATGGAAGGTGAGGGCTCGGTCTGCAAAGGTAGCCTCCTGGCAAGATGAACTGTTGCTGAAAGCGTAGCTGCCTGCCGCCTGTTTTGTCAAGACTGGAGACAAAAAAAGGGGTGCCGGAAAGGCACCCCTCTGAACACCGGATAAACCGGTGCATCAATTATCAGCTGATGTGGTCACTGACAGCAGCACGCTCACCCTGGAGCTCTGCCTCAGTTTTCTTGATCATCTCACGGCTGAAGTCGCTGATTTCAAGACCTTCAACAATTTTCCATTCGCCGTTTTCACAGGTGATTGGAAAGGCGAAGATCAGATCTTCATCAACAGCATAGGGGTTGCCCTTGCTGTACACACCCATGCTGACCCACTGACCGTTGCTGCCAAGCGCCCAGTTTCGCATGTGATCGACAGCAGCGGATGCAGCGGATGCTGCGGATGATGCACCCCGGGCCTTGATGATAGCAGCGCCGCGTTGCTGTACCGTTGGAATGAAATCGTTCTTGTTCCATTCGTCGTCCACCAGTCCTTTGACTGCTTTGCCATCAGCGGTGGCATAGCTGATATCCGGATACTGGGTTGAAGAATGGTTACCCCAAACAACCACTTTCTCAACTTTGGTGGAGTGGGTGCCGGTTTTTTCGGCGATCTGCGACATGGCCCGGTTGTGATCCAAACGCATCATAGCGGTAACGTTGCGTGGATTGAGTTTAGGGGCATTTTTCAAGCAGATCAGAGCGTTGGTGTTTGCCGGGTTGCCGACGACCAGGACGCGAACGTTGGGATTAGCATTGTCGCTCAGAGCCTTGCCCTGGACAGTGAAGATCGCGCCGTTGGCGTTGAGCAGATCGGAGCGCTCCATGCCTGGACCGCGTGGTCGGGAACCGACCAAGAGGGCAAAGTCTGCATCTTTGAAAGCAACATTGGGATCGTCGGTGGCGATAACGCCTGCAACCAGCGGGAACGCACAGTCATTGAGCTCCATCAATACACCCTGCAGAGCGCCCATTGCCGGTGGAATTTCCAGAAGCTGCAGGATGACAGGCTGATCCGGACCAAGCATGGTACCGCTGGCAATACGGAAGATGAGAGAATAGCTGATCTGGCCGGCGGCTCCGGTTACTGCTACACGTACTGGTGCTTTCATTTGTTTCTCCTTGTGGTTAAATCGAGTAAATTAGTAGATCAAAACGATTTGGCAATCTACCGTAAGGTTGTTGTTTAAGCCCTGATAACAGGAGTACTGTATGGGAAGTAGCAAGTTTTGATACAGCATGACCAACGAGCAGATATGCAAGTTACGTTGATATTTCAGAAGGAGTCTGGAGAACGAGTTGTCAGGCGTGTCTGAGCAGGCAATCACTTCGCTGCATGTACACTCTCACGTCATCTGGAGTGTTCTCTCCTACGAGATATCTCCTTTCAAATCCGCCGATATTGAATACAGGTCAACGGTTAAAAAGTCAAGAGCTCTTTACCTCCGCGATCACTCTTCTGCTGTTAAATTTTCCACCACAAGATCACTGTAATGATCGGCGATAATCATCATGAGAGTCTCGTAGGTAAAACCCCAGATAAAGCCTTCGGTTGCCGGAATACAGGGAAACAGAACCTCCGGACAACGTGGACTCATGGGACGGCGTATGATATTGTCCGTGTCACGGAGATATTCAAGGTCCAGCCATTCGTGACAACTGATTTCCGCTTTTTGTAATGTTATGACCGGCTGTATTGATATCTCAAAGAGGAACGTTGTGACCGGAACCGGTCGGTTGAGATAGTTGCCGGCAGGTCGGGCCGGATATGTCTTGACAAGGCTGTCTGTTGAAAGATAGATGCCGCACTCCTCATAGGTTTCACGGAGGCAGGTCGCCAGCAGTGACGGGTCGTCTTCATCGTGTCTGCCGCCGGGAAAAGCGTAGTGTCCTGACCAGGGGTCTCGTGGGTTTGCTCTGCGTTTCAGGAAAAGCACCTCTGGGCTGGGGGTGCGTGCAATGATGGCGGCAACAGCGGCCTCTTTTGTCAAAACAGGTTCCATGATTACAGTATCTATACCACAGCATCGGCTGATGCGCTAGATGCAGATATATTCCTTTTGTGGCTCTTTGCGATTGTTCAAGATGCATGGTTGCAGAATTTGAAGTTGTATGAAACTGTTTTTTTGTTCCTATTGCCCTATGCTGTGCACTTCTTTGTGCACCCTCTGTGTCTGTGGCAGCAGCATGTCGGCAATGCAGACCAGAATAGATGTGATTGATGACAGGGCATGATAGAGCGGTATACAACCGTGTCGTTAATCTGAGGTATGAAATGATGGGTAACCAATGGCAGGAGGTCGCCGTCGTATTGGGGAGAGAAACCGATGCATGCAGCTGAGCCGCCCTATCAGGGATTTGAACAGGGACCGATTCGGCCGCCCAGTGAAAGCGGCAGTCTGCTGATTCGGGTGACTCGTAACTGTCCCTGGAACCGTTGTACGTTTTGCGGGTTGTATAAAGGTCAACAGTTCAGTCAGCGGCCTGTAGATCATGTGCTCCGGGACATTGATACTGTGCGATATTGGGTTGAACGGATCCAGAACGGTCAGAACGGGGATGTGGAGGGAGACGTTGTTCTTGATCCAGCCTCGGGTGAGAGTGAGTGGATGGCCGCCTATGCAGCTCGTAACTGGCTGCAGGCCGGAGCTCGTTCAGTTTTTCTCCAGGACTCAAACAGTCTGATTATCAGACCTGATCATTTAGTGGCAATACTTGATCATCTTCAGGCAACCTTTCCCGGTGTCGAACGCATCACGTCCTATGCCCGGTCTCAAACCATTGCCCGGATAGATGATGACAGTTTGCGCGGTATTGCGGCAGCCGGGCTCAACCGCATACACATCGGTCTTGAGTCCGGGTGCGACCAGGTCCTTGATCGGGTACGGAAAGGAGCGAGCCAACACACGCATATTCTTGCTGGATGCAAGGTGAAAGCAGCCGGAATTGAGCTCTCTGAGTACTATATGCCTGGGCTCGGCGGCAAAGAGCTTTCGATGCAGCATGCACTGGAAAGTGCTGAAGCCTTAAACCGGATCAACCCGGATTTCATTCGTTTACGTACCCTGGCATTGCCTGCCGGTCTTGTGTTGACCCGTGAACAGGCAGACGGCAATTTTGTTGCTCTTGGCGATCAGGAAACAGCCAGGGAGTTGTTGGTTTTTCTGCAGTCACTTTCCGGGATTACCAGCCACGTCAAAAGTGATCATATTCTCAACCTGTTTGAGGAGATTGACGGTGTGCTGCCCAATGATCAGCACCGTATGATTGCGGTGATTCACCGGTTCCTGGCCATGCGGCCGGAAGAGCAGGTCGTGTATCAGATTGGTCGCCGAACCGGTCTTTTTCGAAAACTTGATGACTGCAACGATCCGCCTCTTCGCCGGCAGGTGCTTAAGTATGTGGAGCAGTGGGGGGTGACGCCGGGAAATGTGGATCTTGTCTGCAGTGAACTGATGCAACGTTTTATCTGAAATGAACCTTGTTTAGACGACGACACCGTGAGTCAGAAGCAAGCAGGATTTAAGAAGATCTACATTGAAATCACCAACCGCTGCAACCTGGGCTGCTCATTTTGTGTCAGAAGCAAGCGCCCTTTGCAGGATATGGATATCACAGCTTTTGCCGAAGTGCTGGAGCGTCTGCAGGGGTACACGCAAGATCTCTGTCTGCATGTGCTGGGGGAACCGTTATTCCACCCTCGATTTGCATCGTTCCTCACACTCTGTCATGCCTTTGGCATGCGCGTCAACCTGACCACCAACGGTACCCTGATTAAACGGCATCGACAGCTTCTGCTGACAGCTCCTGCCCTGCACCAGCTGAATATCTCTCTCCACAGTTTGGATGAACTCTCTACTGATGCGGCTCGAACACACTTACAGGAGATTATCGCGTTGACCAGGGAGGCAAGCCGATCGACTGCACTGTATGTCAGCCTCCGGTTCTGGAACATGCATGTGCATACACTTTTGCAAGGCTCCGAGAAAAAACACTGGCTGCTCAATGAACTGGTTGCTGCTTTTACTGATGCACCGGTGGATCTCAACAGTGGATTGAACGGGCGTGGCCTTTGTTTGGCAGATCGGGTGTTTCTCAATCCAGAGCTGCCATTCACCTGGCCGCAACTTGCCTCGCCCGAGCTTGATAAGTATGGCTCGTGTCGTGCTCTGCGAGATCATCTGGCCATTTTGGTTGATGGCACGGTTGTCGCCTGCTGTCTGGATGCTGAAGGTCATCTGACGCTGGGCAACATCTTTCAACAGCCTCTTGCTGAGATCCTGGCCGGCTCTCGTGCCGGCCGTATTCGGGAAGGCTTTGCTCATCAGTGGTTACTTGAACCACTTTGCCGCCGGTGTTCGTATCAGCGGCGATTTACCCGTCGTCATCCTGATGGTAACCAGTCAGCCTGGAGAACAAACGTTTGTCGGGATAGTGCGGGCAGTGCGCCGGTAAAGATCCGTTGAGTGAAACAAAAGAACCTCTCTGCCACCGCTGAGAAGCATAGCGGCAGGAAGAGAGGTTGTCCTGTTTGAAGATAAATGGAGAGGATAGACAGCTGTTCGTACAGTTGGTTACATTTTTCGATACATATCAAGGAGACGTTCTTTTGTTATGATCTGCTGCCAATCCTTACCAAAGCAGTTCTCCCAGAGCGGGGTCAGACCAATGGCTACCTCGGCCATGGTCTGCAGGGACTGTTCATCAAGGTCTTTTGTCAGGTTGCGCGGCAGATGGATGTCGTGTTTTTCCATCATGCGGCGGAACTCCCGTACCCCTTCCGGATAGACCTCTTCGAGGTGATCGAAGGTGATGCAACAACCAATACCGTGATGCGTTCCGAGCACAAAGGCCAGTCCGTATGAAAGTGCATGGCAGGCGCCTACCTGGGAGTACGCGATGGACATGCCTCCAAAGTAGGAGGCCATCATGAGTTTATCGTCTTTGTCCGGATGGTCGTCAAGAAAAACCTGGCGGCAGAGAGCAACAGATTTTTCCGCATAGGCACGGCTGAATTCGTTGATGTAGGTGCCATGTAAGGATTCGATATCATGGATATAACAGTCCATGCCAGTATAGAACCACTGGTCCTTTGGTACACCGTCGATAAGTTCAGGGTCAAGCATGATCTGATCGTACACCGTGAAATCAGAGTTGATGCCGAGCTTTTTCACCGGCCCGGTCAGCACAGTGGTGCGGGAGACTTCTGCACCGGTACCGGCCAAGGTGGGCACTGCCGCATGGTAGACCGCTGGATTTTTAATGAGATCCCAACCCTGGTAATCGGCGGCTGAGCCGGGATTGTTGAGCATCAGGGAGATCGCTTTGGCAATATCCATGGTCGATCCGCCACCGATGCCGATAATACCGACCGGCTTGTTCGGATTGTAGGCCTGTATCTGGGCGACAAGCTGGTCGATATACTTTGTGGTCGGTTCGTTATCGACATTGACCAGGATGAGGAGATCGCCTTTTTCCATGGGGATCCGGTTTTTCAGCGGTCGCTCCTTGAAGATATCGTCAAGTACAAAGACGATATAGGAGTCCGGTGTCACTCGTTTGGGAGCAAGGATGTCACCTAACTGGTTGAAACTGCCACGTCCGAATATGATATTGGGGACTATTTTGAAATTTCTATACATTGGATACGTTACCTGTGTAAAAGTGGAAGGATAGACCGGTATGCAGTAGGTTAAAGTTTTTATTCCGGTATGGTGAACAGGGCTGTATTTTTACCAGACAGCGGTATAAATCTCAAGAATGATTTGAGAGCCTGTCTGTTGACAAAGCAAAAGGCAACGGATCAGTATGCAAGAAATCGAGACCTTAACCAGGGTGCTTTACGCAGACACCCCACAGAGCACGCTCTATCATTACACGACCTTCAGCGGGTTACTGGGGATTGTTCAGAGCCGGACCCTATGGGCCAGTGATATTCGTTATATGAACGATTCTGCAGAGTTGCGACATACCGCCGACCTGATAGCTGCCGAGGTGCGTGAACGTATCGAAGATGGTCGGGCCAACTCAAGCCTGTTATCCCAGTTTGCCGACTGGGTTGCACATTGGATTACCAGTGGCCACATGCTGTTTGGCGCGTCTTTCCGCTCCCACGGTAATCTACTCAGTCAATGGCGAGGTTACAGCCTGCCGGGCAAAGGGGTGAGCCTGGGTTTTTGCCCCGAGTATATCCTTCGTTGTGCGGCCAGGCAGGGGTTCATGATTGGTAAATGCATCTATGAGCCGGCACGTCAGCAGAACCTGATCGGGCAGGTGGTCGACGCTGTGGAACGGTTGGGAGGAACTCGGGAGGATGAGAGTTTATCGGCTGTTGAACGGTCGGCCCTGTATCGCGAATCATTTGCCGCCGTGGAAACCGATTTGTTGCGTATCGCTGCTATCCTTAAGCACCCCTCTTTCCGTGAGGAAAAAGAGTGGCGGATCGTCTCGCCGGTCTTGACCCGTTCTGGTGAAATTCCCATTCGTTTCCGTGAGGGGCATGATATGCTGGTGCCGTATATTGAGTTCGATCTTGCCGGAGAAGGTGGGGCTCCGGTCATGGATCATCTGTACCTCGGGCCGACGGAAAATATGAATATTTCAATGAACTCATTGCAGATGTTTCTTGAGCAGTCCGGCATTGTTCCCAAACGCGGTATTGATTACTGCCGGATCCCTTTTCGCCAGCGGTAATCAGGACAGCAAAGAGATAACTCCGGATCAGAGAAATTTTTCCTGCTCAATCCAGGCCCGGGTGCCCAGAGAGGTGCAGGAAAGGCTGGCAACCTCTCCGGAACGCTCCAGACTGAGCAGAAAATCACATTCCAGGATATAGTGGCAGAAAGCACCATGAAAAATATCACCGGCGCCGAGAGTATCAACAGTTTTCACCTGCATGACCGGAATTTCCCTGGTTTGACCCTGACAATGGGCAATGATCGGTTGACCATCCCTGGTAATGGCAATACACTGGATACCCTGTTGTTGTAGAAAATCCGTGAGCCCTTCCTGATTGGTACTGCCGGGCAGAAAAAAAGCATTCGAGCAGATGGCGTAGTCAACCAGCGGTAACAGGTTTTCCAATCCGTCTTTCCAGCTGCCGCCGTCAAACACCACCGGAATTTTCAGTTTTTTCGCCAAAGTGGCCAGTTGAATTGCCTGCGGTAAATAGTAACCGTCGAGCAGCAGGACGTCAGAATACTCCAAAGTGTTTTTATTGATGGTGTCGGAACGAAGTTTGCGCAGATCTGTGCTCGAATACACCACACTGCGTTCACCACAGGAGAGATCAACAATAATTGTCGAAAGAATCGGCGGCCTGCGTGGTTGATCGGTACAGTCGATGAGCCGGACTTTGTGATCAGCAAGGTCCACCTTGGCAATATGAGCCATTGGATGCTGTCCCAGCCCGGTGAGCAGGGTGGATTCGTTGCCAAAGGCGGCAAAGGCAACTGCGGCATTGGTTGCCGGGCCGCCGGCATAAGCGAGCTGTCGCTCGGCTTTGAGTTTTTGGTTGCGTTCGAGAAAATGAGGGACATAGTAGACAGTATCAGCAGTCGCCAGTCCGAGGAATGTACCTTTATGCATGATCGATAGTTGGCTGAGTTAGGAAAACGTACAGCTTTGGTATGTATACTGATTGTATAATAGCCGAAATCGTATTGGAAAAAAGTATTATCCCTGCATTGCAGAGCGTAACAACAATAAAACTTGCAAAGGAGCACTATCATGGTCCTGACCGCATCGACTATGCTGGCCCTGGGGGCCGGCGCACCATCATTCGTCCTGCCGGACACCAGCGGAAACACCGTCCGACTCGAAGATTTCAAAGGGGCTGCCGGTTTGCTGGTGATGTTTCTCTGTAATCACTGTCCTTATGTCAAGCACGTGCAAAAGGAATTAACGGCCCTGGGGCATGCGTACATGGCCAAAGGTATTGCCATGGTCGCCATCAGCAGCAACGATGCCGATGCGTATCCTGATGACAGTTTTGTTCGCATGGGTGAGGAGGCTCGCCGGGCAGGTTATCCCTTTCCCTATCTCTACGACAAAACGCAGGAGGTGGCCAGGGCATACCATGCTGCCTGTACCCCGGACTTTTTTCTTTTTAATCGTGATCTCGAACTTGTCTATCGGGGGCAACTTGATGATGCCCGACCCGGGAAGCCGGTACCGGTCACAGGGCGTGATCTGCGCAGAGCGCTTGATGCTCTTCTGGCAGGTCACCCGATTTCTCCTGAGCAGAAACCGAGCATGGGCTGTAATATCAAGTGGCTGCCGGGTAATGCACCAATATATTTTGCAGGTGGATGAGCGCAGTGTAACGGCGCATCCGGAGAATACGGATAAAACATCTCTCCTGTTCTGCAGGCGGAAGTGGTTTTTATGGTAATGAGCCGGTGAAAAACGGCGCATGAACTGTTGTGCTGTTGACTGCTCTTTCTTTTCTTTACGGCTCATCTGTCGGAGTCAGCGAGTAAAGTCGGCGTCTTTATCCCGCTGGACTGTCTCTCTTGTAGCGATTTACAAGAGGAGTGTTTCTTTGAGCATCCGATGATCCCTCCAAAAGAACCCGGCTTGCCGGATATATTTTTTCCTGTACAATAAGAACGTTGATTGCCTGTTGTACGCAGCCAGAACACTTACCAACGGAGATTTTCATGGATAAACACATTGTTGATCCGGCTGATAACCATGCCTATGCATCTGTTTTCCAGGGAACCGGAATAGAAGATTTTAAGATCTGTATCCGCCATCATCTGATGAGCTTTCAGGGACGTGATCCGGACCGGGCTGGGGATCAGGATGTTTATCGGGCCCTGTCCTATGCCTTGCGTGACGTTTTGATGGAAAAATGGATCAAGACGCAGAAGACCTTTTATGCAGGTAAGATGAAGCGGGTTTATTACCTCTCGCTGGAATTTCTAGTCGGACGTTCGCTTGGTACCGCCATCCTCAATATGGGGCTCATGGATGAGGTGACACAGGCGATTGAGCAGCTGGGATACGACCTTGAAGAGTTGCGGGACTGTGAAGAAGACGCGGCTCTCGGCAACGGTGGTCTTGGCAGGCTGGCCTCCTGCTTCATGGATTCCATTGCCACTATGAAGATCCCGGCCTATGGCTACGGCATTCGCTATGACTTCGGTCTTTTTAACCAGCGAATTGTTGACGGCTACCAGGTGGAGACACCGGACAGTTGGCTGCGGTTGGGCTCACCCTGGATGTATGAGCGCACCTCGTTCATGTATCCGGTTCAATTTTATGGTCATGTGACAGCAACGACGGACAAGTTGGGCAATTACCGCGCCAGGTGGGTTGATACGGAGATTGTCATGGCCATGGCCTGCGATATGCTGGTGCCGGGTTTCAACAATGACCATGTCATCAATATGCGTCTTTGGAGGGCCAAGGCCTCCCGAGAGTTGGATTTACGGTATTTCAACGTTGGTGACTATATCAGCGCTGTAGAAAGTAAAGTGCTGTCTGAGACTATCTCCAAGGTGTTGTATCCCAGTGATGACATCAGTGAGGGCCAGGAGCTTCGGCTCAAGCAGCAGTATTTTTTTGTGGCTGCAACCTTTCAGGATATTTTACGTCGCTATCGTAAAGATAATGATACGTTCGATGATTTTCCCAATCAGGTGGCAGTTCAACTCAACGATACTCATCCTGCCATCGCCATCCCAGAGTTGATGCGCCTGCTTCTTGATATTGAGGGCCTGGGTTGGGAACAGGCCTGGAACATCTGCGTCAACACCTTTGCCTATACCAATCACACGCTGATGCCGGAGGCTCTGGAGACATGGCCTGTTGATATGCTCGGTCGGGTTTTGCCCCGGCACCTTGAGATTATCTATGAAATCAACCGGCGCTTTCTTGAGGAAGTGGCGAACCTGTATCCTGGGAACACCCGAAAAATTCAGGAGATGTCACTGATTGAAGAGGGGTCGGTACGACGGGTACGTATGGCCAATCTTGCCATTGTCGGCAGTCATTCGGTGAACGGTGTGGCTGCGTTGCACAGTGAGCTCCTCAAAACCAATCTGTTCCGTCATTTTCATGAGATGTGGCCGGACAAAATCAACTCCAAAACAAACGGCATTACACCCCGCCGCTGGCTGTTGAAGTGCAATCAGGGGTTGGCGGGATTGATCGGTGACAAGATCGGTTTTGACTGGGTGGTTGATCTGGATAAACTTCGCGGTCTGGAGTCCTACTGCGATGATCCGGTTTTTCATCAGCAGTGGCAGACTGTGAAACTGGAGAACAAGAAGCGATTAGCCAGGATCATTACGGCAACCTGTGCTGTTGACGTGGATCCGGGCAGCCTGTTCGATATTCAGGTGAAGCGTATTCATGAGTATAAGCGACAGTTGCTCAATGTTCTCCATGCGATTGATTTTTACCATCGTATCATCACCCACCGGGACGAACCGGTGACCCCGCGAACAATTATTTTTGCCGGGAAGGCCGCGCCATCATACTGGAAGGCCAAGTTGATTATCAAGTTGATCAACTCGGTGGGCGATGTGGTCAACAATGATCCGCGTGTGGGCGACCGGCTGAAGGTGGTCTTCATTCCCAACTACAGCGTATCTCTGGCTGAACGGATTATCCCGGCGGCTGATCTTTCCGAACAGATATCCACTGCAGGCACCGAGGCATCAGGGACCGGCAACATGAAGTTTGCACTGAATGGTGCCTTGACGATCGGTACCCTTGATGGAGCCAATATCGAGATCCGCGAAGAAGTGGGGGCAGAGAATATCTTTATCTTCGGCATGACCGCTGAGGAGGCTGAGTATGAGAAAAAATGCAAATCTCGTAAGCCCTGGCAGATTTACGAAGCCAACCCTGCTGTGCGTCAGATCATTGATGCCATTGGTGGCGGTGCCTTCAGTAATGGTGATACCGAACTGTTTCGACCGTTAGTCAACGATCTGCTGAGTGAAAACGATCCTTATCTGCTCCTGCTTGATCTGGAATCCTATCTGGACTGTCAACGGCTGGTGGGGCAAACGTATGTTGACAAGGCGATATGGACCCGACGATCAATCCTGAATGTGGCACGGATGGGTAAGTTTTCCAGTGATCGGACGATTAAGGAGTATGCCGAACAGATTTGGGGTCTGAAGTTGGAGAGGTGAGCGGTACTGAACTCTTGCAGCGGGTATGAGCCTGGACTGCTGCCCGGCTTAACTGCAGGGTGGGGGGGGGTCAGGCCTCTTTTCGAATGAAACTGTTACTGTAGTGCTTGAGTTCTGCAATGGATTCGCGAATATCGTCAAGGGCGAGATGATGACACTCTTTATCGAATCTCGGCAGGTTAGGTGCCCAGCGCCAGGCCAGTTCCTTAAGCGTGCTGACATCGATGTTGCGATAATGGAAATATCTCTCCAGTTCCGGCATGAAACGCGCCAGGAACCGGCGGTCGTGCCAAACTGAATTACCGCACATCGGCGAGATTCGACGGCGGACCCACTGTTTGACAAAATCCAGGGTTTCCAGCTCAGCCTGACGACATGTCACTGTACTTTGTCGTACACGCTCCAGCAGTCCTGATTCCCGGTGATGTTTTCTGTTCCATGCATCCATAGCTTCGAGCACCTCTTCCGGCTGATGAATGGCAATAACCGGTCCATCGGCAAGGATGTCCAAGTGGGGGTTGGTCACCACCGTTGCCACTTCGAGGATCTTGTCTTTCATGGGGTTCAGTCCGGTCATTTCCAGATCAATCCAGACTAAGTTGCCGTCACTTTGCATTGAACACCGCCCTCCGTTTCATCTGTTTTAATCAGTTGTATTCAGTGTTTACTTATACTGGACCACAGCAAGTCACCTAATTCAATCCTTTTGTTGAGTGGTACCATGGCTGCTCTTGTCTCTACTGTACATAACGATAATCATTCGAAAAGACTATGGGGGTGACAGTAAGCCTGAATGGAGACAGGGGCAGTGATTTCAGTTTTTTTTAATCTCAGCACACACTGTCTGGGTAGTCTCTGCGGGTTGTGCCAACAGTACGACGGTAGCGACAGGGGATCCAATACCCTGAAAGAGCCCCTGGCAGTCACCTCCAGTAACAGGTAGCTGTTATTTCCTTTTTATATACCATGTTTAAAAAAAATGGTGTCTGAAAACCGGTGTACACGACCATTGATCGTGTATACCGGCAGTCTGTGAGACTGCTGCTGCCCTGCAGACAATCACAATCTGCAACCACAGCGCATAGTGCAATAAAGCAGAAGTGTGATCAGTTGACAGACTCTGACGGGAGCAGTACGGGGAGGACAGCTGTATACAGGCGTGCCTCTTTTGCTTGCCCGGCCGAAACCCGCCCTGATGCAGTCATAGGTGACTGATCTCCGATTATCATGTAAACAGGAGGATACTCCATGCAACAGCGAATACCTGTTATCACACCTGAGGCACCGGCTGCGATAGGCCCTTATTCACAGGCTGTCCGCACCGACTCCTTTTTGTTTACCTCCGGTATTATCCCCATTGATATACAGACCGGCGGTATCTCTGAAGGCAGTATTGAAGAGCATGCCCATCTGGTTTTTCGGTATTTGAGCGCTGTTGCCGAGGCTGCAGGTACGTGTCTGGCCCGGGCGGTCAAGGTGACGATTTTCTTGACCGATATAGCACATTTTCAACAGGTCAACGCGGTGTATACCCAATACTTCAACGAACCTTATCCAGCCCGAACTGCTCTCCAGGTTGCAGCGTTGCCCAAAGGGGCGATGATTGAGGTTGAAGCGGTTATCCTGTTATAAGGTGCACGTTATCCTTTAGGTTCACCGGGCGGTGCGTTTGCAGGTCACCCCCCGATAACTCAACCTGTGTGCGGCTTTTCTTATGTTTTTATTTCCGCAGAAGGTTTTTGAGATATGTTGCATGTCTTGGTCTGCTATCTCACTCGTACAGAAACTTGATCGGAAATGGTTGAAGTATCTGGAAGAATTGAGTTGCAGGCAGCGTGGCAGATTTAAAAAATGTTTGACAGCTCAGCACTTTTACAATAGTAAGTACCCATTTTGTGCTTGCACTATTTGCTTCATTTTCCAAGGATTGATGATGTGAAAAAAGTGCGGGACAATGGTGGAAACAGCACATTTTTTCCTGGTCCGAGAGAAGAGGGGATTGAGTCTGTTTGAGTTTCCTCGTCCGTATCCTGCAATGAGTTTTCTCAACCTGAATGGGAGGTAAACAATGGCCTACACATCCATAGAATTCAGCTGTTCTGATGGCATTGCACGCATAACCTTCAACCGTCCAAAAGCTCTTAATGCACTTAACGCTGCCCTGCTTGACGAATTTGCCGACGCACTGAAAAAAGTCAGTCAAGACGAAGCAGTTCGGGTTTTGCTTGTAACCGGGGCCGGGGAAAAATCTTTTGTGGCCGGTGCGGATATCACCGAGATTGCTCCTCTGAGCCCATTAGGGGCGAAGAAGTTCGCACAACGTGGGCAGACTGTGATCGGGCAGCTGCAGGATCTTGCTGTTCCTGTCATCGCCGTGGTCAATGGCTATGCGCTGGGTGGGGGGTGTGAAGTGGCGTTGGCGTGTGATTTTATCTATGCGTCTGAAAAAGCAATTTTCGGGTTGCCGGAAATCAGTCTCGGGGTCATTCCCGGCTTTGGAGGCACACAGCGTTTACCTCGTATTGTGGGGGAAAGTCGTGCCAAAGAGATGATTTTAACCGGCAAACATATAAGTGCGACTGAAGCCCTGGAGATAGGTCTGGTGAACAGGATGTTTCCTCCGGACACTTTGATGGAAGCCGCCATGGAGACAGCCAGGATGATCGCCTCTAAAGGAAAGGCTTCGCTTTGCGCAGCTAAACAGGCGGTAAATCAGGGGCTGAACGTTGATCTGCCTACAGGAATGCATATTGAACGCGATCTTTTTGCCCTCTGCCTGGCAAGCCCTGATGCCAAAGAGGGGACAGCAGCCTTCCTCGAAAAACGCAAGCCGGTTTTTACCGGCAGTCTGCATGATTAGATGCCTGTTGTGCGTAACTCAAAAAATGGAGCTCGAAATCTATGAATGAGGTGGTGATAGTCAGTGGCTGCCGAACCGCGGTCGGCTCTTTTGGCGGCAGCCTGAAGAGTACACCGGTGGTGGACCTGGGAGCCCGTGTCATGCATGAGGCTTTACGTAAAGTGGGGTTACGCCCGGTGGCTGATGCGGCCACGCTGTCAGTTGCACCGAAGACGCTGAAAGATGAGGGAGTGATTGACCTGGAGCGAGCAGCTGAAAGTTGGGATACAGCTGCACAAGACATTGCCGTTGATGAGGTGATTATGGGTAATGTCCTCCAGGCGGGTCAGGGGCAAAATCCGGCTCGACAGGCCATGATACGGGCGGGGATATCAAAAGAAACTCCGGCCTTCACAATCAACAAAGTCTGTGGTTCCGGACTGAAAGCCATTGCTTTGGGTGCACAGGCAATCATGACCGGTCAGGCAGAGGTCATTCTTGCCGGTGGTCAGGAAAATATGTCCATGGCGCCCATGGCACTGCCGAAAGCACGGTGGGGGCATCGCATGGAGCTTACCGGTGTCGGTGAGATCTATGACCTGATGGTCTATGATGGTCTCTATGAGATCTTCTATGGATATCACATGGGGGTAACAGCTGAAAATATCGCCAGGATGTACAGTATCAGCCGCGAGGATCAGGACAGACTCGCAGTGCTGAGCCATGCCCGAGCCCTTCAAGGTATCCAGAACGGATTGTTTGCAGATGAAATTGTACCGATACCCGTGAAGAAGGGCAGACAGGAGGTAGTTTTCTCCCGGGATGAACGGCCCATGGAGACTTCCATGGAAAAGATGGCCGGGTTGCGTCCGGCGTTTGATAAAAACGGCACGGTTACAGCCGGGAATGCCTCAGGTATAAACGATGGTGCAGCTGCTGTTTTACTGATGAGTGCTGCCAAAGCTGCACAGCTGGGTCTGCAACCAATGGCAACGATTGAAAGCTTTGCCTCCGGCGGCCTTGATCCTGCTTATATGGGGTTGGGGCCGGTACCGGCGATTCAGAAAGCTTTGGCCATGTGCGGAAGAAAAATAAGTGATATCGACCTGATCGAACTTAATGAAGCCTTTGCTTCCCAGGCAATCGGATGCATGTTGGAGCTGGGTATTGATGTGGAGAAGCCCAACGAGTTGGGCAGCGGCATCTCCATGGGACATCCGATCGGCTGCACCGGTGCTCGGCAAATGGTTACTGCGATTCACCATATGCAACGACAGCACTATACCACCGGATTGATCAGCATGTGTATTGGCGGCGGCATGGGAATGGCCATGGTAATCAGTCGAAAATAATTCAGCGGTTTGGTGCATGGATTAGCGTCGCACCTGCAAAAGAGAAGGGGAAACGATATGGATGTCAAAATATTTGGAGTAATTGGTGCGGGACAGATGGGAAATGGTATCGCCCAAGTGGCTGCTGCCAGTGGTCTGAACGTGATCATGAACGACATTAACCAGGATTTTGTTGCACGTGGACTGGCCACAATCAGCAAAAATCTGCAGCGGAATGTTGACAAGGGAAAACTGACAGCAAGTGAGAAAGAAGCTGTTCTCGGTCGAATCAAGACCTCTGTTGACATTAAGGATATGGCTGCCGCAGACTATGTTGTCGAGGCTGCTTCCGAGAACGAGGCTATTAAATTTAAGATTTTCGAAAGCCTTGAAGAAGTTTGTCCTGCACATGCTATCCTTGCTTCCAACACCTCCTCGATCCCGATCGGTAGAATTGCTGCGCATACTAAACGGCCTGGTAAGGTAATCGGTATGCACTTCATGAACCCTGTTCCGGTCATGAAGCTCGTGGAAGTGATCTGCGGCCTGGCCACATCTGCTGAAACTCTGGAGGTGACTCTGGCGTTAATTAAGCGCATGGATAAAACTCCGGCTCAGTCCAACGATTTTCCAGGGTTCATTGCCAATCGAATCCTCATGCCGATGATCAACGAGGCGGTCTTCTGTTTATATCATGGTGTCGGTACCAAAGAGGATATCGACACTGTCATGAAGCTGGGTATGAATCACCCGATGGGGCCCTTGGCACTTGCTGATTTAATAGGGCTTGACACCTGTCTGGCAATCATGGAAACCCTGCATCAAGGCCTGGGAGACTCCAAATATCGACCTTGTCCTCTGCTGCGACAGTATGTTGAGGCCGGTTGGCTCGGTCGAAAGAGCGGGCGCGGTTTTTATAGCTACGAATAAAGCGCTCATGAGTGTTCCAGGCGATTGTCCTTGTCAGTAAATAACACCAGTGGCTGCGCGATGAGTAAACAGGCTTTTCAAGATCAGTATCCTGCTGAATATGCCCACTGTTTCGGTTGCGGCCGTCTCAATCCTCACGGTTTTCACCTCAAAAGTTACTGGGATGGAGAGGAAACCGTGTGTCGATTTACACCGGGCCCGGAATACACCGGAGGCGTTCCCGGCAATCTGTATGGAGGGCTGATTGCCTCGCTCTTTGACTGTCATGGTGCAGGTACAGCGGCAGCGGCTAAATCCAGAGAAGACAGAAAGCCTTTGTCGCGTTTTGTCACCGCATCATTGCACGTTGATTTTCTGTTGCCGACCCCGATCAACACAGAGCTGGAGATACGAGGTAAGGTCAGGGAAATCAGAGGACGAAAGGTAACGGTCGAGCTGGTGCTTATTGCCCAGGGGACGACTTGTGCCACTGGAATGGCGGTTATGGTGCAGATGAAAAATCCGGATATATAAAATGCCTGGCTGCAGGTGTGAGTATGAACAGCTGCAGAGCGTTTGCGGGGGCTGCCGGTTGACAAAAGTATACCGACCATGTCGTTAGGGTCATTGCAATCATGATAGATATAGACGAGAAGTACATCAGATTTATATCCCGGGGGAAATGAGCATGAATTTTGAATTGACTGAAGAGCAGAATCTTATCCGTGACATGGTACGCAGCTTTGCTGAAACAGAGGTGGCTCCATCGGCGGCAGAGCGAGATGAGCAGGAACATTTTGACAGAGCCCTGATGTTTGATCGCCTTGGTGAGCTGGGGTTGACCGGGATCGTTTTTCCGGAGGAGTATGGCGGCGGCGGTGCAGACTACATCAGTTATGCAATAGCTGTCGAAGAGCTTTCCAGAGTCTGCGGCTCCACCGGTGTGACGCTCTCGGCGCATCTCTCCCTTTGTGCCAACCCTATTTTTATGTTCGGGACCGAGGAACAGAAACAGAAATTTCTCACCCCGCTGGCCACGGGGGAAAAGTTAGGGGCGTTCGGGCTGACCGAACCATCGGCCGGTTCCGATGCCGGTGGTACAAAAACCACCGCTGTTCGTGATGGGAATGAATGGATTTTAAACGGCTCGAAGATTTTTATCACCAATGCAGGGGAGGCCGAGACCTACGTCGTTTTAGCCCGTAGTGACAAAACAGCCCAGAAGCACCGTGGTATCAGTGCCTTTATCGTTGAAAAAGGCACGCCGGGTTTTTCTTTCGGCAAGAAAGAGAAAAAGATGGGAATCCGCTCTTCACCGACCATGGAACTCGTTTTTGAAAACTGCCGTATTCCTGCAGAGAATCTTCTCGGTCAGGAAGGGCAGGGATTCAAAGTGGCTATGCAGACCCTTGATGGCGGCCGGATTGGTATTGCCGCTCAGGCCCTTGGTATTGCTCAGGGTGCTCTGGATGCAACTTTGGCATATGCCAAAGAGCGTGAGCAGTTTAATAAGCCGATTGCTGCTTTCCAGGGTGTTTCGTTTCAGCTGGCTGATATGGCAACCCAAATCGAGGCCGCCCGATTGTTGGTATACAATGCCGCCTACCGTGCCAGTGCCGGTCTTTCGTATTCAAATGAATCAGCCATGGCCAAGCTCTTTGCAAGTGAGACAGCCATGAAGGTGACAACCCAGGCCGTTCAACTGTATGGAGGGTATGGGTACACCCGTGAGTTTCCGGTCGAACGTATGATGCGTGATGCTAAAATTACCGAAATTTACGAAGGGACCAGTGAAATTCAACGGGTGGTTATCGGTGCGGCACTTACCAGGTGACCTCGTAACCACTACTGTAGAGGCCAGGAAAGAGAGGCCGGCCGCCTTTCTTCCTATGGTTGCACTAACCGGCCGAAGATCGTTCGTTTTTTCATATGAAGGGGGCCTGCATGGAGTTTACCCGTGAAATTTATTGGAACGTTGGTCATGGGTTCACGACCTTGGGGCCTATGTACGGCCTTCTGCTGGTAGCGCTGGTCTTTTTTACGGTTGGGTTTCTCAAACGAATCACTGTGTACCGTCTGGGACAGCCCTTGAACCGAACCGATCAGCGAGGGGTACGACTGAAGAGTCTGTTGGAAACAGCTCTCCTTCAGACCAAGGTTTTTCGGGTTCCCGGGGCGGGGACAGCACATGGCGTCTTTTTCTGGAGCTTTTTTGTACTCTTCATCGGCACTGTACTCATCGTTATCCAGGCCGATTTTACAGATCTCTTCTTTGGGATCAGATTCCTTAAAGGGACCTTTTATAAACTTTTTTCCTTAACACTTGATCTGGCCGGTCTGGTTGCCCTGTTCATGCTGAGCGGCCTGCTGGTTCGCCGCTATCTGGTGCGACCGGAAGGTCTGACCACCAAGAGTGATGACGCCCTCATGCATTGCCTCCTTTTTGCGATCCTTATTACAGGATTTGCTCTTGAGGGTGCACGCATGGCGGTGACTGAGCTGGGAACACCGTTGGCCGGCTGGTCTCCCGTTGGTTTCGGCGTTGCCTTGCTGCTCTCCGGTATCCAGGAGGCAGATCTGCGTACTCTGCACAGCACCCTCTGGTGGATACATCTTAGTTTAGCGATGGGCTTCATCGCGGTTATTCCCTACTCTAAGTTTCGTCATATCGTGACAACGAGTGCCAATGCCTTTCTAACGGATCTGGGCCCGACAGGCAAATTAACCACCATCAATCTTGAAGACGAGGATATCGAAAAGTTTGGTGCCGATACAGTAACCGACCTGAGCTGGAAGGATATTTTTGATGCGGATGCCTGTACCCTGTGCAAGCGCTGTCAAGACCGATGTCCTGCATATGCCACAGATAAACCGTTGTCTCCGATGAAACTGATCAATCAGATAGGTGCAGTTGCCTTCTCTGATCGTACGGCGAATCTGCTTGATACCATAACACGTGATGCCATCTGGTCGTGCACCACCTGCCGAGCCTGTCAGGATATCTGTCCGGCCTCAGTGGAACATGTGAACAAAATTGTCGAGATGCGGCGGAATCTGGTGCTGATGGAAGGAGAGTTTCCCGGTGAAGAGGTCATGGCTGCCATGGAACAGACCGAAGTCAACGGTAATCCGCTGGGAATGGGCTATGCCTCCCGGGGAGACTGGGCAGAGGGACTCGGTGTCAAGCCTCTTGCTGAGGATCCTGAGGTGGATGTGCTCTATTTTGTCGGTTGCTATGCCTCCTTTGACAAGCGCAATATTGCCGTTGCCCGGAGTTTTATTACCCTTTGTCAGGCTGCAGGCGTCAAGGTAGGCATCCTGGGGAAGGAAGAAAAATGTTGTGGCGAACCGATGCGCAAGATGGGCAACGAGTATCTGTATCAGACCCTGGCCATGGAGATGGTCGAGGCTATTAAGGGGTACGGGGTACGGACTATTGTGACCACCTGTCCACATTGTTTTAATACACTGCATAAAGATTATCGTGATTTTGAGCTTGATGTCACAGTCATTCCGCATGTTGTTTTTCTTCAGCAGCTGATAGCTTCCGGTGCTCTGGCGGTGAAGCCTCTGGAGTTTACCTGTACCTATCACGACTCCTGTTATCTGGGCAGGCATAACGACATCTACGATGCGCCTAGAAATGTCATTCGAACCGCCGGCGGTCGGATTACCGAGATGACCAGGACTCGTGATCAGTCGTTTTGTTGCAGTGCGGGCGGTGGCCGAATCATGGCTGAGGAAAAGTTAGGTACCCGAATGAATATCAGGCGAGTGCAGATGGCGGTGGCTACCGGGGCTGACAGGTTACTGAGTAATTGCCCGTTTTGTTTGACGATGTTTGAAGATGGCATTAAGGGAGCCGATGTTGAAGAACAACTGCGGCCGTATGATATTGCCGAGGTGCTTGCCGAGCGGATTGAACCTGTTGGCACTGAGGGATATTGATATCACGTACGAGATTGCTGGAGGAGCACGATGAAAATTCTTATATGCATCAAACAGGTTCCTGACATGGAATCTAAATTTAAGGTTGATAGTGAGGGCATCTGGTACGATCGTGCTGATCTTGCCTGGCGGATGAACGAGTACGATGAATATGCGGTTGAGCAGGCCATCCGTCTTAAAGAACAGGTGAAAGAGGCTGACCTGACCGTTTTGTGCATCGGTCCGGGGCAGGTTACCGAGACCATCAAGAAGGCGCTGGCCATGGGATGTGATCGGGGAGTGCACATAGCAGATGCAGATTCTTACAAAAAAGAACCCATTGAAATTGCCGCAATGATCGCTGGTTTTGCTCAGGACAAGAACTTTGACATCATCTTTACCGGTATGCAGTCACAGGATCGCGGCAGTGCCCAGGTAGGGGTCATGGTTGCAGAGCTGCTGGGCATACCTGCAGTAACGACCATTGTCGATTTTCTCTACGAGAATGGTACCATTCAGGTCAAACGTGAGCTGGAGGGCGGAAGCAAGGCGGTGGTGACTACCGGCACCCCGGTTCTCCTTACCTGTCAACTGGGATTGAATACTCCCCGTTATCCCACCCTGCCCAACATCATGAAAGCCAAGAAAAAAGAACTTTTAACGGTGGAGGGCAGTACCGGTGACATTAGCCGGATGCAGGCAACAGCAGCCTGTTATTTTCCGGAAAAGAAGGGCGGTGGGCTGGTGCTGGAAGGAGATGTCGCTGAACTTGCCGATAAACTGATTCAAATATTGAAAGAAAAGACCAGCATCCTGGCCTAGGAGAGTCTATGAAAACGTTACTTGTAGCGGAGTTTCGCGAAGGAAAGCTACGCGCTGAATATATGCAACTTATTGCGTTTGCCCAGCAGCAACAGGCCGATTCTGCTATGTTTTTAGTGGGAAGTCCGGACGATCTCCCCCATTTTGCAGGCAACCTGTACCTGGCTGATGTGCATAAATACGGTGAATATAACCCCAGTGTACACAAGCAACTGCTGCTGGATGTTATTGCCAGGGAGCAACCGGCACAGATCGTCTTTATGCATTCCTCTTATGGGTGGGATCTTGCCCCCCGGCTGGCCGTTGCCCTGAAAGCTGCCCAGATTTCCGAGGTCATTGCGGTTGATGCGGATGGATTGCCGGTTATTCCGGTCTGTAATGCTAAGCTGAGACGGAAAATTAAAGCAACCACAGCGCAGAAAATCATAACAATTCAGGCAGGAGCCTTTTCTCTGGAAGAAGAACCTGCTGCAACGCCGACTGTGGTGGCTGTTGATACTGATGTCAGCGGCAAGGTGCAGTGTACCGGCTATGAGGCCGCTAAAATCGAAGGTGTCGATCTTGGGAAAGCTGATGTTATCGTCAGTGCCGGACGTGGTGTGGGTAAACCTGAGAATGTGGCAATGGTGCAGGCCCTGGCCAAAACTCTGGGTGGTGAATACGGTGCCAGCCGCCCGGTGGTTGATGCCGGCTGGCTGGATCATAATCGTCAGGTTGGTACCACCGGCAGCACGGTTGCCCCCAAACTGTATGTTGCCTGCGGTATTTCCGGAGCTATTCAGCACCTTGCAGGTATGAAAAAGTCGGATTTTATTGTGGCTATTAATACAGACAAAGATGCACCCATAGCTGAGGTGGCGCATGTCCTGGTGGTGGCTGATGTCAAGCAGTTCCTGCCCGTGTTGACAGAAAAACTGAGTGCAGGATAACCTGCCTGATCATACACTTCCATTTCTCTTCCGGGACGTGCGGATCATGACTGATCTGTACGTCCTTTTTTTATTTTCTTACAGGAGTTTAGCACCCAGGGGGACCGGGCGGTCGGGTATGCAGAGTACCACTTCGCCTTGTGCATTATGAAATCCGGTGATCAGGCACTCGGACATCAGAGGTCCGATTTGTTTCTTTGGAAAATTGACCACGCCCACAACTAAACGCCCGATAAGTTCTTCCGGACTGTAAAGAGCGGTAATTTGCGCGCTGGATTTTTTTATGCCGATTTCCGGACCGAAATCCACATGAAGAATGTAGGCTGGTGTGCGTGCCGCTGCAAACGCTTCAGCCTTTTTAATTTCACCTACCCGTAGTTCTATCTTTGCAAAGTCATCCCATGTGATAGTGTTCATCGATTGTTCCATTGTGCTGTGCTCTGTTGTGTTTTGTATCGTTTATCTGGCTTGGAGATCGTTGCCTTGAATAAAAAAAGCCGCTCCAATTGACTGGTGCGGCTTTACTCATTGCAATAAAGGAGGGGAAGTTAACCGGAAACCACCTCAATGCCCTCCAGTTTCCAGTTCTCACTGCGGACCGGGCGAGCCCATGTCCACTCTTCGGCAAACTTGACCGGTTCGGTCATGCTGCCTTTCACTACATTGCCGGTGTGTTCGTCAATGGTATAATCAAGCAGGTTTGCGGTAAACAGCACTGTGATGAAGTCTTCCCCATCAGTGCTGCCTGCAGCAACAATTTTCACGTTGCGAATGGCTATACTTTCCAGTTTGTTGATCTGCCCCTGTTCACGCATTTCAGCAAAGTGGTCGGCATACTCTGCAGCCAGCTGGTTGCCCAGGAGATGGCGATAGGCATCCAGATCGCGCCGCATCCACCCGGCCTGTACCTTAAAAAAGACATCTGAGGCCACTTCAAGAAAGTATTTATCATCAAATCCGGGATCTGTTTGACGAATAGCGGTAAGTCCCTGTTCGACCGGATCAACTGCATAAGGAGACGATGTCGGTGATTCGGTTTGGGTGGTTTGCCCGCCAAAGCTTCCCAGGCCGGATTGAAATCGATTGGCTTCAAAGGGTGGTGCCTGGTAACCGGCAGAGGGTGCCTGCGGCCGGTTGATAAACCGTCTGTACAGGAAGTAACCAATCCCGCCAAGCAACAGGAGCGGTAGAATTCCCATACCGCTGCCGCCGGCTCCGAAGAGGCTGCCAAAGAGCAACCCTCCCAGTGCACCGCCAAGCAGGCCGCCCATCAGGCCACGACCAAATCCTCCGGCAGGTTGTTGCGGTGTCTGTTGACGCTGATTGAAATTACCCTGTGTGGATTTGGGGATGACCGGAGAAGCTGGTTGACGAGAGGGTGCACTGAAGGAGCGACCTCCGCTTCGAGATCGGGCGTCGGCATTGTCAGGTGTGATGCCCACGTCTACACAGGTCAGGGTGAACAAAACAAGGAAAAAAGGTATGCATTTTTTCAAGAGTGCAAGCATGATTGGCAGTCCGTTGCTATGTTGGAATGAAGAGAAGAGGGCGGCGATGCGTTTGCCGCTGTTGTCTTTAACCGTATGCTATGAGTGCGCACACCATAACAACGGACTTCTATAAGTCAAGTTGTATCCGTAACGCGCTGATACTGTCTGAACGATTGGAGCTCTAAAGGGAGCTTTTTTACATACACTGTCGTGCTATGATCGGGCCGGATGATCTTTATGAAAAAGGTATAGTCACCATTGCGACGGAACCAGGCGAGCATCTGGAAACGCTGTCACTGGTTCTTTCTGCGGTTGGTATTGATCATTGGCTTGATCCCTCCGGCAGTTCTCTTCTCGTTCCGGTTGATCGAGAGCAGGCGGCTCGCTTTCATCTTGAACAGTACCGTCTGGAAAACCGTGACTGGCCGTTACCGGCACCTGTGAGCCACAGGACTTTAAAGCATCAGACCTTTCCTGCTTTGCTTGGCATGACCATGCTCGTCTTTTTGTATGGGTACACCGGCCCATGGTCGTCAGCACACCACTGGTTCACCAGAGGTATGGTCGACAGTGCCGCTATTCTGGAGCATGGTGAATGGTGGCGACTTTTTACCGCGCTCACACTGCATGCGGACCTTGCGCATCTTCTTGGTAACTGTGTTCTCGGCGGAGTCGTCATCGGTCTGTTAAGTCAGATGCTCGGTTACGGTTTTACCTGGATGTTACTGATACTGTCGGGTGGAGCTGGCAATTTTTGTAATATCGTGCTACGACAGCATCCACATGCTTCAGTGGGGTTTTCGACAGCCGTTTTTGGAGCCATAGGTCTGTTGATCGGCCTGACAATCGGGCGCAGCGCGTCCCCCCGTCCTTATCGCGCGGTACTCCTTCCCTTAGGTGCAGGAGCGGCACTGCTGGCCATGCTTGGCAGTGGTGGTGAACAAACTGATCTGGGTGCTCATTTTTTTGGGTTTGTGATCGGTAGTGTCCTTGGCCTGCTGCTGGGTGTATTTCGTGTTTTCAGACAACTTCAATCACGCGGATATCAACCATACCTTTTCCTGATTGTTCTGTTGGCGTTATTTTCCTCCTGGTATGCTGCATTGCAGTAAAATTTTGGTGTGATCTGCGCAAAATTAGGGCTGCTCCGTGGAAAAGCCGGGTTGTATCCTGAACTTGTTTGACGTAATGGTGTTAAACGCATAATATGTGCGTTGTTTTATTTCAGTCGAACTGATTTCGAGAAGGTGTGATTCGGTCTGCATCGATACACCACATTTTACTTATCTTATTGCCAACAACCGATGGGGTCATGCGATGCCAATGAATGAACAACCGCCCTGGGGCAAGAAAAAGAAGCCTATGGGGCCGGAGGATTTTCTTGCTCAACTTATCCAGAAAATCCGTGATGCTTTTGAAAATAAGGAGGGTGCTCCTTCCGGCGGTGACGACAGCGGACAGGGCAGCCCGCCCTCAGAAACGCCATCCGGCCTTTTTGCAGGGGCCGGCAAGGTGCTGGCAATCATAGCGGCCGCCCTTGTTCTCCAGGGAAGTTTTTCCTCGTTTTTCACCATACGGCCCGGGGAAGTGGGCATCATTCTCCGTTTCGGGCAATATGCCCGCACAACTCTTCCCGGGTTGAATTTTAAAATTCCCTATATAGAGGAATTGCACAAAGTTGATGTTGAGAGCGTTCGCAAGGAGGAGTTCGGCTTCCGTACTCGTGCGCCTGGAGTGGCCAGTACCTTTGAACGCAAGGGATACGATATGGAATCCTTGATGCTGACCGGTGATAAAGACGTGATCGAGGTGGCATGGATTGTCCAGTACAAGGTGAGCGACCCGTTTAATTACCTCTTCAAGGTGCGTGATGTCGCAAAAACCGTGCGAGATGCATCAGAGACGGTGACCCGGCGTATTGTGGGAAATATGGACTTCGATTATGTGCTGGGTAACCGTGAGGTCCTGGCTGCCAATGCCAAACAGGAGTTGCAGGGGCAGGTGGATCGGCTTGAGTGCGGTATCAGTATTGTTACCCTGCAGCTGCTTGACATCAACCCGCCGGAACAGGTGAAACCAGCGTTCAACGAGGTCAACGAGGCGGATCAGGATATGAAACGTCTGGTTAACGAGGCTGAGGAGACCTACAACAAAGTGATACCTAAGGCGCGCGGTAGTGCTAAACAGATCGTTGAAGAGGCCCACGGATATGCTGCAGAGCGCATCAACCGGGCCAATGGAGAGACCACGCGGTTTAAGGCGATTGCCAAAGAGTACCGAGGTGCAGAAGAGGTCACCCGCCAGCGGTTGTATTTAGAGACCATGGAGGAGGTGTTGCCGAAAATCGACTCCCTCTATGTTATTGATAAGAGCCAGCAGGGGCTGTTGCCGCTCTTTGACCTCACCCGTAAGCCGGGCAAAATGCCGGCACCCACCGGTGAGTTGAATCAGAAATGATCTCTTTTCTTTATTTTTTCATCTCCTATTAGTGACGATCTCATGGATAAATTTATTCGCCTTTTTTTATTGATCATTCTCGGTGGCATCGCCATCACGGTTTGGGATGGTTTTTTTATTCTTCCTGAAGGCCAGCAGGCGGTTATCACCCAGTTTGGGAAGCCGGTCGGTAAGCCGGTCAATCAGGCCGGACTGAAGTTCAAGACACCTTTTATTCAGATGGTTCAATATTTTGACAAACGGATACTGGTGTGGGACGGGGATCCTAATCAGATACCCACCAATGACAAAACTTTCATCTACATGGATAATACCGCTCGCTGGCGCATAGTTGATCCCTTGCGTTTTCTCCAGGCTGTGGGCACAGAGGCGCGGGCCAAATCTTTGCTGAACGATATCATTGCCGGTACTGTACGCGACCTGGTTAACAAGCATGACCTGATCGAGATTATTCGCAGTTCTGATTGGTCCGAGGATTATATGGTGGTCTCCATGGCACGGGGGCAGGATATGATTGCGCCACCGAAGGTGGGAAGAGATAAGATCAGTCATATGGTGCTTGAGGCCGCCTCAAAAGTTACCCCGCAGTATGGTATCGAGCTGTTGGATGTGATGTTTACCAGGGTAAACTATATAGAGACCGTTCGTCTTCGAGTCTACGATCGGATGGTTTCAGAACGAAAACGAATTGCAGCGGAGAAGCGTTCAACCGGAGAGGGCCGTAAAGCGCAGATCCTGGGTCGGGTGGATCGGGAACTTCAGGAGATTACCTCAACTGCACAGCGTGAAGCCATTGAAATTCGCGGTAAAGCCGACGCCGAAGCTGTCAGGGTTTATGGGCAGACCTATTCTGAATTCCCGGAGTTTTATGCCTTCCAGAAGAGTTTAGAGAGTTATCGTGCTGTGATCGGCAAGAATGCTTCAGTGGTCCTCACCACTGAATCCGATCTTTTCCGCTACCTGAACAGTCAGAAGGTCCAGAGATAGGCGCAGAACGCTCTTTTTTATGACGAATAGAAGAACTGTATGCCGGAAGTGCTGACGTCAGTTTCTGGAGCAGCGTATTTTTTTGCAGGGTAGTGTCTCCGGCTTTTACTCATCGAACATGATGTACGGACCATCTTCGGCAAAACTGGGCCGCTGTTCCGGGGAATAAGGGATTCTGCCCCGTTGCTCCAGTAATCTCTCGAAGTCGAGGAGTTCTTCTTCTGTGCTGATGGTGTCCAGCCCCAGCTGCTCATAACGGCAGTCACAGTGTATGAGCTGGCCGCCGCACCAGGGACACAGTTCCACCGGACATCCCAGCTCATGGCACTCTCCACTGACGGAATGACAGGCTGGACAGATGTCGGTATCCGTTTGTAAGGGTTCATAGATCATCAGGCTCTCCGGAGCGGCACAGATTGCAGAGAATGCCCCGGCACTTTCGTATCCAAAGAAATCGAGCAGTTCGTTGCTTAAAAAGCCATCCGCCATGCAACCCTGGAATTCAAGGCCTTCATTGGACACAAGGTAGAGGTAACGGTTTTGACTGGTACAGGCGGCAAGCAGGAAGATACCGTGATGCCGGTTGAGTAGGCGTATCTCTTTGATCCAATCCTCCCTGGCCTCCGGCAGATAACTGTAAAATTCATGCAAGACGGCAAGTGCAATACGATCTTCACGGTAGATGTCTAAAAGATCTTCCGCAGCATCCCGGTTTTTTTCCGGCACCGAATAGTCCATGGCCTGGAGGATTCTTCTTCTTTTTTTTTCCAAATCTTCGAGTAGCATTTTGCTCTTCTCCTGTCTGTCCGGGTCCTTATAAATATGCTCAAGATACAGCTGATACCGGGAGGCAAAGTTTACCGAACCGGCACGAGGCTGTCTTGAATTTTCGTGATAAATGCGATATTGTGCACCGCCTCGATATATAGGTTGCGGCAGTGCAGCGTGCTGCTTGAGCGGGGTATGACAAACAACTGCAGATGGAGTCCCGGATCGACTCCTCTTTTTGTTTCAATGTACGACTTCCTCTTTATTGTGAATACCGCCCATATCTTCTTTGGTTGAGCGGGATTATATCCTGAAACTATTCCCGTGTCTTGGAGACATCGTGATGCCTGAAGAAAATTTCTTCGACCGAACCGCAGAGTTAATCATTGATGGTAAGTCTCATTATTTACCTATTCTTGAAGGAATCGAGGGAGATAAATCCATTGATGTCAGCGACTTATTAGTCGATACCGGGTACACAGTGTATGATACCGGATACAAGAATTCAGCCTCCTGCTGCAGTACTATTACCTATCTTGACGGTGATAGAGGTATCCTTCGTTATCGCGGGTACAACATTGAGGACCTGGCATCCCGCTGTCTGTTCATCGAGGTGGCGTACCTGTTGCTCCACAACAAGCTGCCGAATCGGGTGGAGCTGGAAAATTTTCGTACCATGCTTGAAGAGCATGCCCTTATTCATGAAGACATGGTACATTTTTTAGACAAGTTTCCGCCCCATGCCTCACCGATGTCGATCCTGTCGGTGATGGTCAACAGCCTGCACAACTTTTACCCGGAAATGAGTGCTGATCCGCTGGAAAATATTGATCTGACCGCCAGCCGACTCATTTCAAAAATTCGTACCATTGCCGCTTTTTCTTATAAGAAGTCCATTGGGCAGCCTCTGGTCTACCCTCGAAATGACCTCTCCTACTGCGGCAACTTTCTGAACATGATGTTCGATACACCAGTCAGACCGTACATTGTTCTTCCGGAGATCGTTGCCGCCCTCAATAAACTGCTGATTCTTCATGCAGATCACGAACAAAACTGCTCAACTTCGGCCGTCCGCCTGGTTGGCAGCTCCGGAGGAAATCTGTACTCTTCCATCTCTGCAGGCATCAATGCCTTGTGGGGACCTCTGCACGGCGGCGCCAATGAGGCGGTTATTCATATGCTGGAAGCCATTCATAAGGATAACAATAACTATAAAAAATATATCGCCAAGGCAAAAGACCGCAGGGATCCTTTCCGTCTTTCTGGATTTGGACATCGTGTTTATCGAACCTTTGATCCAAGGGGAACAATTATTAAAGATGCGTGCGATGGTATTCTCACGATTCTCAATTTTGAAGATCCGCTCATGGATATTGCGCGTAATCTTGAAGAGATCGTGCTCAATGACCCCTATTTTGTCAGTCGGAATCTCTATCCGAACATCGATTTTTATTCAGGCATTATCTACCGCGCCCTGGGGATCCCAACCAATATGTTTACGGTTATGTTTGCTTTGGGAAGATTACCTGGTTGGATTGCGCAGTGGAAGGAGATGCGTGAAGATCCGGAGACCAAGATATATCGTCCTCGTCAGATCTATATCGGCTCACCTGCCCGCGAATTTGTTCCCCTGGGGCAGCGTACCTGAGTAAACAGGAACTGGCAGGCTGGCCTAAGGCCAAAAGGAGCATTGTGGGAAGGTTGTGCTTCAGCCATAATCGACACCTTACAGTTTGACCTGGACACGATACGTCATCGATATCGTTTTTTCAGCGGGAACGGTGCGCATCCAGGTGGCGGCCTCAGCGGTTTCCTGCACGTTTCTGTTCAATTTTTGAGTATTTTTCACTCTCCTGTACTTTGACGGTTACCTGTTTCTGACAGGCCTTGTTCAGATCAATACCATACTGACTTTCAGCCACTGCAGAATGCGTGTCTGTATTAGTCCCCCTGTACTTTTTTGTAAACTCGAAACATCCCTCCATCCAGTTGTTGGCTCAGGCTGTTTGTTAACGCAGTTGCTGGTTTAATCTGCGTACTCGCGTCCTCGAACGCTAAGATCTGCATCCCTTCCGGCAGGTTGATCAACCGGCGATCTCTGATCAGGTTGAGATTTTGGCTGAACACGGTAACAGTGCGCTAAGTATCGAAAAATATCGTATACGCATGTTGTCCCGGACTGAAAGACAAGGGGAGGGGACAGACTGTTTCCTGTGCAATCCGGCCCTGAAAGGCGAATAAAACAGGAGAATTTGAAGGAGTATTCTTTTTTTTGGGGGGAACGGTCAATCAACTGTTGAAGTGATCAGCTGCTTGATACCGGTTAGAAGTTAAGGCCGGTTTGTCCTCTTTTGTAATCGCTGTGAGAGTAAAAAATCAGGGAGTCATATCAGATGGATGTACTGTTAAAGAGGCGACAGTATTCGCGTACCAGCTGCCAGCGCTGGGGTAGACGAAGACGAAAGTAGAGTGGACTGAGCATCAGGATTCGAATGGCTTCCCGCGAGTTCATGATAACACCTCCATACAGTGGTTTTGTTTTAATCTATTCAAAAAGCATTCCACATTGATAAACAACGGAACATCAATCGGTAACGGTACATTCTTTCAGTTTTCTCCGTATTGTGCTGACTGAAGATACATTTTTTTCCGGGAAAGTGGAGAAAAGATGCTTTTTGTACCGTTTTTACGAACAGATTGAAGTGTGGTCTTTTTGGGTCAGTGGATTTGTATATCCGGGTTGACTGCTTTGAGGTGTTACGCATTTTCGTCTAGATTCTGACCGTGACTGACGTGTACCACCAGGGGAACCCGAAGAGGCATCGCCTCTTCCATCTGCTGCTGAACCAGTGCGGTCACTTCGTCCAGTTCGTTGTCAGGGACTTCCAGAACCAGTTCGTCGTGGATTTGTAACAGGAGCCTGGCCTGGAGTTGACGGTGTTCCAGTTCATGATGCACCCGTAGCATAGCCACCTTGATGATATCGGCTGCAGTGCCCTGAATGGGCATGTTGATCGCCGTACGTTCTGCAAATTCACGCTGTACCCTGTTGTTGCTGCTGATGTTCGGTAAAAGCCGTCTGCGACCCAGAAGCGTGGTGACATAGCCGTCTGTTTTGGCTTGTGTGAGCACTGAGGCCATAAATTCCTTTATACCGGAAAAATGAGCCAGATAGCGGTCAATAAAAGTCTGTGCCTCTTTTCGACTCAGGTGGAGTTGGCTGGCTAAGCCAAAACTGGACATACCGTAGATGATACCGAAGTTAATGGTTTTGGCTACTCTTCGCATCTCTGAGGTCACCAGTTCCGGGTTCACAAAAAATATTTCCGCCGCGGTCTGTCTGTGAATATCCTGGCCACTGTGAAAGGCGGTCAACAGGGCAGCATCTTCCGAGTAGTGAGCTAATACGCGCAGATCGATTTGGGAGTAATCCGCCGAGAGCAGACAGGAACCCTGAGCAGCTACAAATGCGGAGCGAATTCGCCGTCCTTCTTCGGTACGGATGGGAATGTTCTGCACATTGGGATTGCTCGAACTCAAGCGGCCGGTAGCTGTTCCACACTGGTTGAATGAGGTGTGTACCCGACCAGTCACCGGATCACTCAGGCTGGCCAATCGATCGACATAGGTTGATTTGAGTTTGGCCAGGTTACGGTACTGGAGGATTTTGGCCGGCAGTTCATGCGTCATACTGAGGTTCTCCAGTACTTTGACATCTGTTGACCAGCCGGTTTTTGTTTTGCGTCCCTTGGGCAGCTGTAGTTTTTCAAAGAGTACTTCACCCAACTGTTTTGGTGAGTTGATGTTGAATGCCATCCCTGCCGAGGCATAGATGGCCTGTTCTTCAACAGCTAAGCGCTGCTCAAACTCTTGTGAGAGCTGCGTCAGAAGCGCTGTATCAATTAAAATACCTGCCTGTTCCATGGCAGCCAGTACCGGGATCAGCGGTCCTTCCATATCTTCCATCAGTGACAGAAGCTGTGCCTCATCCAGTTTCGGCTGCTGTTCGCGATAGAGTTGCAGTGCACCGTATACATCTTCACAACTGTAGTTTTTGGCAGCCTCCAGCTCGACCCGGCTGAAGGCGTCTTCCTTTTTATCACCAGCAGTTACTTCCGGATAACTGGTCATCTGGAGTTCAATTTCCTGGCAAAGATCGTCAAGCCTGTAAGAATGGCGATCCGGATCAAGAAGCCAGGCACCGACCATGGTGTCATACAGTGGTCCGCGGAGTTGAATGCCTCCATTTCCGGGAAGGGCAAGGACAGCCAGGTCGAATTTCAGATTGTGTCCGATTTTGGTGATATGCTGATCTTCCAGCAGTGGTTGAATGGTGCGGATAAGCTGGCTCAGCTGCAGTTGACCGGGCTGCAGTTGGCCGGCGTTGTCACGATGGCCGCAGGGAAAGTACCAGGCATTCCCTTCATGATCGGCAAGTGACAGCCCAACCAGTTGAGCATGCAGGGTGTTCAACGAGTTGGTCTCCGTATCGAGCACCAGGTGTTGCACCCCGGATAATCGCCGGGCCACTGCCTCTAGCTCCGCCGTTGTCTGGACAAGATGAAAGTTTGCAGTCGTGATCTTTTTTGCAGGAGCCTGATTTTTGAGCAGTGAATAAAATTCTAATTCAGTGAGAAGCCGGCGCAGCTCTTCGCTATCCGGTGGAAGAATATGATAACTGGCAATATCGGTCGGTATGCCGACTGCTGTATTGAGGCGGACCAGGTCACGGGACAGAAAGGCTGCATCCTGATGATCTCTCACCTTTTCCATGGTCTTTGACAGTTTCATGTCTTTGATCTGTTCATACAGGTTGTCCAGGCTACCGTATTCGTTCAGCAGTTTGAGTGCCGATTTGGGGCCGATCCCGGGAACACCGGGAATGTTATCCGAGCTGTCACCGGTCAGGGCAAAATAATCGAGAAGCCGGGAAGGGGGCAGACCGTATTTCGATTGCACAGCAGTCTCATCCATTACCCTGTCGTTCATTGGATCCCACAGGCTGACATGGGGAGAGACGAGTTGTAACAGGTCTTTATCACCTGAGACGATGACGACCCTGTGTCCCTGTTGGACCATCCGGGTGACAACAGAAGCAATCAGATCATCTGCCTCCTGACCCTCTTGTTCGAGCAGACAAAAACGGTACGCCTGAACAAGTTGGCGTATATATGGAATCTGCTGAGCGAGGTCATCAGGCATTGGCGGGCGGTTGGCCTTGTAGTCTGCATACAGCTGATGACGAAACACCGGTCCCCGGGTATCAAAAGCAACCGCCAGGTACTCCGGGGCCCGTTCCCTGATCAACCGACGGAGAATAGCGGCAAATCCATACACTGCATGAGTCGGCAGCCCACGGGAATTGGAAAGCGGCTTAATTGCATGATAGGCCCGATAGATATAGGCGCTGCCGTCAATGAGATAGATTGCAGGTGCAGACATGGAGTCTCCGCGAACTAATGGGAATGAAGATGTATCAGGACGCCGGCAGATAGATTTTGTCGTATGTGGGTGCGGGAAATGCCGTGCGCACTGCTGTTTTTTTAAACAAATCGACTTTAGCAGAGCTTGTCAGGGTGTACCAGATATAAAAAAACCCGCCGTCTGCACGGCAGGTTTTAAAAAGAACAGGTTGTATGCAGATGTATGGCGAGGTTTCAGTCCTTGCCCACCCGAACCCAGATTGCTTGCAGCCCTTTATCTCCTTCTTCCATGGCAAAGGTCACCTCATCACCTTCAGCCAAGTCGTCCAGTGTGCCATCCTTCAGGCTGCTGGCATGGAAGAATACATCAGTATTGTCGCTGCTTACAATGAATCCATACAGTTCGTCCGGCACAATTTTGCGGACGACTCCCGAGGTTTTGTTGTTGGCAGGAGCGCCTTGCGTCTTTGTGGTTTTATGGCTTTGTTTCTTTCTGACAATCTCTTTAAGCCGACCACCGAGAACATCAAAGGCTTCAACCAGCAACGGTCGAACATTTTCACCCCGACGTTTAACGACAACGGTGTCGTTGGGCACAGCTGCCACAAGTCGGACCTCATGTCCACCTTCCTTATATCCTGGAGTGGCCTCAATGGTTACTCGCAGGTGCAAAACCAGATTGGCATAATGGCGAATCAGCTTAGCTTGCTCCTCGTCGATTTTTTCTTGCCAGCTTTTCCGAAGGTCCAGATTCTTGGCTTCGATTTTCAATTCCATAAGCATCCTCCACAAAGAAAGATTCAACGGCCCTATGCCGTTGCCTAAGGTTGTGCGCTGTATCCTCTTGTGAGCAATCTTCACCGGTTCTCAGGTTCTTTGTTTCCTGACAGATAAGTGGGAAGGACGTGACAGAGCAGGAGAGAAGAGGGAGAGAAGCGAGTGATTCTGAAAGGATACAGGTAACCATGCCTGTAATATAGCCATTGAGCCCTGGAGAAATCAAGAGAGAAGCACATTTTCTTGACGGTAGCCTGTGAAGACCTGTATGGTGGGGCCATGAAAATGCAGAGAGTAACAGGAGTTGTCCTGCTTAATCTTGGTGGCCCGGAACGTCCTGAAGATGTTCGGCCGTTCTTGTATAATCTGTTTTCCGATCGGCAGATTATTCGACTGGGGCCGTCTTTTTTACAAAGGCCGATCGCCTGGGCTATTGCCCGTCGCCGTGCTCCGAAGAGCATAGCAAATTATGCGCAGATCGGCGGTGGCTCACCCATCAGAAAGACAACAGAAGAACAGGCCCGTGCACTTGAACAGCTGTTGCAGGAGGATGGTCGTTTTTTCGTCCGGCCCTGTATGCGCTACTGGCATCCCTTTGCGGCGGAAATACTCCAGGAGATGAGACGGCTCGGGGTTGAGGAGATTGTAACACTGCCGCTGTATCCTCATTACTCCATAGCGACCACGGGTTCATCCCTGTCCGATCTGCAGCAGTCGATGGATAGACTCAATTGGCACATCCCTGTTCGCACTGTTCTTTCCTGGCCGACCGAACCACTGTTTATCGCCTGTCTGGCCGATAGAATTCTGGCTGGTGTGCAACGTTTTAATGGGGCGGACGTGCGGGTGGTCTACAGTGCGCACAGTTTACCCGTGCAGTTTATTCTCGAGGGGGATCCCTACGTGGATCATCTGCAACAGTCCATTGCAGCCATTGAAACATGTACCGGTATTCAGGGGCATCTGTGCTATCAGAGCAGAAGTGGTCCGGTGGAGTGGCTGGGGCCGTCGTTACCCGACATGCTGACAACTCTGGCAGCAGAGGGGTGCACTAATGTGCTGGTGGTCCCGATCTCTTTTGTTTCAGATCATGTTGAGACGCTGTATGAGATCGATATACAGTACCGACGGACAGCTGAAGACCTGGGCATGGGGTTTGCCATGACCACGGCTCTCAACGTTGATCCCCGGTTTATTTCCGGTCTCCGCAACCTGGTTCTTGGCAGCCTGAGTGACTGAAATCAGGTTACTGCTGACCGCCCTGCACAGGAAAGCTGCGCATCCGTACATTCATGATAAGACCAATGGCCGCCATGGTGGTCAGCAGCGAAGACCCACCGTAACTGAAAATAGGCAGCGGTACACCAACCACCGGTAAAAAGCCCATTATCATAAACAGGTTGATCAAAGCCTGCCAGAAAATCAGGGCAACACAGCCAAAGGCGAGAATAGAGCCCAGCTTGTCTTTGGCTGACATCGCCACATTCAATCCCCAGATCAGCAAAAAGAAATAGCAGCTGAGCAGAAACAGAGAGCCGGCAAAACCCCACTCCTCAGCCCAGATCGCAAAGGCGAAATCCGTATGTTTTTCCGGTAAGAATTGGAGGTGCCCCTGTGTACCGTCGAGGAACCCCTTGCCGAACATCTTGCCACTGCCAACAGCGATTTTAGACTGCTCGATCTGGTAGCCGTGGTTCATGATATCAGCCTCTGGATTGAGGAAGGTCTCAATGCGTTGGCGCTGATAATCTTTGAGCAGGAATTTCCATGCGAAAACAACACTGCCAATAGCCATGGAGCCGAGAATGACCAGGGTTGTCCAGCGTAGCCTGACATACAAGGTCATGGAAACGAAAAGGATGCAGCAGATGAGTGCCGTGCCGAGATCCGGCTGTTTAAGAATCAGCACAAAGGGCAGCGCTATAAGAATCCCGGGTTTGATAAGATCACGCAGGCGGTACCCGCCCGGCGCATCGGTTTTGGCAAAGCAGGCAGCGAGTACGAGAATGAGGGAGAGTTTTGCCGGTTCAGAGGGTTGGAGGTTGAAAAAACCAAGATCAATCCAGCGCTGGGCTCCGGATATGGGATTGACGAACAGCAGGGTGTACAACAGTAATAGCAGGATGGCCGCATAGAGCGCATAGCTCAGTTTGATGACTTTATGGTAGTCATGAAAAAGGATGAGGAGCATGGTTGCTAGGCCGAAGGTAAAGAAGAGCAACTGCTTGTAAAAGATCTGTGAGGCTCCTTTTTCGGGGATGTACGTCGAACTGTACAGGTTGATGAAAGACAGAGTGGCGACGATGAAGAGCATCATCAGCATGACCCAGTCAAAATTTTGCAGAAGACGTCGGTCAAAATGAAACATATTCATTACTGTCGAGCCTCGTGAGGTTGCCCGGGGGGATTGATTCTGTCAGGATCAGTGTCCGCCGGTGAGAGGGATTCCTGATCTGCTATCATGTCTTGTGAGAGAACGACCTGGCTCCCCGATCGGGTTGACTGAGGGGGCTTACTTTCGTCCTGCTCGGCAAACTTGTCGTTGAAGTACCTGTTGAGCAGCTTGCCGGCAACCGGGGCTGCTGCTGAGCCGCCATGGAGACCGTGTTCAACCAGGACGGTGACGACCACTTCGGGATTTACAGCCGGTGCAAAGCAGGTGAACCAGGCATGATCCCGGTACTTGTAAGGGATATCCTCTTCCTTCAGATGCATATACTGGGCAAGACGGACCACCTGGGCAGTGCCGGTCTTGCCGCCGACGATGATTCCGTGCTCAGGATTGACCTGAGCTTCCCGACCGGTCCCTCTGCGACTGTTGACAGCATCGATCATACCTTCCCGCACCCGTTTCAGGTTGCGTCCCTGCCCCTGCATTCTGGCAAGAACTTCAGGTTGAAAGGCACTGACCACCTGACCATCCGCGTTGATCACCTTTTCAACCACTGCGGGTTTAAACTGCGTTCCACCATTGGCAATAACAGCGGTCATCTGGGCAACCTGCAGGGGTGTGGTCAGGTCGTATCCCTGACCAATGGAGATCGAGAGTGTTTCCCCCTCATGCCACTTGACATTGTATTTTTTTCTTTTCCAGTCGGAACTCGGTATAATACCAGGTTTTTCGTGTTCCATTTCAACGCCGGTTTTCTCTCCCAAGCCGAACATTTTAGCATATCTGGCCAGTCGGTCAACGCCCAGCTTAAGACCAACGGTGTAGAAATAGACATCGCACGATTCAGCCAGAGCCCGGCGAAGACTGACACTGCCATGCCCTCCTCTTTTCCAGCATCGATAGGTCCGGTTACCAAACCGCATGGATCCCGGACAGAAAACCGGGGTGTCCGGCGTGATGACACCTTCAGCCAGGCCGGCAAAAGCAGTGACCGTTTTGTAGGTTGATGCAGGCGGGTACTGGCCCTGCACCACCTTGTTGATCAGCGGATGGAGCGGGTTGTCCAGCATTGCTTTCCAGGATTTCTGGGAAATACCGCCGACAAACTCTTCAAGATGAAGTTCCGGAGCACTGGCCAGGACAAGCAACCTGCCGGTGTTTGCTTCCATCATGACCACGGCACCGGCCCTGTTGTTTGCGGTCATTTCTTCTTCAGCGACTTTTTGCAGTTCAACATCAATGGTCAGGTGGAGATCATTGCCGGGCATGGGCTCGTCTCCCTTCAGGGTTTGCTGTTCAAACCCCAGGGCATTGACCTCCATGTTATCATGGCCTTTTTCGCCCCGCAAATCGTATTCCCGCAGGCGTTCCAGCCCCATTTTTCCTATAAGATCGCCACCTCTGTACAGGGTCTTATCCGCTTTGTCCAATTCATCTTTGTTGATTTCCCCCATGTACCCAATCAGATGAGAGGCCAGATTGCCGTAGTGATAGATGCGTAGCGGTACAACCTGGATTTTAATTTCAGGGAGGTGCATACGGTTGTTTTCAATCCTTGCCACGGTTTCCCAATCGATATCTTCAGCCAGCCGAACAGGGATATGGCCGGGTGTACCTGCCATTTTACGGATCTTTTCAAGTAAGGTGGTGGTGTCCTGCTGAAGCAGCCGTGTAAGATGTTTGAGCCACTCATCGTTGATCTTGTTGCTTTCCCGTATCCAGACGACATTGAATGACGGTCTGTTGGTGACAATCTCCCGGCCTTTACGATCGTAAATGTTTCCCCGTGGAGCGGCAATTTCAATAGAACGAACCCGGTTGGAATCGGCTTTCCGGCTGTACTGCTCTCCTTTTTCCACTTGCAGAGACCAGAGACGGCTGACAATAATCGCAAAGAAAAGGACGACGAGAATAAGGGAGGAGAGCGCTTTTTTTCTGTAACCACTTAAATCGCTTTCATCCCTTTTCGGGAGCTGCGGATGTTTGTCACCGGATGTCAACTCCGCATCCAGTAGGGAATCGACCCTTTTACGGTTCTGTTGACCAGGGTGTTTTGTGTTGCTGCGTAAATGAGTTCTGACTGTCACGTCATTACCTGCACAAATCGAATCGTTTCACGTTGTCCGTCGGCGGCGGTTATCACTGCGTAACCGCAATTTATTGCGAGGCAGAAAATTTCGATGAGAATATTTCTGCAGAAGATCAAAAAGAAAAAATAACGGGTACGTTGCACCGGCAACGAGGACCATGTGGATAACCATTTTCCACCAGGCCCAGGCAGCCTGTTGACCTGGAGCAAAGAATTCCAGGAAAAGATAGAGTGCCCAGGAAACGGCAAGATAGATCAGGGATATTAAGGGGATCTGGTATAAAAGTTCATTCACAGGCAGTTTTGAGGATATCTGCTGCAGGAGAAAGTATCCGCTGAAGCACGACAGAGCATAGGTTCCCAGCACTGTTCCGGAGAGAACATCAAGGACACACACCAGTGGAAAGAGGATAAGCAGGCTGCGCACCAGATCAAGACGGAGGGCAAGATAGGCGACAAAGACATAGTGTAAATCCGGCGAAAAAGATGAAACCGGGGAAGGCATGAAGACTGTGGTCTGCAGCACCACCAGTAAGATGCCGGCAAGTATAAAAAATACAACAACCATTACCACTTTTCCCTGATTGTGCCGGTACCGGCACTGTTCACATAAAGATGTCAGGCTATGCGTTGAGGAGACGGATTGAACGATTACTGCTGTTCCATCTTTTCGATTTCACTGGACTTCGGTTGCTCAAGTATCAGCAGATTCTCCAGTTTCTGATAATCCACCGAAGGCGTCACCTCAATTTCATGAAACATACCGCGGGATTTTTTAATGATTTTTGAAACAACCCCCACCTGCAGACCGGTTGGGAAAACCCCTCCGTAGCCGGCGGTTACCACATAATCCTGTTCTTCAACTTCAGCTGTCTTTAAAATATATTCAAGACGATAGGTCAGCGTGCCATTCCCTTTAAGGATACCACGTACACGGGATTTCTGCAGGAGAACATCAATGGCGCTTGACGGTGCGATTGCCAGCAGGACTTTTGCGTAATTGGGCGTGACGGCAAACACCTGCCCCACCACACCGTCACTGTTGATCACCGGATCTCCTTTGGTTATGCCCTTGTTCGCTCCCTGGTCGATAATGACGGAGCGGTACATTGCCGACGGATCTTTACCAACAATGGTGGCAGGGACAGACTGCTGCTGATCAAGGGTGTTTTTGAACTCCAGCAGCCGGCGCAAACTGGCGTTGGTTGCCAGAGCTTCGCGGCTTCTGTTGAGCAGGACCTCTTTGTCCTGGAGTTGTTTAAGGAGTCGCTTGTTTTCTTCAGAAAGACGCAAGCTATCCTGAAGGATATCAACATACTCCCTTTTAAAGGTTTCGACGTGATTACTGCTTACCGTGACTATCTTCTGCACTGGGCCTACCATTTCAAGGACCAGTTTATGGAGTGGTCCGAAGGTCTGGCTGCTCAGTGTGGAGAACAGGAAGATGAACGCCAGGGTCGTCAACAGTCCGACGAAGATGATGATACGGAAGAGCCGGTAACGGTCGCTCCGTTTTCGGTTGCTTTTTTTTCTCATGAGAGAGGAATAACAGCGGAAACCATTGCAGCGGTAAAGTGCAGGGCAAGATGCCCTGTCCCGGAATGTGTCACCAGTGAACTACTCGATGGCGATTTCTCTCAGGATACTGATGTTATCCAGGGCGCGTCCTGAACCGAGAACCACTGAGGTAAGCGGGTCGTCCGCCACAATGATCGGCATGCCGGTTTCAAGTTTCAGCCGGGTATCAAGATTTTTCAGCAAAGCACCTCCACCGGTGAGCACAATTCCCTGATCAACAATATCAGCTGCCAGCTCCGGTGGTGTCTGCTCAAGAGCGATACGCACGGCATCAACGATGACGTCGACCTGTTCGGCAATGGCGGACAGAATCTCTTTAGAGGTGATGGTGAGGGTTTTGGGAATACCGGCGACCAGGTCGCGTCCCTTGATCTCCATGGTCTGGTAGGGCTCTTCCGGCATTACATCGCCGATGGTATTTTTGATCATTTCGGCAGTACGTTCACCAATGGCAAGGTTGTGCTTGCGTTTGATGTACTGCAGGATGGAGTCATCCATCTTATCACCGGCAACCCGGACAGATTTCGAATACACAATGCCGGCCAGTGAGATAACCGCTACTTCGGTTGTGCCGCCACCGATGTCAACAATCATGTTGGCTGTCGGTTCTGTGATGGGCAGGTTGGCGCCAATCGCCGCAGCCATCGGTTCTTCTATCAGATAGACCTCCCTGGCTCCGGCGGATTCGGCGGTGTCCCGTACAGCCCGTTTTTCCACCTGAGTGATGCCGGAGGGCACGGAGATGATGATCCGGGGGTGCACCAGAGTTCGTCGATTATGGGCCTTGTTGATGAAGTACCGCAGCATGGCTTCGGTCACTTCAAAATCAGCGATAACTCCCTCTTTCATCGGGCGGATGGCAACAATGTTTCCCGGGGTGCGGCCGAGCATCTGCTTGGCTTCCATGCCCACCGCCAGTACCCGGTTACCCCGAGCGTCTTTACGTACAGCCACCACCGATGGCTCACGGAGTACTATACCTTTTCCTTTGACATACAGTACAGTGTTTGCGGTTCCAAGATCGATGGCCAGATCATTGGAGAGCCAACCAAAAAGAAAGTTAAGCGGAGAAAACATTCCGGTAGCACCTATAGATAAGGAGTAGTGGCGGTACCTGCCTTCACAAGAACGATGTGGGAAAATCCGGGGCCGCCATAATGGTCGTCATGGATAAATAAACGGTGTACATTACCAGCTGAACCCCTGCTTGGCAATTGATATGGTGCATGTTTGAAAAAGAATTGAGAAAAACTTGACAGCTTCTGATGAAGCATGGTACATGGTTGAAACCTTGACGTAAGGGGCTATAGCTCAGCTGGGAGAGCGCTTGAATGGCATTCAAGAGGTCACCGGTTCGATCCCGGTTAGCTCCACCATCAGACTTTACAAACCCGCCTTTCTTGAACAGGAAGGCGGGTTTTTTTATTGGCCGTTGATAGCCGTCGTGATACGCCATCATCAGAAATTACCAACAGATCCCTCGCTGTCTTCTCAGCCGTCTTGGCGCAGAAGCTCAGCCGAGCCGTCTATTTCATGCTCAAGAACCGGCAGGGGTTCAGTCTACAGAAATTCCTGATCGTATGATCGAGGGGACGGGCGAGCCTGGCTCTGACTCCGGCATGCAATGGTACGACCAAGTCGTTTTGAATGGAACGGCACGAGGGTATGTGATTGTTTCTGGGATGCAGCAACACAATCCTTGCTGCAACTACCCGGCCTTCTAAGGGTTGGGCCTCGGCGTCATTGTGCGGCCTTTGCGCGAGACAGGATGCTTTCAACAAGTGGGCGAGGAAATACTTGTTGAACTGTCGTAGGATCAGCACGGATTTCCTGAGCGGCTAAGAAATTGGTTACCTCAAAGCGAACTTGATCAATAGCAGCCACTCGTACTGCGCCCTCGCTTACAAGGCCACCGAAGGAGTTGCGAACTTTCACCCAAATATAATACTTGGGATAGGAAATGCCGGTTTGGGTAGGCCTTTGGCGAAGAAGTTCATAGTCGACGCGTGGTGCCTGAAAATATGATTGAAGGTCACGGACTAACAGGCTGGAAAACTGACCTGAAGTGGGGACGTTTGCCTCTATGTGCGAACTCGCAATTGGATCTCCGCATGCCGAGCTGCAGAAAGCAATAAAACAAGCCGCGAGAAATATCATGAAGTGTCGGAGCATAGTATCGCTGTCTTTTAAGAGGCCCAACGTTCCGGTTCAGGCGCGCGCGGCTTTATGCGCGTCGCCTGCAACCGGTTGTTAGAGCGCGGATAAGCAGAACCTACCATGCAGCGCGCTCTGGAGCAGGTAGATCATGCTCGTGACATAGCGAACGCGCTGCCTCAAGAAAAGCCGCTGGTGCGCTTGGGTGCACGAAGACAAGATCAACAGTTGTGGAAAGCTGGATGGGTGGCGCGAACACTCGGAAGTCCGGATTGTTCTCGGCTTCAAAGTGATTATTTCGAAAGTGCTGCTGGTCTAATCCTTCGACGATAGGATAGTCGTCCGTGAAAAACTCTTAATATTCTGAAATATATAGATAAATGATGAAAAGTATAGCACTGTAAATTGCAGGATATTGCACTTTTCCCCTTCAATTTCTGGTGATTTTCGATGCAGCCGAAGAAGCAGATTTCCAGCCCCCAGTTGGACATGTTCCGTAACCGTCTGGAGAGTATTCTCAACCATCGTCATGAGTTGTACCAGCTAAGCAGACTGATTGACTGGGGAGTGTTTGAAAGCGAGTTTGGCAAGCTGTACTCTGAGGAAGGCCGGCCGGGGCTCCCGATTCGTTTGCTCGTAGGCCTGACCTACCTGAGTCATGCGTTCAACACGTCGGACGAAGAGACAGTACGGCGGTGGGTGGAGAACCCGTACCATCAATATTTCTGCGGGGAAGAGTACTTTTGTCATGCGTTACCGATCGATCCGTCTTCGTTGAGTCGCTGGCGGAAGAGGATAGGTGAGCAGGGATCGGAATTGATCCTGAAGCTGACTGTGCAGGCGGGCTTGGCGAGTGGAGCGGTTGCACCGACGAGTTTGGCGCGGGTCATTGTTGATACGACTGTTCAGGAAAAGGCCATTGCGTTTCCGACCGATTCACGATTGTACAACCGCAGTCGGGAACGACTGATCAAGTTGGCTGCGGTTTGGGGCATTCGTCTTCGGCAGAGTTACTCCCGTCTTGGACGTCAGGCCTTGTTGAAGGCCGGCCGGTATTTTCACGCCCGCCAAACCCGAAGAGCCCGTCGGGAGGTAAAACGGCTGAAGACCTATCTGGGCAGGGTGTATCGGGACATTGTGCGCAAGATCGAAGGGCAGCAGGCGCTTGGCCCTGTTTTTCATCCGGAGCTTATGCTGGCGGGGCGGTTGTTGACGCAGCAGAAACAGGACAAGAACAAGCTCTACAGCCTGCATGCACCGGAAGTCGAATGCATTGCCAAGGGCAAGGCACACAAGAAGTACGAGTTCGGGGTCAAGGTGAGCGTGGCCACCGCCAATCGAGACAACTTCGTGGTGGGCATGTTGGCTGAACCTGGCAATCCCTATGATGGCCACACCCTGGGCAGGGCCATTGAGCAGGTGCAGCGGATCACGGGTTGTTTGGTTGAGCGCAGCTTTGTTGACCGGGGTTACCGTGGTCACAACCTCAAAGACCCGCAGGTCTTGATCTCCGGTCGCAGACAGGGGATGACGCCGCAAATGAAAAAAGAACTGAAGAGGCGCAGCGCTGTTGAGCCGGTGATCGGTCACATGAAGACGGACGGCAAGCTTGGACGCAATTACCTGCTGGGTACGTTGGGTGACACCATCAATGCCCTGCTTTGCGGCGCAGGGCACAATATCCGCCTGATCCTCAAGAAGTTGAGGGAAAGGTTGTTTCTTCTTTTTACCGGATTGCTTTTGGTCCTCTGGTGCCGCTTCGATGGGCAAAAAAAGGGTGCCGGAGCGATCGTCCCGGCAATATGAAAAAAGGCTTTTTCAAGGACGACTAGGATACATTGCGACCGCGCGAACTTCGCTTTCGTGTTCGAAGATCTTGTTCTTATGCGTAATGTACTCGAGCATGTTGAGTGTAGGCAGCCGCTCGGTCGTGTAGTCGATGTATCGGACGACTCCGATATCTACGTACGCCGGGAGTGCCGCCCGTAGCTTCGACACGGTCGTCCGTACCGCCACCGACTCTGAGTTGTCCGCGTAAAGGGTCCACATTTCAGGATTGAGGGCATCATTGAGATGCCAGCAGCTCACGTAGTAGCGTGTCCGGAATGCGGCGGCAACCCGAGATATGAGCTGTCGGTTGTGCTCGATCGTGCGTCTTTGCTCCTCTGATGCGGCGCCGTCCACTAGCGCCTGCCAGTAGTTTGAGCCCCCCACCGGCTGCGTACCTTCCAGAGGATCGCCGAGGTGCGCGGCGTTTGGCATGAAAAGGCGACCTTCTTTCACCATCCATTCAAACTTGTGCCGAGTCAGGAATCGCCAAATCGGAGCATGAGGGTTGGCAGGTTGCGGAAATGCGGGATGGTGAACTTGCTCGACCATGAGGAGGTGCCAGCACTCCGCGCTCTAACAAGGTATTAGCTGGACGGAATCGTCCAGCTAATACATTCAATAGTATTGCTAATGATAATAGCACAAAAACATGTCAAATCTATTATATTTCACAATGAAATGATGCTTAAAAATCCAATGGGCTTTTTGCCTCTTTTGCCGTCTTGCCTGGTATGCAGTGGGTATACATCATCGTTGTTCTCACATCGGTGTGGGCCGGCATCGTTTGGATTGTCCGTATGTCGTAGTCAGCTTGTAAAAGATGGGTCGCGAAACTGTGGCGAAAAGTGTGCGATTTAACGCAGTTAACGAGTTTTGCCATCCATACGGCTCTTTTCAACGCGCCCTGAACGTGCGATTCATGCAGGTGATATCGTCTCCATTCTTTTGTTCCTGGAATCGGGGTCAGTTCCTTTTGCGGCAGCAACCATTGCCGGATGAAATATTTTACAGCGGCCGGATACTTCTTTTCGAGTGAACCGACAAGAAATACTCCGGCATAGCCTGTTGCCCATGACTCCCACGGTCTGGATGGGCAAAAGCACGGCAAAGGACTGCCACACTTTGCGGTACCAGCCGCTGTCCTCCATCTCTTCCAGGACAAGGGTATCCTCAACCGGGCAAGAGAATGTCGGCTTCGTTAATGGTAACCAGAGCCTCTTCCTGATACAGCTGGTTTAAGAACTGTTTGTGCTGTTGCCAATCGATACGACCGTCTCGTTCCAGGGCTGCCTGGTATGTTGCTATAGAGGTGGGCTGCTCAAGCAGACGGAGTGTGGCTCGGTAAAAGCTGTGGGGTATGGTGATGATGCCGCTGCCGGTGAACAGACAGACCGTGCGTTGGTAGGGGATCGGCTGTTGTTCGCTGGAGCTCAACTGTTGCAGCAGGGGGAGGAGGTCAAGATAATCCTGCTCGTGTATACTCATGCGACTGCGGTCGAGCTGCACCTTATCGGCATCACAGAGCGCGGGGCGGGTACTGGTTTCCGGTTCAGGTGCCAGGGTGAGTTTGTTGACACTAAACCGGATGAGATCTGGCAAAAAGGGTGGTCGGCGCAGTGAACTGCTGCCAAGTTCTTTGCCCAGTTCCTGGATAATGGAGACCAGTGGTGGTGCCGCGAAAAAAGTGGTTGCTTGCTCGTCTGCCAGATAGGGTTTGAGGACTGTTGACAGGATCTGCAGCCATTGGGTCTCCATAGAGGCCAGTAGAATATGGAATAACTCATGGCAGTACTTTTCGATCAGTTCAAGAACCAGCAGGAGGGCCTCGTGTTGGACCAGAAAATCCTCTTCTGCCTGTGGGACCAGTAAGCAGAGGTTATCGACTGGGAAACGATAACGAATTCCCCTGTCAACCTGCTCTTTTAATAAAAGAAATTGAGAAAAATCACGCGGATTTTTCTGGTGCTCCTCCCAGTACCGACTGGCTATGTCACTGGAGAGATGATCGTAGCGCACATGCACCGGAAGCCCCTCACGTATCATTCGATGTTTAAAGAGGAGGATAGCTTTGATCTCCTCTTCCAGGTCGCGGGTGGACAGGGTTGGATGATAGCGGCTGAAGAAGATCTCTATCCGGACCTTACCGTTAAAAAACTCGGCCACAGTGTGCAGGTTATCTTCCATGGCTGCAAGTTCATAAGTATATCCCCGCTTGATTCTCTCCCGGTGCGTATTCACGGTCACCTCTGGAGAAAATTCGAATATCGGTCGCGTGTTTTCCCAGTGAAAGGCGTACTGATACAGCTTAAGAAACTCCTCATCAAGAAGATGCCAGGCCCCATAGTTGAGGGTAAAGTGGCCGCGCAGATCCGGATCATCACCAATGGCCTGAAACAAGGTTTTGATCATGACAGGGTCGTTTTCGTAGCAGAGATAAAGCACCGTGGTCCACTGTTTGAGCTGATGCAGGTCGGCAAGGGTTGAGGGGAGAGCCCGTACAATGGGGAGGGGGCGACCGGAATGAAGTCGGAAGGCATGACGGCTGCCGCCGCAGTAGGCACAGTCAAAAATACAGCCGCGGCCAAGCAGGAGGGGGAAGCCGAGCTTGCTGTTGATTTTATCGATATAGATATCAGCGTCGAGCAGATGTGAACAGTCGGTAAAGGTCAGCTGATCAAACAACTTTTGGTCGATTAACCACGTGCTATCGTTGCGTCGTACTGTCCCTTCCGTATCTCTCCAGACCAGATTGGCAATTGATTGCCTGGCGTGGCCTTGAACAAGTTGCAACACCGGTTCTTCCGGATCGCCGGTCACGACACAGTCAAGCGCCGGGACACTGCGCAGAAGATCGTCAGCAAAATAAGAGGCTGTGAACCCGCCTGCAAAGGTCAAAACCGTGTTGCTCCAGTTCCGGACCAGCTGCAGGGCTTCCAGCAGGCCATGGGCTGTTTCCTGCCAGTGACAGGCCAGCCCGACATGGGTGGGTTGCAGTGTGGTGAGCACCCTGGTGAGTTGTTTGTGCAAGGTATCCTGAGAGTAGAGTGCCGGATTAAACAAACGGGTTTCGACTCCCTGTCTGCTGAGAAGGTCGCAGAGACCGAAGCATCCCATGGGGATGTAGAAGAAATAGGGGCTGGCACAGTTGATGAGCAGAAGGCGTGGTGACATTGGCAGGCAGTATTTACTGTTTGTTGGTTTGTGAGAAAAAATGCCGTGGTGCCTGCTGCACCATCCGATCTTCAGCAATCTCAGTGAACTGGTTGAGCAGCATGTTCACAAGCAGTGCGGCGGTTTCATCAATTTTTTCGATTTGATCTTTGCGTACAGTCTGGAAAAACTGATCGCAGATACCCAGCTGCTCCCGGCTCCAGTGGCTGGTGAAACCTTCTTTCCCCCCTTCCGGTTGTAACAGCGCCGGGTCTTGCCTGTAATCCCGGCGGCCATGGGCCCAGTTGATAACATGCTGATAGAAAAGCAGGCTTCGGTCAAGGAGGATATAAAGCAGTTGAATGTTGTTGACCGGCCCCACCTGCAGCTGTTCACTATCCAGCTTCATCCCCAGGAGCCGTGAGCCGCTGAGCAGCTCCTTGCCTTTCAAGGCGGTGGCACCGGCACCGATCAGACCTCCGACTGCTGAGAATATCCCAAAGGAGGTACCGATGGTGGCGGCATCAATGCCGACTCCGGCCGCTGCACCGAGTAAGGCCCCGGCCAGAATAAGCTGACGATCGGTCAGGCCGAGAAATTTCCAGGTGCGTTGACTGAACAGATCTTCTTCCAGGATGGACTGGGGGGGCAGGTCGAGATGAAAGATGTTGTGTTTGAAGAGTTTTCGGATTGCCTGTTGGGTCCTGCGTTCCTGATCAGTAACATAGGTGAGGTATTGCTGATGAAGTTCCGTGCGCAGGGATTCCTGCCGGCCCTTTGGACAGGGCTTTACCCGTTGATACGAGAGCACGTCTTGCAGAAATGCGACAACAAGGGCCGCAGTACGCTGATTGCGTGCTTTCCAGTCCTCCTTAAAGGCCTTGATCACGAATCGGAGGGTTGGTTCCAGTTGCTGATCAATGCTTTTCAGGCTCTCCAGCAGCTCAATCCGTTGCCGATAGGTGGCCCGGTGGGCATTAAATATCCGAACCGCATTGAAATGTTGCCGAAAGGTGGCAAGCCATTTTTCCTGGTAAGCACTTTCTTCTTCTTTGCAGTTGAGCACTGCCATACGGGGGGCACCACTGAGACGAAGGATTTCCATCTCCACCTGGTCCACATTTCTCAGCGGTCGCGAACCGTCAGCCACAAAGATAACCCCTGCTCCCGCCGCCACCGGCCTGAGCAGTTCGCAGTCGTCGGCAAAGAGCGGGTTGTCCTGATGGGCGTGAATGAATGCGGGCAATAACTCCTCAGGTCCTTCATGGTTCTGTAACCAGCGGAGGGTCTGACGTGGATTCTGAAAACCCGGGGTATCAATGAAACGAATAATAGTCCGGCCGTCGATGCGCACAGGGAACGTCCGGCAGACAGCCGTTTCACCGGGAACAGGGCTGACCCGCACCGAGTCATCTTCAGCAAGCGTTGAAAGAACAGAGGACTTCCCTTCGTTGGGATGACCGATGATGGCGAATTCGGGTATCTGTGACATCATGACTGTATCAGGGGGCGTACTTCGAGAAAGGCGTCTCCCACGACCTGCATCTTCTTGGTCCAGATCTGCAGGTGTTGCAGATCAACCGGTGTCAGCATGGTTGCCGGTGTCGGCCGACCAATCAGGAGCAGGATGATGGGTTTATGGCGGCCGATCAGCAGTCGCAGGTTGCGCAGCATCTGTTCTGTCTCTTTAAGTGGCGGCTGCCAGGCTTCCTGAAGGATGAAGATACCGGCTGTCATCTCGCCGATGTTCTGAGCATCCAGTTCGTTGTCGCGCGCTGTTTGCAGCGTTTCCAGGCCGTCGTAACGAATCCAGCCAAAACTGACATGGGGTTCTATTTTTCGCAGATATTCACGTAAAAGGTTTTTTGGGCAGTCGTCGAAAAGCTCATCCGGGATGAACACATACCACTGTTCGCCAATGGAATCCAGGCTCGATTCCATTGGTCTGTCTGCCGGAGTTGCCGGTACAGACAAGGAAGCCGCTGCTTTCTGCGATTTTCGGGAAGACGTCTTTTCCAGCATGCCACTGGTGTCAACCTGTGCAGTGGTCATACGCAGCAGAAGCCTGCGGGTCTTCAGATCGTTGCCGTAAAGTCGCTCCACAGCTTTTTGCTGGTAGATCAGACCTGCAACAAGTAAGACGCATCGGGGCAGTAATCCATAGACCAGCACGGCACAGACCAGAAAAGGCCACCAGGAGATGAGATCAGTGGTGGCAAGATGCGCAATGCCATCCTTCAGTATTATCCGGCTGCCCTGAATATGCTCAAGACCCGGCACAGCCGCGGGAAGAAACCACGACCAGGGCAGGGCCGTCCATTGGACAAGGGCAGCTATTGTCTCAGCGGAAAGTTGCAGGCTTGACTGCCAGGCAAAGGCGATATCAGAAAAAGTTACCTTGGCCAGGGTGGCAATGATCACCCCGATGTTAAAGCCGATACCACCCAGTTGCAGAAAGATGAAACCCGGCCGGATAAACAGTGCTGCCAGCTCCTTACGTTGATACATCCCGCTGGTAAACGAGGCCATTTCAAGGCGCTGTCGACCTGTCAGCAGGGGGTGCATCTTTTTGTACAGCCAGTTCAAAGCGCGTATGAACAGGCGGTTTATCAGTCGATAGGTTATGGAGGATGTCAATGAGCGTTGGCAGAGACCACGGTAGATGAAGAGTGCACCCTGTGCCCCGAGCAGTGCGAGCTGGAGGAGCACAAAGAGACCGAAGTACAGGGAAATATTTAAAGGTGCAGTGCCTGAGTAGAGGAGAAGAGAGCCGGCTGCACTCAGACCGGTGAACAGGCCCAGCAACAGGATCAGCCAGCTGCAGAAAAAGGAGAACTCCCGCCAGATTGCACCGGGCAAGGGCGTGTCTTCGTGTTCACCGGCATGTTGATACTGGTGCCGACGGCTGCTTACCCACTCCCGGACCAGCAGGGAGTTTGAGTGTTCTGTCGTGTGTTCGGATCGCCGGGGTTTAATTGCGGTGAGATAGATTGTTCTGTCGCGTTTGTTGAGAGCCGCTGCTCCTTCGCGTTTTTCTATCTCCTCATCGATCTTGAAAAAGTAGTGGAGGTCAATCAGATCAGCGATGTTCCAGCGTTTGGCCACGATCAGTCCTCAGATAAACAACTGCAGTGTCTTTATCGGTATCACGGCACTGCAGGGGGTGGGGCCGCCCGACAGGGAAGACCCCGGGTTGGCGCTCTGATTTTTTTCTTGTCCTCAATGTTGTTTTTCTCCTTCGAGAAAACAGGTGAGCTGGAAACCCTTGCCCTTCATATTGACTTCAGCTGAACAGGAAAAACAAAAATCGCGGTTCAAGCGGGAGCGAACCGCGTGGGAGGCGTTGATACGCATGGGCTCGGAGAGTGTCTGCAAACGGGCGGCAGTGTTGACCGTATCACCAAAGATATCGTAGAGATACTTCTTGGTCCCGACAATTCCGCCGATCACCGGTCCGGTGTGAATGCCGATCCGTACCTCCCACCTGTGGTTGGCTGTTTCGTTTCGCCTGGTTAAGTAGGCGATCATCTCCAGGGCTGCAGTTGCAGCATGCTGGGCGTGGTATTGGTTGGGTTCGGGAAGACCGGCAACATAGAGGTAGGCGTCCCCGATGGTTTTCATCCGTTCACAGAGATTGGCCTCGGTAATCTGATCAAAGGCGGTAAAAAGATCGTTGAGTTCACTGATCAGGGTTTCCGGGGGGAGAAGAGTGGCCGCCGAGGTGAACCCGACAATATCCACAAAGCAGACGGTTACCTCGGCATAGTGCTGGGGTGTGCATGAACCTTTTTCCATCAGTTCCGCCGCCACCTGAGCAGGCAGTACGTTGAGGAGCAAGGCTTCGGATTTTTGCTTTTCCAGTTCCAGTTGCCGGTTTTTTTCGGTCAGTTGTCGCTGCAGGCGACAGATTTTAAGATGGGTGCTGATTCGTGCCAGAACTTCCGATGGCTGAAACGGCTTGGTAATGTAGTCAACGCCACCGGCGGCAAATCCGTTGACCTTGTCACTGGTATTGTCCAGGGAAGAGATGAAGATGATCGGAATCTCAGAGGTTGCAGGATGTTTTTTCAATAAGCGGCACAGTTCAAGTCCATCCATCTCCGGCATAAGGATATCAAGAAGCAGGAGATCCGGCCGCTTTTGGGCAATCTCCGCCAGAGCCTCCTTTCCACCGCCAACCAGTCCGACCTCATAGCCTGCCTTTGAAAGGAGGTTGTACAGGATCTTCCGGTTGATCAGCGAGTCGTCAACAACCAGGATTGAGGCTGGTCTGTCAGGCATTTCACCCCCGGAGGTCTAGAGTGCCGGGTCGGCGTGATCGTTGGTGGAGCGCCATATCGATGAGAACAAGCGCCGCCATGGATTCGACGATGGGTACGGCCCGGGGTACCACGCAGGGGTCATGTCGTCCCTTGGCTGCAAGGGTTACTGTCTTGCCGTCAAAATCGACAGTTTCCTGAGCTATGCCGATGGTCGCCACTGGTTTGAAGGCCACCCGGAAGATGATGGGCTCACCGTTACTGATCCCGCCCTGGACACCGCCGCTGTAATTGGTGCGGGTGCCCAGCGTTGTACCTTTCTGAATAAAAGGATCGTTATGCTGACTGCCGGACAGGCGGGTACCGGCAAATCCGGAGCCGATATCAAAGCCCTTGGTGGCCGGCAGGGAAAGCATGGCCTGGGCCAGACGCGCCTCCAGTTTGTCAAAGACCGGTTCCCCTAAGCCGACGGGTACATTGCGGCAGACACAGGTCACCACCCCACCGGTGGAATCCTTGGCATCCAGCACCTCTCTGATGCGGGCGGTCATACGGGCGGCTGTGGCCGGGTCCGGGCAGCGGATCGTCTGGCTGTCGACCTCGGTCCGGCTGATCTGTTCGATGTCCGCAGGCGGAGCTTCAATATCACCCACCGCACTGACCCAGGCCACGATCTCGGTGGCATAGGTCTCGCGCAGCCATTTCTCAGCAATGGCACCGGCTGCAACCCGACCGATGGTCTCCCTGGCGCTGGAGCGGCCGCCGCCGCTGGAGGCGCGGATACCGTATTTCATCTGGTAGGTGAAATCAGCGTGGGAGGGGCGGGGGATATTGCTCATCTCACCATAGTCCTGTGGCCGCTGGTCCCTGTTATGTACCAGAAGCATGATCGGGGTGCCCAGGGTGCGACCGAACTCGGTTCCGGAATAGATCGTGACCTGGTCCGCCTCCTGGCGGGGGGTTGAGAGGTCGGACTGGCCGGGACGTCTGCGGGAGAGTTGCGGCTGGATGTCGGCCTCGGTAAGCTCCAGTCCGGGCGGACAGCCGTCAACAACAGCACCGACACCCTTGCAGTGCGATTCGCCAAAGGTGGTGACTTTATACAGGGTTCCCAGACTGCTGGACATATGGCCTCCGGACTGTGGTCAATGGCGTTGCGTCGTACAACGTGTGTGAGCGTTGAGCATGGCGCGGCTTCTGTTCTTTTACAGCAGAGGATTGTACCTTGTTTCGTTGCTCAACCAAAGATTGAATCGTTATAATCGTCATTTTATGACGGCAACAGCTGCCGAACAGATGAGGATAGTGACACGTGGCGACACGCTGGGCCCAACAAAGGGTCGGGTCAGGCTCCCCCATCATATAAAAAAAGACTTTTGCCGGGTTTGTCCCGGGCCGGTTGTTTATTGCAGGGTTGTTTTACAGAGGTCAATTACGGACCTAAAAGTTTGTCCATGTACCAGTCCGCCGCCTTATCCAGTCCTGATTGGATTGAAAATTCAGGGGTGTAGCCGAGCAGTCGCCGCGCCTTGCCGATATCAGCCAGGGAATGACGGACATCTCCGGCCCGGAAATCACGATAGACCGGCTCGGCCGTTGCAACGGACGGTGCCCGGTTCGCCACACGCTCTCTGATCAGGAGGAAGAGTTCGTTGAGTGTGGTGCGTTCACCAAAGGCAACGTTGTACACCTGGCCCGCCACCTCTTCACCGGCGGTGGCGGCGAGGATGTTCGCCTGTACACAGTTGTCGATGAAACAGAAGTCACGGCTGGTCTCCCCGTCACCGTTGATAAAAACCGTCTCGTTTTGCAGCAGCCCGGCAAACCACTTGGGGATGACCGCGGCATAGGCGCCGTCCGGATCCTGCCGTTGGCCGAAGATGTTGAAATACCGCAGACCGATGGTTGCAAATCCATAAGCACGATCAAAGACATCGGCATACAGTTCATTGACCAGTTTGGTCACTGCATAGGGTGAGAGTGGATTGCCAATCTGCTCTTCCACTTTGGGCAGGCCCGGAAAGTCGCCATAGGTCGAGCTGGAGGCGGCATACACCATGCGCCGTACCCGGGCATCCCGGGCAGCCACCAGCATGTTGAGAAAGCCGGTGATATTGCACTCGTTGGTGGTGATGGGATCTTCAATGGAGCGGGGAACCGAACCAAGTGCCGCCTGGTGGAGGACATAGTCAACGCCGGTGCAGGCCTCACGGCAGGTGGACAGGTCCCGGATATCACCTTCAATAAAGCGGAACTGTTGCCAGGCTTCCGGTGTGACCCGTTCCTCAACTTCGGTGAGGTTGAACTGGTATCCTGTGGCAAAGTTGTCGAGACCAACAACACGTTGTCCGAGATGCAGCAAGGTTTCGAGAAGGTTGGAGCCGATAAAACCGGCAACCCCGGTCACCAGCCAGGTGGTCGGCTGGGCTTGAAGATATTCCAGACGATCTTGATAGATCTGCATGGTCATTATTTCCCTGTTTGTTGAAGTGTTGTATGGTATCGGTGTCGTTGCCCGGTACTGGTTTGCCCTGAATCATAGCCGTGCGCGTACCGAGCGTCAATGACGATACCACTGTAACCTCCAGATACCTGTTATGCCACTTCTCCGAAAAATTATTCATATTGATATGGATGCTTTTTTTGCTTCGGTCGAGCAGCTGGATCGGCCCGAGTTACGCGGGAGACCGGTCATTGTCGGCGGCAGGCCGGAGAGCCGTGGCGTGGTGGCGGCCTGTTCCTATGAGGCCCGTCGCTTTGGTATCCGTTCAGCCATGCCAAGCGGCCGGGCTCATCGGCTCTGCCCCCAGGCTGTTTTCGTCAAGCCTCGCATGACTCGGTATAAGGAAATGTCACGACAGATCATGACGCTGTTTCACCAGTATACAGATCTGGTCGAGCCTCTGTCTGTGGATGAGGCCTTTCTCGACGTGACTGCCAACCCGCTTGGTGAGCCGTCAGCCACCCGGATGGCTGCAAGGATTCGCCGTGAAATTCAGACAGCCACCGGTCTGACCGCCTCGGCAGGTGTCTCGTACAATAAGTTTTTAGCCAAAATCGCCTCCGGCTACCAGAAACCGGACGGGCTGACCGTTATTGCTCCAGCGCAGGCACAGGGGTTTCTGGCTGTCCTGCCGATCGGTAAGTTCTATGGCGTCGGCCGTGTTACGGAAGGCCGGATGCACAGCCACGGTATTCATACCGGTGCGGATCTGCTTCGTTTTTCCCGTGAGGAGTTGACGGCGCTGTTCGGCAAGGTCGGCGGTTTTTTTTACGACATGGCCCGGGGCATCGACACCCGGCCGGTCTCACCGATCCGCATTCGTAAGTCCATTGGTGCGGAAGTCACCCTGCCCGCTGATGTGCTCGATCTGTCCAAGGTCACAACGATACTGTTTGAGCAGGTGCAGCGTGTTGCCCACAGTCTGGCCGCCCATCAGACCGGTGGCCGTACGCTGACGCTTAAAATCAGGTACAGCGACTTTACGACCATCACACGTTCCTGCACCACTGCTGATGGATTTTTTGATGCCGATGACATGCTCCGACAACTGCCCCGTCTCCTTGCCGCCACTGCGGCCGGCTATCGTCAAATCAGACTGCTCGGTGTCACCGTGGCGAACCTGTGCACTGAAAAAGAGGCGCGTTCTCTGCGCTTGAGGCAGTTATCTCTGCCTTTCCCGTCAGGCTGACTCTGTGGACAAGGTGATCTGTCGTATGTTCACAGAGGATCTCAAGTGTATTACCGGTCGGGCGGGTACGGAAAACAAGGTATTTCCGCACCTGGTCCTGTTCTACTCCCTGATCATGGGACTAGTCCAGGAGTGAGCCGCCATCGCGTCGTTGCACAACTCCTCAAGTTGCACGATCACCGCCTCTAAACGACGGTTGTCGGCCGGTGGCGGCGTTTTCCTCAACTCTTCACGCAACAGAGGCGATTGGCGTCGTGCCAATTCGATCTGATCTTCAATCTGGTCGATGGCCATATGAATGGTCATGGTGATATAGTCGTCAGCTTTGACTGGCTGTTTTTTGAATTCGAAGTGTGAGCGGAACTGTTCGATCAGGTGCTCACCCATGACAAACAGGCTGTGAGAGATGAGTTTGTTCGTAAACCCCGAGGACAGGGGCAGAAAGCTGATGGTGTGGGCATACTGTTGCATCATCGGCCGGTTACGGGTGCGAAGAACCGTGACAATCAACTGGTAGAGCAGCTTCGCATGGGAACGTGCCACGGTGCTGCTCACAGCCTGCAGGTCAGTGGCAGCGCCGGCTGTCTCCCGGTCCGGTCCGGTATCGCGAGCAGCCATTGCCGGGGCGGTTGCCGACCGGGTTGTGAGCTGTGTTGTAATGGCATCTACCATGTCATCACGGGCATTGGTCAGGGCTTCACAGAGCCGGTCGTGGAGAAGCAGCTGGGGACGATACGCGGTTTTAACCAGCATGGCCTCGTTCCAGCTTCGCCAGAGTTCCGGGTTCTTTTTCATGTTTTCAACGAGAAAGACCAGCCTTCTGATGATGGTTTTACGCGGTGTTACCTTCCAGTCCAGGTGATCGCGGGTACGGGCGCTGTCCGCCACCAGCTGCTGATCAATGTAGTCAAGCATCCAGAGCCGTTCAAAGGGTTCTTTGCCCTGGAGGTGACAGAGCACATATCGGGCAAGGACCATGGGTTTGAGAAGCCATCGAGGGGTAAAGAACGGTTTGCGTGGGGCATTGTAATAAAACTGGGTGGCAACATTGAAGAGTTCCAGATGTGAGACAGCCCCGTCCGGGCCGCCGTTGAACACGCAGATCTTCTCCAGCTCGTTGCTTTTGTCTAAGATCCGCAAAAACAGCTGCACCAGATCATGCACGTGGATATAGGGAATGGCTGAACGGCCACGACCGGCAAGGATATGGGATTCGAGTACTTTTCCGGAGCACCAGTTGTTGAGCATCGTGTACAGTGGCGGATACTCACACCAGTCGCTGAACACCGCAGCAATTCTGACGATGGCGCCGGGCACCCATTGGGCATACTCATGGATCAGTTCCTCACCCTTCCGTTTACTGCGGGCATACGGAATCGGGGCGTCGGGCGCTGTCTGTTCATCCACAGTCACTCCAAACCGGCAGGCCGCCTGGGAGCTGGCAAAGATAAAGCGTTTAACGTGCAGCTCTTTAGCCAGATCGAGCATGTTCCTGGTGCCCCACACGTTGGTTCGCACATATTCAGGATGCTCCTGGTTGGTGAAGTCGTAGTAACCGGCCAGGTTCACCACATAGTCGATACCACCATGGTCTCGCAGTCGTTGACTGTTGGCAAGCAGTTTGTCCCGGTCGGCGATGTCAACCTGAATCCAGCGCAGGTTGGCCTCCGGCTGGACACCGGCCTCTTCCATGGAGCGGCGGGCCACACAGAACAGCCGGAAGCTGCCGCCGGCCGCCTTGATAAAGTTGCGTCCGACAAATCCGGATGCACCGGTGAGTAGTATTCCTGGCAGTGTTGCATCCATATCTCCCCCTGTCGACAGGCCAAGGCAGTTCATAGGCGTACATGGGTACTGTTCGTATGGATAGAAAAAGGAAGCGGTTCTGTCAAGCAGGTACACATCTTTTTCGTTGTCAGGCAGATGTGAGATTATGCTGTTTTTTTAGAGGGTATGGTGTAGGACATCTCCATGCAAAAAGAATCTTCCTCAACAGACAGGTACAGAGACAGCAAACCCATTGACTCACCGGTACACTGTCTTGTGGTCGGTGGCGGTGCGGCCGGTCTGCTGGCGGCAGGGCAGGCGGCCCTGGCCGGGGCGGATGTGCTGGTGCTTGAAAAGATGTCTCGCCCGGGCCGCAAGCTGGCGATTACCGGCAAGGGGCGGTGCAATCTCACCAATGTTGCACCTATAACGGAGTTCATCGACCATTTCGGGCCCACCGGTTCTTTTCTTCGCCAGGCCTTTCACCGGTACTTTACCAGTGATCTGCTCGAATTTTTACAGGAACTTGGAGTGGCCACGGTCACCGAACGGGGCGGGCGTGTTTTTCCCGCATCCGGTGGCGCACCGGAGGTGGTAACAGCACTGCTTCGCTGGCTTGAGCGCTGTGGTGCTGCTGTGCGCACCGGTGCACCGGTTGAGCGTTTGCTGATCACCGATCAGGCCGTCACCGGTGTTGTCTGCAACGGTACGGTTCTTCCCTGTTCCACCCTGATCCTTGCCACCGGCGGCGCCTCCTATCCGCTCACCGGTTCCACCGGCGACGGCTACCGGCTGGCCGAGCAGGCCGGGCATCGTCTTGTTCCTGTCCGTCCCGCCCTGGTGCCGCTGATCACCGAGGGTGAGTGGGCCGGCCGGGCGGCTGGTTTGCAACTGCGCAACACCCGGGTGCAGCTGTACATCAGCGGCAGAAAACAGGCTGAAGCCTTTGGCGAATTGACCTTTATGCAGTTCGGTCTCAGCGGTCCGGTCATTCTCACCTTAAGCGGTCGGGCGGTGGATGCTCTGAGACAAAGACTGGAGGTACATCTGGTGCTGGATCTTAAACCCGGCCTTGATGAGAAAAAACTTGATGCGCGACTGATTCGTGATTTTGAACAACGGCACCGGGAGCCGCTTGACAGCGTGTTGCGCGGCCTGCTCCCGCAGGAGCTGGTGCCGATTGCCCTGGAGCTCAACGGGTTGGCCCCTGATCGACTGGCCGGCACTGTTCGCAGTGTGGAGCGTAAACAACTCCGTCACTGGCTGAAGAACTGGCGGCTTCGTATTGTCGGGCATCGACCGATGGCCGAGGCCATTGTCACTGCCGGCGGAGTCGATACCCGTGAGGTGGATCCCCGTACCATGGGCTCCCGGCTGGTACGGGGTCTCTTCTTTGCCGGTGAGATTCTCGATCTCCAGGCCGACACCGGTGGCTACAACCTTCAGGCCGCCTTTTCCACCGGCTGGCTGGCAGGACGTGCTGCGGCTGCTGGGTAACCCGGCCTGCGGTACTGTCTTGCTACCGCCATCTTCCTGCGGTCAATCGCAGCTTGCCCTTGAATCCCTTGGCAGATTGCAGGGGGATGATGAATGCATTGCCATCGTCTTGCGCATCCCGCCCACGGGAATCACTCCAGGCGTCATCGGTCATGTTGTAGCGTACGTTCCAGCTGCCTTTATCAGGGGTGGCACGGATAACAATGGTGTCGCGGAACAGGTATTCACCCGGAATTTTCCGGTCTAAAAACAGAAAACCGTCAATCTCATACTCTGTACTGGAGACGCAGAGCTCCACGCCAAAGACCAGGGTCCGCCCGATGGTGATCTTGGCTGTATCGAGAAAGACCGAGAACAGCACCGGCATACGTGGTGTAGTGAGGCCATCGACCCTGTCGACCCGAAGAATCTCGTCATAGGAGCGAAAGATTGCCGAATAGGTCTCTTTGCGGCGTTCGGTGAGTTTGTAGTCAGCACCGCGGGGAGAGACTGTGGCCTCGAAAAAGTAGGAGACACGGACCTTCTTTTTTTCATCATAGGCCTTTTGCACGGTTGGCGGCAGAGGCAGGTTGTCCACCTCCAGAACACCGTCCACCAGCACGTTGCCAAACAGAAAACGGGTCAGATTCTGATACCCCTCCTCAGAGTTGACAATGCCGAAGGGACCGCTATGACTGCGATGCACAAAGGCGCGGCGGGTATTTTGCACTGCGGCGTTTTCGATCTTGACCAGGCCGTCACTCATCTCACCGGCCATGACTCGGGAAAGACCGGCAGCTGCACCATAATCCTTGTAGTTTGTCCCCACCAGACAGAAAAAACGCTCCGGATCAAAGGTGTTGTTGAGATCGTCAACCCGTTTCGGCTTGCCGGGAAGGGCCAGGTATTCGGCCATCTTGTCGCGGCTGAAGTTGTTCATGTCAAACAGACCGAGAAAATCGGGCACGTTGATCCCGGCTATCTCAATACCGTTGTGGGGAGTGGCATAGGTAAACACCTTGTCCACCAGTTTTTTGACGGCTGGTTCCGACACCTTCGGGTTCTGGAGGAAACAACGGCAGACCAGGCCACCCATGGAGTGGGCCACCAGATACACCTTAAAGGCCTGTTGCGCCTCCTCATCATCCCCGCAGACCTGGTCTCTGATCTTTACAATCAACTCACCCAGCCCGGCCGCCGCCTCGACGATCGACGGGACCTTGCCACTGCCGAGATCCGTATCAGCCTGTTCATAATAGCGGTAAATGATGATGCTGCGCGGCGAGATTGTATCCGTACGCTCCTGACCGTCCTGGTAGACGTCAAGATAGCCGTAATCTTTCATGAGCCGGACCAGTGGTGACTCAAAGATATGCCGGGCCACCTTGCCGGTCCAGTCCTGACGGGTTTTGGTGGCTCCCAGGTTGAACCCCATATAGGGGGTCGACACCGTGGCCTCGATTTCATTTTTGGTCATGGCGTACCCACGGACATAGATGATCGGATAAAAGGGCGGGGTGATCAGCGTCATGTCATCCTCCTGATAATGTGGGGCGAAAGGGGAGATGCGGACTGCAGCCGCACCGGTTTAAGCACTGTATCGAAATTACGCTGTTTCGACCTGGTTGACTGTACGGTTGGAGCAGGTCCGGCAGCGGGGCCACTGCTGGTGTGTCATTTTTTAGACCTGCCGGTGCCTGGAAAAAGAGGACCATAAATACGGGTTCAAGGCAAGGTACAATTGGCGTGGAGAGCCGGAGGTTTTCTTTTTTATCTTTTTTATACTGTCGTGATCAATGCTTTTTTTGCCGGATGTGTGCTGGGTACCGGATACGGCACGGTGATCCAGGTTCAAAAGGAAAACCAGCGATCGATTATTTTGGTGCTTGTTGTTCCCCCTGGTATTGGGTAAGGTGTCATTCTAAACTTGTTACCTGATGATATTATTAAGAATTATTATTTTCTCTTTTGCTGTTGATCAGCCATTCGATATTTCCGGAAAGCTCAACGATCCGGTAGAACATTTTTTGTGCAGGTCGTCGGCCGGCTCGCCATCGGGCCTCAGCAGACATGATCTGTCCTCTCTGTACTCAGTTTTTCCTGACACGGGTGATCCGGCATTATGAGCCTTCCTGACATTCGATACAATATTGACGATCAACCGCCTCCCGTCGCCCTGTTTCTTTTTGGTGTGCAGTGGCTGGCTGTCATGGGGGTAGCCGCCATCATTATGGGGAAGGTGGTGGCAGCCCTGCACTATACCGACCCGGCTGCCCAGTTTCTCTACATGCAGAAACTCCTCTTTTTAATTGCCGTGGCCCTGATCGGCCAAATTTTTCTGGGGCACCGTTTGCCGCTGGTGGTCGGGCCGGCGGTTATCCTGCTGGTGGGGATTATCTCCAGCATGCAGCAGGATATCGCTGCGATTTACTCCAGTATCATGATCGGCGGTCTGTGCCTGAGCATACTCTGCGCCTCCGGTCTTTTTCGTTATGTGGCCCGACTCTTTACAACCAGGGTTGTGGCCACCATCCTTATCTTAATCGCCCTGACCATCACCCCCACTATCCTCAAACTGGTGTTGACTGCACCAGGTCCGGACAGGGTACCAGCCAATCTGCTCTTTGCCCTTATCCTGCTGCTGACCATGATTGCCGGCGATCGCCTGCTTAAAGGAGTCTGGCGTTCAACCCTGCTTGTCTGGGCACTCATCGGCGGCAGTCTGGGCTGCGCCTGGCTGCTTCCCGGCACCACGGCAACGTATCAGAGCAGTTTACCGCTTTTTGCACCGATGTTCAGCCAGTGCACAACCAGTCTGAGTTTGAATCCCGGCCTTATTCTCTCCTTTTTGATCTGTTTTGTTGCCCTGGCCATTAACGATGTGGGCTCCATTGAATCCATCGGCAAGCTGCTCAATCCGCCGGAAATGGAGCGACGCCTGACCAGGGGCATGGTGCTGACCGGTATAACCAATGTGGCGGCCGGTTTTCTGGGGGTGATCGGTCTGGTGAACTTTTCCCTGACCACAGGTATCATTGCCTCCAACGGCAATGCCTCCCGGATCAGTTTTCTGCCTGCAGGCCTGATTCTGTTACTGGTTGCCTTTATGCCGCCGGTGGTGGCCTTTGTCTGGAATGTGCCGGCCGTGGTGGTGGGAACTATCTTACTGCACATCATGAGCATGCAGCTGGCAGCCGGTCTGATGGTGGCCTTTGGTACCTCTGGTTTTACGTTTCAGGACGCACTGGTTATCAGTCTTCCGGTCATGGTGAGTGTGATTGTATCGTACCTGCCGCCGGAGGCGGTGGCGTCTTTTCCTGCGCTGCTGACTCCCCTGGCCGGTAACGGTTTTGTGGTGGGTACCCTGACCGTTCTTCTGCTGGAACATGTGCTGCTGCGCCGGGCAGTGGAACCTGGAAAGTGATGTCCTGTCCGGCAGGGTGCCGCAGCGCGTACCGGTGTTTCCAGAGTGCTGCGGGTGTGTTGCCGGCACGCGCATCTTTTCTGTTGGTGAGGCTGACTGCCTGTTAAAAAATAAGGAAACTACTGTTCTCTCTTTTTTTTCCCGACAAAACAAAGTACACACCGAATGTGTGAGGAAAGGTTTAACACTGTGGTAGTTGCTGCATACAGCTAAAGGAGGACAAGCAATGACAAATCCAAAGGTTCGAGCAGTTTTTTTCTTTTGTCTTGTGCTGGCTTTCGGTGTTTTAATTTTCGGCGGTTACATCATTTACAAAGAAAAACCGCCCATCCCTGACCAGGTCACGGATGTCTCGGGGAAGGTTCTCTTCACCGGTGCGGATGTGATCGATGGCCAAAACTATTTTTACAGCAGAGGCGGTCAGCATATCGGTACTATCTGGGGACACGGAGCCTACCTGGCACCTGACTGGTCAGCCGATTTTCTGCACCGGATGGGACTTTTTCTGGCAGCCAGACATTTCGGTCTGGACGCGGAACAGGCGGCCGGCTTCACAGACAGCGACTTCAAACAGCTCAACCCTGCTGAACAGGCGCAGTTACAGGTACAGGTCACCCAGGAGATGAAGAAGAATCGGTACAATCCGCGTACCGGTGTCCTGACCTTCACTGATTTTCAGGCCGAGTCCTTTGCAGCACTGACCGATTATTACACCGAACTCTTCAAGAACGGTCACGATCGCATGGCCCTGCAACCGGGCATTGTGCGCAGTGCTGAAGAGGGACGCCTGATAACCGTGTTCTTTGCCTGGCTCTCCTGGTCCGCAGGTACACAGCGGCTTGATGCCGATCATACCTATACAACCAACTGGCCCTATGATCCGCTGGTTGGCAATGAACCATTGCCGGACTTTCTCATCTGGTCCATTGTCAGTGTGATCCTGCTTATCTTTGCCATAGCCGGGGCACTGTTTGCCTATCAGCGCTACATCGGCCAGGATGAGTATCCAGCTACACTGCAGCTCGATTTTCCGGAACCCCAACCAACCAGCAGTCAGAAAGCAACACTGGTGTACTTCCTCACTGCCATTGTTTTATTCACGCTGCAGCTGGGGCTGGGGGCAACCACAGCGCACTTTACGGTGGAGGGCAACTCGTTCTTCGGTATTCCACTGGCCTCTTTTCTTCCCTATGCCGCAGTGCGTACCTGGCACATTCAGTTATCCATCTTCTTTATTGCCACCTGCTTTCTGGCCGCCGGCCTGTTCATCGGACCGTTTGTCGGCAAAGAGCCAAAGGGACAGACCTTTTGGGTCAACACCCTTTTCGGGGCCCTGGTGGTGGTGGTGGTCGGTACTCTGGTCGGCACCTATCTTTCAGTGGCTGGTTTTTTTGACGGCGACGGGTTCATGTTCGGTCATCAGGGCTATGAGTTCATCGAACTGGGGCGTGCCTGGCAGCTGCTCCTCATCGCCGGGATGATCATCTGGCTCATTCTGGTCTGGCGTGCCATCCGACCGGCCATGCAGGATGAAAAAGATGCCGGCGGGCTGACCCACATGCTGTTGTACAGCTCCATTGCCATCCCGCTTTTTTACATGGCAGGTCTTCTGTACGGCAAGGGAAGTCATCTTTCCGATGCCGAGTACTGGCGCTGGTGGGTGGTGCACCTGTGGGTGGAGGGCTTTTTCGAGGTGTTTGCCACGGTGGTGATGGCGTTTTTGCTGTCCCGCATTGGTGCCGTCAGCAGAAAGTTTGCCCTGACCAGTGTGTACTTCATTGTTTTTCTGTACCTGGGCGGTGGAATCATCGGTACCTTCCATCACCTCTACTGGAGCGGGACCCCGACTGCTATTATTGCCCTTGGCGCTGTTTTTTCCGCCATGGAAGTTGTTCCGCTTTCCCTGTTAGGGTTTGAGGCTGCGCACAACCTGCGGGTTGTGGACGCCGGTGGCAAGGCCTATGCCTATCGGTGGCCCATCTACTTTTTTGTGGCTGTTGCTTTCTGGAACCTGGTGGGTGCCGGTGTGTTCGGCTTCTTGATCAACCCACCCATTGTCCTGTACTATGCCCAGGGTATCAACACCACACCCATCCATTCCCATGGAGCACTGTTCGGTGTCTACGGCATGCTTGCCATCTCGCTGATGCTCTTTTCGGTCCGTCATATTGTGACCAGGGCATCCTGGTCCGATCGTTTACTGAAGTGGAGTTTCTGGGGATTAAATGGCGGACTTGCGGGGATGATGGTCTTCAGTCTGATCCCTTCAGGTTTTTATCAGTTCTACCATGCCATCAAAGAGGGGTTGTGGTATGCGCGCAGCCCGGAGATCACCTCCGGGGAGTTTATCCGTACCGTCACCTGGATACGCATTGTTCCGGACATGATCTTTGCGGTGGGCGCTCTGGCACTGTTGCTCTTTTTGTTGCGGGCCATTCGCATCAGCTTTTTTTCAAAGACGCAATAAACCATGCATCAGGAGGCGGTTCACCGCCTCCTGAAGTCGCCGAAGATGACTCCGCACTGTTGCAACCGGATGGTTGCAGAAAGTACTGTTCACACACAGGCCATCAACAGCCTGTCCTGCTGACAGCCGCCATCAGGTTGCAGAGAAAACAGGACTGTTTGTTCTGTTTTCTTTTGTCGGGCTGAAGGCGGCGAGACAGTGAAGAGACGCAGGAAAAGAAGAGGAGGGGAAATGATACGCAGGGAAGATACCGGTCTTCTGGTGATCGATATTCAGGGAAGGTTGGCGCAGATTGTTCATGAAAGCGAGCAGATGCTTGCCAATACGGCCAATCTTATTAACGGCGCGCGTCTTTTGCAGCTGCCGGTGCTGTGGTTGGAGCAGAATCCGGAACGGCTTGGGTCGACAACTGCATCTCTTGCCGAATTGCTTGCCCCGGCAGAACCGATTACCAAGTACACCTTTGACGCCTGCAAAGAACCGTCATTTGTCGAGGCCGTCCGTCGTACCAAGGTGTCCACCTGGCTTGTCTGCGGGGTTGAAACTCACATCTGTGTCTATCAGACGGTCATGCACCTGAAAAAGTTGGGCTATGATGTGGAGCTGGTGTGTGATTGCGTTTCTTCTCGTACGCTGTTTAATAAACAGCTGGCCATGGAGAAGATGGCTGCCCGGGGTATTGGCATGACCAGTGTGGAGATGTGCTTATACGAGCTGGTGGTGGACTGTCGGGCCGGGGAGTTCAGAGATCTTCTTAAGATTGTCAGATAGACTTTGGGGGTGTTGTTCGGGCAAGCTGTTGTCTGCGAACTTCCTCTCGATACGGTTTGTTCCTCCCGGCCGTCCGCTGTAAAAAAAGAAGCGGCAGAATGTTTATGTTTCTGCCGCTTCTTTTTTTTAAATGGTCACCTGCAACACCGCTGATTCTGTCATGATCGGTGTAGTACACTGCAGTCCGATGCTTCTGTTTATGAAAGACGGATGAAGCAGAAGGAGTTGCTCATATGGTTTAGTATCCGTCACATCACAGAGCAGCGGTGTCAGGTCTTATCACCTTATGGTGACAGCCTTCTGTTAAAATTGCTTGCCTTCAATATTTTTTCGTAACTGCGCGATTTCCAGACCAAGGGATACGCACTGTTTGTCGTCCATGCAGTAGTCGGCATCCGTAGTCGCCAGGTAATGGTCCAGCTTGTGCACATCTTTTTCAAGATGAACCACCCACATCTTCTCCTGTTCGTCCCAGCTCACATCGACATTCATACCACATGCGCCGATATCAGGGTAGAGAGCCGTGATCTTGTCGCAGAGTTCTTTCTTGTCGTGCATTGTCATTCTCCTTTTCGTCGATAGGTTTGCCTTCTGCCGGTGACGCTGAACAGCCTTTTGCAGTGCGTAAACGACACCAAATTATCGTAGCCCCACTTTAACCATTTTTGGCGGAATAACCAGCGAAAAGCAGGGAAACAGGTTACTGCCGATCAGAAAATTTTGTGACAGGCATGTTTTGTGATATTCTTTTAAAGAGCCGATAAACGGAACGATGCAGATTTTTTATACGCCTCGGGCCTGTTCTTTATCAGATTATTTTCTCATTAGTGTCATGATTATAAAACAGCCGGACGATAAACAGTCGCAGATAGCGTTTCTTACCGAGCTTCTTGTCCATCCTGAGGCTGACTCCACCACCAGAAAGAACATCCGGAAAGAGATCCGCCTCATGCAGGCGGGTATTAAGGGTGAGAAGGAAGCTGCCTATGAGATGAAGCTGTATTGGGGTCACTCGAAGAATTGGATGGTTCTCAACGATTTACGTATAGAACACAATGGCTTTGCCGCTCAGATAGATCATCTGCTCATAAACCGCTGGCTTGAAATGTGGGTCTGTGAGAGCAAACATTTTGCCAATAGCGTCGAGATTAATGAGCATGGCGAGTTTCTGGCGTTTTCCGGGAACAAGTCCTGCGGTATTCCTTCGCCCATTGAACAGAACAACAGACACATTCTGATCCTGCAGCGGTTTTTTGACTCCGGAGTGGTCAAGTTGCCGACTCGTCTTGGTTTTACTCTTAAGCCTGTCCTGAGAAGTCTGGTCCTGGTGTCCAAAGGTGCCAGAATCGACAGGCCAAAGAAAAAGATTGATGAATTGTCCTGTGTTGTCAAAAACGATCAGCTTTTCAAAACCATCGATAAGGCGCTGGATGAGAGTAACCCGCTCATAATGGCGAAGCTCATCGGGCAGGGAACTCTGGAAGAGGTAGCCCGGGATATCGCCGGACAGCACAAACCAATTCAGTTTAACTGGGCTGCAAGGTTCGGTCTTTCCACCATCGAAAAAATGCCTGTATCCGTTGTCTGTGAAGCCGTGCCATCCTGGCAGAAAATCACCGACTCAAAGGCCACGGCAACAGATCCGGGAACAAAACGTGCCGCTGGTGCCGCCATACTCTCTCCGGAGAAGCAGCATACCTGTCATGCCTGCGGCACAGCCATAACCGATAAGGTGGTCAGGTTCTGTCTGGGAAATATATCCAGGTTTAGCGGCAAGGTGTACTGCCTGGCCTGCCAGAAAACTGTACCTGCTGCAGGTAAATGCTCAGCTGAGCCGGCATTGAACAAGCCTGGGCAAAAACGCATCTGTCATGCCTGCGGTGTACCCCTCACCTACAGTGTGGCCAGGTTCTGCTGGACCAACACATCCAGATTTGGTGGCCTTCTGTACTGCATGGATTGTCAGAAGACGGTCTGATCAGGCAGATACAGGGGCAGGCCGGAGATGACCATCTTCGCCTGATATTCCAACCGGCTTACCTCAAAGTGCCGCTTGCAGCGGAAACCCTACAGACTGCCTGTTTTAGAAAGTCGGCCGAGAATGTTGTCCGGTACAAAGCCGGTGAGGCTTCGCTGGGTGGCCCACTGGATGGTCTTGGGGTCTCTTGCCGCCCCGGTGCAGAGGAGCTTGGGGTCTGGCGTTTTTCCGGCCCGCGCGAGATCCAGACGATCTGCATCAAAACAGGTCTGCACCGTGCTGTCGGCATGGGTTGTGGCCCTGGTGTGCAGACTGCACGCTGTATAGAGCAGGTCAAATTCGTCATCCGGCAACTCAAAGTATTTTCCCCGATATAACCTGGCCAGCTGTGCACCCCGGGGGCCATGCTCCATGTCCCGGCCATCTGTAAAACGGCGGCTGTCATGAAACACAGCAAACAGCCGTACCACATTAGTGCTAGCACCAGTGGACTGTGCCAGATGCAGGCCATTATCATACACCCTGGCCCAGTGTCCCACCCCGTGCAGGCCGTTCCAGTCTACCTCAAATTGGTTTTTAACTGCTTGAATAAGTTCGATATTGATCATGGTGTGTACGTTGTGTGTGTGGTTTGTACAGTGAGAAAATCTCTTCCGACAACCCTCCTTGTCAGGCAGCAGGGTTTCAGATGAACCGGTCCAGAAAAAAGAGACCAACAGCAGGCAACAGCAGGATGATCACCACCCCCAGACAACCGCTGCTGTTGCGCGGCTGTCTCTGCTCTTTGCTCATCTCTTCAAAAAGAATGCAATCCAGAGCCGGGTCGTCATCAAGCAGTCCGTCCGGCTCAACAGGTTCATGGTTCATCAGATCCTCTATGGTCCAATTGCCTGGTGATGTGCCCCGTTTTTTCCTGTCAAACTGTTCAGGCCAGCTGGGAGATCGTCTTGCGAAAACGTTGTAAAGAGAGCATAGAGAGCAGGATACCTATGATGAACAGGGCCAGAAAGGGTTTCCACACGGTTTCAATTCCGGCCCCGCGAAACAGGATGGCCTGACCAAGTTCGACAAAATGGGTAGTTGGCACGACCTGCATTAGATCCTGCACAAGTTCGGGCATACTTTCCCGGGGCGTCCGCCCTCCGGACAGCATGTTCATGGGCATGATGGTCAGCATGAGCAACAGGCCGAACTGCGGCATACTGCGCGCAACAGTGGCCATGTAGATCCCCATCGATGTCATGGCAAACAGGCAGAGCACCGTACCGCACAAAAAAAGCAGGATGGAACCTTCAATCGGCACCTGCAGCAACCCGCGCACCACCAGATGAAGCGACAGTGCCGTGGCTGCCAGCACCACCAACCCCATGGCGCAGATCTTTGACGCCATGATCTCACCGGGTGTGATCGGCATCACCAGCAGATGTTCGATCGTGCCGTGCTCACGCTCGCGGATGAGTGCAGCGCCGGTGAGGATGATGGAGAGCATGGCCACCGAGTTGATGACCTCGGCAATACTGCCGAACCAGGACTGTTCCAGGGTGGGGTTGAACCGGATGCGCAGGGCCAGATCCACAGGCAGTGCCTCTGTGCTGCGATAACGATGAACAAATTCGTTGATCTCGGCAAGGACAACCTGCTGGATATAGCTGTTGCCGGTAAAGGCCTGACTCATGCGGGTAGCATCGATGTTCAGCTGGATTTCCGGGTTGCGCGATGCCAGCACATCACGTTGAAAATTCGGGGGAATATTCAGAACAAACGTAAACTCGCCACGGTCCATGCCCGGGTCGGTCTCACGCTGGGTAATCATCTTCGGCCGCGTGAACTCCGGCGGATAAAAGGCTGAGCTGATGCGGGCGGACAGGGGTGAGTTGTCCTCGTCCACAATGGCTATGGCGGCGTTGTGCATGGTTTCCGGCTGCGAGGTGGCCGCAGTATAGATCGAGACTGTGAACACGTAGAAGATGAGGATCATCATCATCGGGTCGCGGGCCAGGCTCCAGAGTTCCTTGCGGCCGAGACGGAAAACATTTTTAAGTGTCCGCGTCATGTCATTTCTCCTGTTTGCGCAGCAGCGCAACGGCTGTGCCGAGGATGACAGGTACGGCGGCTGCCAGCGGCCACAGCGCACTGTGCAGGTCGGAGAACACCAGGGCTTTGTTGAAGACACCGCGGCTGATGATGAACATGTGGGTTGCCGGATACACTTCACCGGCCAGACGGCTCAAGCCTTCCATGGCAGATACAGGGTTCAGAAGCCCGGCCAGCTGAACAGCGGGCAGCATTGTGCCGATCATTGCAAAGAACATGGCCGCGATCTGACTGCGGGTGGCTGTGGAGGCAAGCAGCCCCATGCCTGTGGAGATGATGCAAAAGAGCAGGGTGGCTGCAGTCAGGGTCGGAAAACTGCCCTTGATCGGTACACCAAAGACGGTTACTGCCAGAAGGCTCATGCAGAAGAAGTTGATCATGGCCAGGAAAACGTAGGGCAGTTGTTTGCCGATCAAGAATTCAGTCCGCGTCACCGGGGTGACGTAGAGGTTGATGATGGAGCCCAGCTCTTTTTCGCGGACCACTGCCAACGCGGTGAGCATGGCAGGCAGCATCAGCAGCAGCAGCGGAATAACCGCTGGTACCATGGCAGGCAGACTTTTTACGTCGGGGTTGTAGCGGTAGCGATCCTGGATAGTGGCATTGGGCATGGCACCTGTTCCCAGGCGTTCCTGTGCCTGCATGGCCAGCCAGTGGCGATGCAGGCCCTGTACATAGCCTTGCACAGTCTCGGCACGCTGCGGCATGGCGCCATCAACCCAGGCACCGATCTCCACCTTCCTGCCGCGCATCACGTCTCGCCCGAACCCCGGTGGTATTTCTATGGCCAGCGAGATCTTGCCGCGTCGCATGCGTTGATCAAGATCCTGATAATCCACCAGGGGCGGTTGTTCAATAAAGTAGCGTGAACCGGAGATATTGAGCGCATAGTTGTGACTTACGGTTGTCTGGTCGCGGTCCAGCACTGCATAGCGCAGATCCTCCACATCCATGGTAATGCCGAACCCCATGACAAACATAAGCAGCAGTGAACCGACCAGGGCCAGGGTTGCCCGCACCGGATCCCGCTGGAGTTCAAGCGTCTCACGCCAGGTGTAGCTGAGCAGTCGCTGCAAACTGAAGCGTTGGTGTCGGGCCGGGGGCTCATCAGCACCGGTGAGCACTACCTGCCCGTTGTCCGGACGTTGTCCCTGCTCCTCCGGTTGCGTCTCACCTTCAGCTTCAAGCAGATAGCCGATGAACGCATCCTCCAGGGTTGCCGCCCCGCGTTTTTTCACCAGATTGGTCGGGGTGTCGCTGTCAAGCACCTTGCCGGCATGCATCATGGACATGCGATCACAACGTTCGGCCTCGTTCATGAAGTGGGTGGAGATAAAGATCGTGACCTTATCCCGACGCGACAGCTCGATGAGCAGTCGCCAGAAGTTGTCGCGGGCCACCGGATCGACTCCGGAGGTGGGCTCGTCCAGGATCAGCAGCTCGGGTTTGTGGACCATGGCCACGGCCAGAGACAACCGCTGTCGCATGCCGAGCGGGATGGATGCCGGCAGGCGATCAAGGATCTGTGTCAGGGCAAAGCGCTCGGCCATTTCCGCCACCCGAGCCGCAACCTCTTGTTCCGGAACATGGAACAGCTGGGCATGCAGTACCAGGTTCTGCTTCACGGTCAGCTCATTGTACAGGGAAAACGCCTGCGACATGTAGCCGACCCGTCGCCGGGTATCGATATCTTTGGGGTCAACCGCATGACCAAACAGCCAGGCCCGACCCTCGGAAGCCGGTAGCAGTCCGGTCAGCATCTTCATGGTGGTGGTCTTGCCACATCCATTGGAGCCCAGAAAACCGAAGATCTCACCGCGACGGATGCGAAAGGACACGTTGTTCACTGCGGTGAAATCACCAAAACGAATGGTCAGCCCCCTGGCCTCAATGGCAATGTCGTCCTCATCCACTGCCAGCGGAGGGATCACCACCGGCACATGCCCCTGTTTTTTGTCCTCCGGCAGCAGACGGATAAAGGCCTCTTCAAGGTTGGTGCTCTGTGTGCGTTCCAGCAACTCAGCCGGTCGGCCTGTCGCCAGAATCCGGCCGTCATCCATGGCCACCAGCCAGTCAAAACGCTGGGCTTCATCCATGTAGGCGGTTGCCACCACCACGCTCATGGATGGCCGTTCAAGACGGATGCGATCGATCAGCTCCCAGAACTGCCGGCGGGCCAATGGGTCCACGCCGGTTGTGGGCTCGTCAAGCAGCAGGAAGTCCGGATCATGGATAAGCGCGCAACACAGACCGAGCTTCTGTTTCATGCCGCCGGACAACTTGCCTGCCGGACGTGAGAGAAATGGAAAAAGACCGGTGCTGTGTGTCAGATCATCGATCCGGCGCCTGCGCTCTTTGGCATCATGACCGAACAGCCGGGCAAAGAACTGCAGATTCTCTTCAACCGACAGAGTGGGATAGAGATTTTTCCCCAGGCCCTGGGGCATGTAGGCAATGCGCGGACAGACTGTATCGCGATGGCGTTTTTTTGCCATATCACCGCCCAGTACTTCAACTGTGCCTGTTTGAATGATGCGTGCGCCTGACAGCAGGGACAGTAAGCTGGACTTGCCCACACCGTCGGGACCGATGATGCCGACCATGCAGGCGGCAGGTATGTTCAGGCTGATAGTGTCAAGTGCAGCGGTGTCCCCGTAGTGCAGACTCACCTGCGTAAGGCGGGCAACGCCGGTTGCCGGCAGTTCTGGCATGCCTTACTCCGTAAATCGTGAGGAGAGCTGTGCCGGCCATTTTGTCTGCGGATCGAGTTTGACCCAGGCTTCACCCGGCAGACCGGTTTTGACGTGTTCCAGGTGTTTGTGCAGCAGTGCGGGCGGGATCTGCGCCTTGATACGGAACATCAATTTCTGGCGTTCCGAGGCAGTTTCCACGGTCTTTGGTGTGAACTGGGCTGTGCTGGAGACAAAGGACACAGTTGCCGGAATCGGGATGTCAGGAGCGGCGTCCAGAACAAGACGAACCTCGGTGCCAAGAGCCAGACGACCCGCAGCCTCACTGGGCAGAAAGAAGGTCATGTACACATCGGACAGATCGATGACGTTCAGGACACGACCGCCGGCCCCCAGCACTTCGCCGGGTTGTGCCACACGAAACTGAACACGGCCGTCGCGCGGGCTTTTCAGTTCGTTGTCACGGATATCGACCTCGACCTTGGCCACCGAAGCCGTGGCTGCCTTCACCGCCGCGGTTGCACCGATCAGCTGAGCTTCAGCTGCCTTGATCGCGGCAACAGCAGCTTCGGCCTGGGCACGGGTGGCTGCCAGGGCTGCCTGGGCGCCGAGAACCGCTGCCCGGTCATCGTCCACCTCCTGAACTGAGGCCGCGCCTTCCCTGGAAAGTGTTTCCGAACGGACCAGACGTCGCTTCGCTGCATCCAGCTCGGCTTCCCGCTGAGCAACAAGCGCCTGTGCGGCTGTGGCATCGCTTTTGCGCAGTGCAACCTGGGCCTCTGCTGCCGCCACATTGGTTTCGGTCTGGTGCAGAGATGCTGCAGCCTCATCCTGCTGGGCAATTAAGCTGTCGATATCCATCTTCACAAGCGTCTGACCGGCACGAATAAAGTCGCCTTCATTGACCAGAATGTCGCTGATCCGACCCGACAGCTTGGTGGAGATATCGATTTCAGTGGCCTCAATCCGGCCGTTGCCTTTAATAAAGCCGGCTTCATGGTTGGAGTTGATATACTGCTGCCGGCCCCACCATGCCGCGATACACAGGACTGCGACAATGAGGATAGCGGTGATGATACGGTTGAGGGAAAAAGATCTCTTGGTACTCATGGCCTGTTCAGAGGTTGGGTTGAAGGAGCCTGGTTGTCTGTTGGCGCGGCAGAGGCGGCAAGATCGCTACCACCACCCAGAGCGCTGTACATGGTAACCTGGTTTGAAAGCAGGGCGCGGCGTGTCTGCACCACCTGCTGTTCTGCGTCCAGAAGGCTGCGTTCGGCATCCAGGACTTCCAGATAGGTGGCGGAGCCGTTGTCGTAGCGCAGTTGTGCCAGCCGTGCACGTTCGGTCTGGGCAGCCCGGCTGATCAGCTGGACGTCGAGTTGTTCGCGAAGCCGGAGGCGTATTGCCAGGGTGTCTGCTACTTCGCGAAACGCGCTCTGAATGGTTTGTTCATACTCGGCGACTGCCATGTCACGCCGGATTTCCGACAGTTCGAGGTCTGCCCTGCGCCTGCCGGCATCAAAGATGGGCAGGGAGATGGTGGGCGCAAAGGTCCAGGACCTGCTGCCCGATCTGAACAGGCCGTCCAGCTCCGCGCTGGCGGAGCCAAGGCTGCCTGTCAGGGCAATACGCGGGAAAAACGCGGCCCGGGCGGCACCGATATTGGCATTGGCGGCACGCAGGCGGTGCTCGGCGGCGATGATGTCGGGGCGGTTGGTCAACAGTTCGGCAGGGAGGCCGGGCTGCAGATCAGCAAAGACCGTTGTCTGGTCAGAGGATGCCTGTTGCGGCGGCAGATCCGAATCTCCGCCGACCAGAAATCGCAGGGTATTGAGCTGCACATCCCGCTGCTGTTCGAGTTGTGCCCACTGTGTCTGCGCCTGTGTCAACAGGGTCTGCACCTGAGTGACATCCAGTTTTGAAGTGGAGCCGACTTCATAGCGGCGCTGGAAAATACGGTACGATTTTTCACGGCTGTCAACGCTCTGGCGTACGATCTGCACGCGTTCATCGAGTTCGCGCAGGGTCAGGTAACTGTTTGCAACCTCGGCGATCAGAGCGACGCGGGCAGCCTGTCTGCCGGCTTCCGTTGCCAGCCAGCTCTCCAGAGCCGCACCTTCCAGGCTGCGTACCCGTCCCCACAGATCCAGTTCCCAGGTGGTCAGGCCGAGCTCTGCCCGATATTCGCTACCGGTTGTGGCCTGGCCCATGGGACTCAGGTCTGCCGGTACCCGGGAGCGTGCTCCCCGGCCATCCACATTGATCTGCGGAAACCGTTCACTGCGTTGAATGCGATAGGCGGAGCGGGCCTCATCCACGCGCAAAATGGCCATGCGCAGGTCGCGATTGTTCTCCAGCGCCAGCTGGAGAAGTCGAATCAGGGTCGGATCGTTAAAGTACTCCTGCCAGGCCAACTCAGGGACAGGTGTACTGTGCGCTTCGGGTGACGCCATTGGATACGTTTGGGGCACAGGGGCGTCGGGTCTAGTGTAGGCAGGTGCCATGGAGGTGCAACCGGGCAGGACAGCAAGTGTGAAGATCATCAACACAACAGTCAGCCAAGGCAAACCGCAGCTGTGATGCATGTGTTTCCGCAAGGGGGAAGAGGTCTGGGTAGTCATCTGGTTTATTTTTGCTGGTACGACAGTATACTCATCGTTTCCTTGTGCCGGAGGAGACTTGGGGCGGTGACCATGAGAACAAAGCTGCACAGCACTCTGCAGAGTGAAGGGGCCGCAGCAGCCGGCAGACCTCAGCATTTTTTCCGGGTAGGCAGCAGGCAGTCAACCGGCTCGTGACCCTGCCATAATACGCCTGATTGGCCTTTTTTGCAAACACTGGTCTGTGGAAGAGGCTGGAGAACGTTGCCATGGAATGCTGCTGCACATCATGCCCCTGTGTTGTGCCAACCCCCGATACAACAAGTTGCTCTGTCTCTGCGCAGATTCAGCGTAGGGCCCAGCGCACCATCCACATACCCGGCAGCATGGGCAGCCATAAGGTAAACCCGCGCAACAGCAGGGTTGCCGTCAGTGCGGCCTCCACCGGCACGCCCATGACGCCCAGCATCCCCACGCAGGTTGCCTCGAAACTGCCTAAACCCAGGGGAATCGGCCCGATGGTGGCAACCATGGAGGCGAGCACAAAACACGGGAAAACAGCCCAGATCGAGACCGGTATGCCGACGACCTGCAGCATCACCCAGAGGGTGGCGCTATCGAGGAGGAAAACCGAAAGGTGCAGCAAGGTGGCGATTATCATGAGCAACGGCTTGTGCATCAGTTCGTCGGGCGCATCGGCAACATCGTGCATAAGTTGCTTCAGGCCGGGGGTATGTTGCAGTATCTTCGGCAACTCTTGATACTGCAGATTTCGCAGCCAGAGCGCACCGGTGGGGATACCGGCGGCTACCAGGGAAAAAACAATGACCACCGCCACAATCCAGACATGGACCGCATGATAGAAGTGCAACAACCCAAGGGTTGCCAGCGCGGCAATCAGATAGGCCCCATAGTAGGCCACCAGACTCAGCAGCAGGGTGGCCATGCACAGCTGATTGGGAATTCCGCGGTGATTGAGGGCTGCCATAAAAAACGCGGTTCCACTGATGCCGCCGCTGGGTACGGCCTGATCGGAAAACAATTTGGCAATGCCCAGTGGAATGAGGGGCAGCAGGGGATAGTGCGTCCCGGCGACGCGCAGAGACAGATACCAGACTGCGGCCACGCAGAGATAGGTGGTCAGCTGCAGAAAAAGTGCTGCCACCAGCCAGACCGGCTCAGCCCTGCGCACAAGGTGCACGAAATTCTCCAGCTCCCCGATATGGGTGACCGCGAGTATCAATCCCGCCAGAAGCAGCAGGCCGGGCAGCCGGTTCTTCAGCTTCTGCAGCAGAGACTGTTGCATAGAGACCGGCTCCACTATGAAGAGACACCCGTCTGTTGCGGTCTGCTGAACCGCCGAAAGAAGATATGCTTGGTCATTTCAGAGACCAGCACATAACAACCGGTTATGGCAATAATCGCAATCAGCACCGGACCCGGCAGGGGGGCGAGTTCAAAGACAGCACCGATGGGCAGGAACGGCAGCAGCAACGTCAACACCACCATCCCTGCGATACTCCACATGAGAAAACGCCCGGGTCTGCTCTTGAAAAAGGGTTGATTGGTTCGAATAATCAACAGGACAAGCAGTTCCGTCATCAGCGATTCCATGAACCAGCCGGTGCGGAAAACCTCGGCCACCTCACCTGCCAGGGTCAGCAGTACCGCAAAGGTGATAAGATCGAAGACAACGCTCACCAGGCCGAAGGTGAACATGAAGTTACGGATCAGCTTGATATCCCAGCGATGCGGCGTAACTTCCCAGTCACGGTCCACGTTGTCGTCGGCAATACCCAAAGCCGGAATATCCGACAGGAAGTTGTTCAGCAGGATCTGCTTTGCCAGCAGCGGCAGAAAGGGCAGAAACAGGGAGGCGATGGCCATGCTGATCATGTTGCCGAAGTTGGCGCTGGTGGTGATGAAAATATACTTGATGGTATTGGCAAAGGTCCGGCGGCCTTCATTGATGCCCTTGTGCAGAACCTCCAGGTCGTGTTCCATCAGGACAAAGTCGGCAGCCTCCTTGGCCACATCCACGGCCTGATCCACTGAGATGCCGACATCCGCGGCGTGCAGTGCCGGTGCGTCGTTGATGCCGTCGCCAAGATAGCCCACCACGTGTCCTGTTTTCTGCAGTGCGCTGATGATACGCTCCTTCTGGTTGGGGTCGACCTCGGCAAACAGGTTGACCTGCGGGGCCAGATGCCACAGAGCCTCATCCCGCATCTCGTCCAGATCGGCGCCGGTGATGATGCGCTCCACCTGAAACCCGACCGCCTCGGCAACATGCCGGGCAACATGGCGGTTGTCGCCGGTGATGATCTTGGTCTGCACGCCGAGGTGTTGCAGTGCATCCAGGACATTGTGCACATTTTCCTCGGGCGGATCAAAGAAGAGCAGAAAACCGTCAAACACCATCTGCTGTTCGTCATCGCGCGTGTAATGCCCGGCCTGCTCAGGCATGTCTTTGTGGGCAACACCCAGCACCCGGTAGCCCTCGGCGCTCCAGGCGGCGAAATGCTGTTGGATGGTTTGGCTATACCCTTCATTAAGGGGAGCGATTGTCTGAGCTGTCTGTACCCGGTCACAGACAGCCAGAACGTTCTGCAACGCTCCCTTGGTGATCATCCGGCATGTTTTGTCAGCTTTTCGTCCAACAACAATGCTCAGACGTTTGCGCGTGAAGTCATACGGAATTTCATCCAGCTTTTCATAGTCCTGTGCTGTGAGGCCTTTTTTCTGGGCTGCTGCAATCACAGCCTCATCCAGGGGGTTGGAGAGCCCGGTTTCAAAAGAGGAGTTGAGATACGCCAGATGCAGAACCGTCTCGTTGTTCTGTCCGGTTGTGTCCAGTGTCCTGTCCAGCTCCACCACACCTTTTGTCAGGGTACCGGTTTTGTCGGTGCAGAACACGTCCATGCTGCCGAGGTTTTCGATGGCATTCAGACGTTTGACAATAACACCGTGCGTTGCCATGGTTTTTGCCCCGCGCGACAGGGTGATCGTCATTATGGCAGGCAGCATTTCAGGGGACAGGCCCACGGCAAGGGCCATGGCAAACAGCACTGTCTCAATGGTCGGGTGGTGCAGGATGATGTTGATCGCCAGAATGACCACCACAATCACCAGCATGACACGGACCAGCAGCATGCCGAAATGACGAAGGCCGCGCTCAAACTCTGTCTCCGGTGCCCGCAACGAGAGGGTGCCTGCAATTTGGCCGAAATGGGTTGCTGAGCCGGTTTGCACTACCAGGGCTCTGGCAGTGCCGCTGCGGACCGATGTTCCCATGAACACGCAGTTGTTGCGTTCAACAAGACCGGCACCTTCGGGCACAATACCCGGCTTTTTTTCCACGGGAAAGGTTTCGCCGGTCAGCAGGGCCTGGGTCACATGGAAATCCTGCGCCTCGATCAGCAGTCCGTCACCCGGGATCAGGCTGCCCGCGCTGAGCAGGACAATATCGCCGGGCACCACATCTTTGACGGAGATCGACAGGCTTTGTCCGTCACGGACAACCGTTGCCCGGACCGCCACCTGTTGCTGCAGTTTTTCCACAGCCTTTGTCGAACGAAACTCCACAATAAAACTGAGCACTGTGGTAATGACGACAATGGCAAGCACGATCAGGGCATTCAGCCAATCATGTACCACGAACGCCACGAGAGCAGCAAAGATCAGGATCAGAACCAGCGGGTTGCTGAACCGTTGCAGAAACAGGCGCAGCGTCTTTGCAGAGCCATGGTCAGCCGTCGTCGCATTGGAGCCGTACTGTTGCAGACGTGTTGCCGCAGTGGAAGAGTCCAGCCCTTTGGTATGGCTCTTTAGGGCCTGCATGACCTCATCGGCCGGCCGGCTCCAGTATTGGGCAACTGAGAGGGGAGGGTTCATGGCCTGTTTCTCCGGTAGGTGTTGAAGAAAACCCGTCCACTGTTTTCCATTGTTTTTATGGAACGTTGTGCGCGGGTAACATGGTGCTACGGTAAAACGGGTGTGGCCAAAGCTCGTGTCGAGTGTTACCGGTCTCTTCTTTCCAGGCTAATTAATCAGAGTACTCTGTATTTTCCTGCGGGATCGGCTGATCAGTGGGGCGATGTCCGTTTTTCTTTTCCGGCCTGGATGAAGGATGATCAGCACTCCGCCTGCGTATACGCTGGATTTCGGAATCAAGGTTCATGGTCAGATAGATGTGCTTGTGCGGATGGCCGAATCCCTGTTTCCGGAAAAAATGGAGGGCACCCAGGTTCTCAGCAGAGGTGTCTGCCAGGAGCATGCGAATGCCCCGTTCGATCATAAGATCCTTGAACTTCTGGAAGAGTTTGTCGGCAACGCCGTGCCGCTGGACGTCCGGATGGACCCCCAGCCAGATCAGGTAGCCGTATTTCCAGGCGGAATGGGATTTGATAATGGTTGTCCCCAGTAAAAAACCCTTCAGCTGCTCTTCGACCTCTGCCACAAGGCAGAACTCCGTATCACTGTGAAAAAGCCCCACCACTTCGTAAACATCCCAGGTCCGATAGGTGTTGGGCGCCTCATCAGCCGTGTAGAGCATCTCTCCCAAATGAAAAACCGGGGCTATGTCATCCACCTCCATCTCGCGTATCCGAACTGAAACACGCCTCTCTTTTCCTTCTGAAGATCCCACAGTATCACTTTGTCTGATTGTTGATCGTTTTCGGATCCGGTCTCTGGAGATCCGGTCCTGAAGCATTCTTGAAGTGAGCTATAATAAATTCAGTTGCACATGATGTCCAGAGTGCGAGGGGCTGACGGTGCATTTATCTGATCGGGCAGGGGGGAAGGAATTGAACAGCAGGCGCTGAAGCAGTGGTCTGCGGCCATACGATAGTCTGCCGGGGCAGAGAACGATCAAAAGCTGTGTGCAGAGGGTTGACCGGGTAACAGGATGTTTCTTCTATTCAGATCGAATAATGATGTTTGAGTATTTAATTCGGATGTGGCTGAAATATGGTCGAAAAACAGCATGTAAAACAGTGTTTCCGTACTTGGGATTGAATACTATAAATGACGATGGTATATCCTGTTTCAATTGTTCATGATAACAATGTTAATCAGGACCAGTTCTGTAAAATGCAAGATATAGTAGTCTGTCACTATAGGTTTATGCTGCTGCTGGAGACGAAAAATGGCGATATCAAATAAAAACCGAAACGTTATACGCTTGGAGTCTAACTCATGAACTGGTTGGAAAACCTTTCAAAAATACTTCCTGTGGACAAGATCTACGAGGATATCGCGCAACCAGCATTTCGGGAAATCGGCGATGCTGCACGAAGTAGTGTCAGAGCTGCCCGTTTCCTTCTTGCTCCCGTAGACTATCTCGCTGCTCACCAGGTTCGATGGCAGCGATGGCTGAAGAAAATAAATGACCAAGTCCCTGAAAAAAATCTAATCCTTGCTCACCCTCAGCTAACAGGTCCAGCAATTGAGGGGCTGCGATACCTTGAGGAAGAAAATATTCTGGCGGAGCTGTTTGTTAACCTTTTAGCGCGATCCATTGACAAAGACCGTGTTAGTGAAGCGCATCCCGCCTTTGCAAAGATCATCGCTCAGCTTTCACCGGATGAGGCGCTGATCATCTATCTTTTGAACAAAGAAGAACGAATATTAAAGCAATACTCCAAGTACTTTCACAAAACTTCGACATTTGGCCCGAGGGAAATAGTGGAGAATCATTTTCCCCTCGCTAAACTGGCTTACCCGCAGAACTATTTCATGTACATGGATCATCTTTTCAGTCTGAACTTGGCCGGTGTGTGGCAGCATGGAAATCAAGAGCCAATTATGAAAAATGGGCTCCAAACAGGAGTAAACATCACTAGCTACGCTCAACTGACTCCGTTTGGAAAGCTTTTTTCCAAAGCATGCCTTCCGAATAATATCGATGAATGGACGATATAACAACTGGATAGATGGTGGTCTGAAAACTGGCTGCACCTCAATACCGCTGGTGAATTTCAACGTCAGGCACAATGAAAGAGGGACCATGTTTGTCTGAAATGTAGCTGCTGTTGTCAGTCAATCCAAGTAAGAGGTGGATTTACTTCCTGGGCACCACGTGGGGCTCGCGCCTAATCACTCATTCAAACCAACGCCGTTTTGCGGCGCGGCTTAACTTTAACAGTACCTGGCAAAGATCCTATGGCATCATCAGACATCATCAACATCAAAAGTCCGTACCCTTTTTTCGAGACTGTGCAGCGTCTGCTTGCTGCATTTGCAGCAAAGAACATCAAGGTTTTTGCAACCATTGATCAGCAGGCCGAGGCCAGTGCTGTGGGGCTGACAATGGAACCAACCACTTTGATCATCTTCGGCAACCCGCAGGCCGGCACACCGCTCATGCTTGCCAACCCGCAGGTCGGTGTTGATCTGCCGCTCAAGGTGCTCATCAGCGAGTCAACTCCTGGAGAGGTTGTTGTCTTCTTCACTGCTGCAACAGCCATCATCAAGCGTCACGGGCTGCCATCCGAACTCACTGCAAACCTGGCAGCAGCTGAGCGTTTGATCGAGGCTACGCTGAGCAGGAGCACTGACTCCTGACAGTTTGTGCAGGCTGTTCCACAGTTATCGGTCTGATCTCCAGCAGGTAGCTGCCGGTAAACAGAGGAGCCATCCCGGGCAACTCAGACACAGCAAAGACAATGATCCGCAATCGGACGGATGCTGGTTTTTCTGACCGGTCATTGCCCTCCTTCAGCTTTAACCATCATTCAACAGCTGGAACCTGGTGATGCATTCTCCATGCAACCTCCCAGCTGAACACTGTTGCGTTTAAACCATCTTTTTCAAACTCATCAACCCTGATCGCCCTGGACAAGGTTGATCCCGCCACACTTTCATTTCATATTTTTCTTCATAATTTCAATTAGATATTGAGAAGTTTTCAGGTGAACAGCAGGTTTTTCCTGTTGGGCAATGTAGCTGCATCAAAAAAATTTAGGAGACTCTAACAATTTACTTGTCAGCTTATTTATTTTCGCTATAGTGGATTTCTCGATGAGGGAGCCTGGTCATGCAGGCATCGTGCACCCGACTTGGTCTTTCCATCATCAAAGCATGCAGACGGAGCAATTCCGATTTTTTCTCCGGAGTTTTTTTACCCGTTGAATGCAGACTCTTTAAATCATCAGTGTCTGGTTACGGTACAGATTGAACGCTCTAACTTCTTGTTTTTTTGTTTATAAATAAACAAACATGCCTGTGATCGACTTGAACAGTCATCCCTTTCACCGACACCCTGTTGGAAACTTTCCGGAGGATGGGGCAGGTGCCCATCGGGAAGCTGGTTTTTGCACAGGGCATGGAGCACATGTCATCGGCGGTCTTTTGCCGGTGCATGGCCACATATCAAGGCAGCAGGCAGGTAAGCATGTTCACCTGTCTCGATCAGTTTCTTTGCATGCGTTTGTTCAAATCGCAGACAGGCAGGGCCCCAGAGCCGCAACGGTTTATACACTGGATTCACCAACCATTGATCTGCGTCTCTCTCCGCCTTTTGGGGCAACTTTCCGCAGACAAAAAGGGGGTCCTGCCTGTATCCGACGACAATTATTTGCAGAAAATCCGAGCACGGGTGCTCTTTTGCTTGAAAACGATTTGCAATTTCGCAGGTGCGGTCTGTCCGGGAAAAACTTGCGGAACAAGCATCGGCTTGAGTGGCGGTTAGGCATTTTTCCCCAGGCTGAGCAGGACTTGTTTAACTGAATATTTTCAATATATTCACTAACATCAACCAAGTAGTTGTCATAAGGATCTATCATGTCCAACAGTCCCAGTGCCATGTCGGGCAGAAAAAAACCCGCCCCCCTCAACATGGTTCCGGAAGCACCCGGTGCTGAGGCCTCGTACTTTGCCGCAATCTCTGATTCCCCTGTCAGCAGGGCGTTCAGCCGTAAGGTTTCCGTTCACGCCGGAATGGGCGGTGTTCCGGTTCCCAGGGAAGAGATTCCCGCTTTGCAGGAGCGTTTGCGTGCCGGGCGTGGCGGCCGTCCTGCCGCTGCCTATGTGCACTTGCCCTATTGCGAAAACAAGTGTCTGTACTGCGGATTTTTTGGCGGCAAGTACACTGAAAACGCAGGGGCAGTGTACCTTGAGGCCCTGGTACGGGAGATTGAGCTTGAGCGGGCGTACTGTAACCCGGAAGCTCCCATCAACGCGCTCTACCTTGGCGGCGGTACTCCCACTGCCATGCAACCGGATGAGCTGCTGCATCTCCTGCAGACCCTGAAGCAGGTTCTGCCTCTTGCCAATGATTGCGAGATCACGGTTGAAGGACGCATCCATAATTTTGAACCGAAACGGATAGAAGCCTGTCTTGAAGGGGGAGCCAATCGATTTTCCATCGGCATACAGAGCTTCAATACAGAGATCCGTCGCCGTCTGGGCCGTATTTCCACGAAAGAAGATATTATCCGCAACCTCCGATTTCTTGCCCGCTATAACCAGGCGGCACTCATTATTGACCTTATCTATGGACTTCCCGGCCAAAGCCTCACCGACTGGGAAGATGATATCCGCACCTTTCTTGATCTGCCGCTGGACGGCGTGGATCTGTACCAGCTCAACATTTTTCCGGGCAGCGCACTTTCCAGCGCTATTGATACAGGCAGAGTTCCTCCGGCGGCGTCGTTGCCGCAGCAGGGTGCTTTTTTTGAGCGGGGCGTGGCATTGATGCAGGGTGCCCGTTGTCGCCGGCTGTCCATGAGTCACTGGGGACGCACTGCGCGTGAGCGGAATATTTACAACCCCCTGGCTAAAAAAAGAGCGGACTGTCTGCAGTTCGGCGCCGGTGCCGGCGGTGTTCTGCAGGGGTGGTCCATGTTCAACCATCCCAAGGTTGAGCAGTATCTTCAATGTTGTAATGCCGGAGAAAAACCCGTGGCCATGATGGCTGCGCCGTCGCCGGATATGTCGGTAGTGCGCGTTATTCTGGAGCAGATGGAGTTCTGCCGGTTGAACCTGAACGATGTTGATGCGGCCTTCGCAGGCTGTACAGGCAGGAACGGAAAGAAAAAGGACGCACACACCCTGTATGCGCCTCTATTGGACAACTGGAAAAAGGCGGGGCTTGTCACCCAGGATGGCCCCTGGGTGGAACTCTCGCTCGCAGGCCAGTTCTGGCAGGTAAACCTCACACAAGCGCTCATTGGCTGGCAACGCCAAATGGGCAAGGAGTAAGTATTGATGCATCCACTACATGCATATCCACTTAAACCATTTCTGCTTGCGTTCCCGGTCACGGTCTTGCTCACTGTGGCCGGTATGCCAACGGAAACAAATGCGGCTGAAGACGCTCCGGTTAAACTGGAAAGTGCAGAGACCAAGCCCCGCCAGGGACAGACTACCCCAGGAGAGGCAAGCGCGCAACCAGACACCGCCCCGGATCCTGAAAAAACAACGGAGACTCTCCGGGAGGTATCGATCACTGCGACACGTACCGAACGGGAGATCTTTGATGTGCCTTCTTCCATTGCAGTGATCGGCCCGAAACAATTAGCGCATGAACCGCAAGCCACCATTGCCGAGCAACTGCGGGATATCCCCGGTGTGCAGGTCAATGACGGCGGTATAGGCGGTGGGGCGAAACGCGTGTCCATCCGTGGCGAGAGCGGATCCAGAGTGCTTGTCCTGATCGACGGCATGAAGATTTCCGAACAGAAATCCATGGACGGCAGCATGATAATGATCGACCCGCTCAATATAGAGCGTATCGAAGTCATTAAAGGTCCGGCCTCTGTTCTGTACGGCTCGGAAGCCATTGGCGGCGTGGTGAACGTTATCACCAAAAAAGGTGGAACAAGACCTGTGCAGGGGACTCTGGCGACCACCTATAACAGTGCTACCAACTCGCTCACTCCCTATGCCTCGCTGTACGGCTCGTATAACGGCTTCAGCTATCGTGTTTCCGGTGACTATACGGACGCAGACGACAAACGCGGCGCTGACGGCAAATTGCCCAATACCGGTTACATGGAAAAAAACTGGTCGGCCTACCTTGACTATGCCTGGGAAAAGGGCAGGGTTGGTGCCGGGTATGACCACTATTGGAGCTCCAACAGTATCCCGGGCGTTGTAACGACGGAAACAACAACCAATACGATTACCGCCGGTATGGGATCCCTGAATGTGACAGGTCCGGCAACTGTCGGCATAGATCTGGATCTGCCCAAGTGGAAAAGAGACCGTGTCTACGCATTTGCTGAATTCGACGAGATCTCAGAGGCGCTGAAAAAAATAAAGCTCACACCATTCATGCAATGGACCCATAAAGATTTCACCAACACTATTTCTCTGGACTATGACGCCGGCGCTCCTTCTCCCATGCCACCTCCAGGCGGGCGATTTTTGTTCGAACAGACCATGGAGCAGGATATCTGGACACGCAACAAACAGACCAGCCACGGCCTCAACCTGCAGACAGATTGGATGCTCGGTGCGTCTCATTACGTTATTGCCGGTATGGACTATCTCTATGACGATCTGGATGCATCCACAGAGACGACCATGGACATGCTGCTTCGCATGAGACCCAACAGCAACAACCCGTTTATTCCCTGGGTGGAGGTCCCTGCGCAAACTTATACGAACTATATCTATAAGGGGAGTCAGAAGACATTGGCCGCCTATGTACAGGATGAATGGCTCATTACGCCGGACTGGACGGCCACCATCGGTCTGCGCGCAACCTGGATAGATTCCAAGCTCAGCGACACCAACGACCCTGCTCTGGACGAGAGAAGCACTACGGACAGTCATGTCGTGGGAAGTGCCGGTCTTGTTTACTCCGGCTTTGAAGACTGGCGCCTGCGCGGCACCTATTCGCAGGGGTATCGGTACCCCTCATTGAACCAGTTGTACATCGGCACATCGCATGGCAACAGCGGGTACAATTATCCGGACCCTAATCTGCAACCGGAAAAGTCGAATAACTTTGAACTGGGAGCACGGTACGATGCCAACGGCTTTGTAGGTGATTTCGGCGTATTTTATTCGATGGCGGATGACTACATCGCCATGAAGTCGCTGCCCAACACCTTTGATAACCAGTTCACCAATATGGATTCCGCAATCACCTATGGTGCGGAACTCATTCTCAGCTACACGTTTGAGCCGTGGGAGCTGACACCATATGTCAGTGGAGCATACCTGCACCGCCGCTACGACCAGGGGGAGAACGGGGGCAAAACATCCGACACCGGTGATCCGCACTGGACAGGACGGGCCGGCCTTAAATACGAGCACCGGTACTCCAGCAGATTCAGCGTGTATGCCGATGCCTTCGGCCGTTTTTCATCAAGAGCTAAAGAGAAAATCGACGACGATACCACAGACTATCAGGCGGGCTGGGGAACAGCCAACCTGGCCCTTGGCGCGCGTTTTGGCGAGGAACGCAATGTCTTTGTGGACCTGGGACTCAACAACCTGTTTGACAAGCGGTACACACCGGCAAAAAGCTCTGTGGAAGATGCCGGCTTCAATGCCGTTGTGCGGGTTGGGATGGAATTTTAATGTCGTGCACCTGGTACAAAGGTCTGTGCCAGGTGCACAGTCAATGGTTTTAGATTTTCAGGGGAGTTTGTATGAAATCCGCAGAGATCATGCTTCCAGGAGACACCCCCATGCCTCCGCTTGTGGTGAATGGAGAGGCGAGTGCGTACCGACGGACACACTGGACCACGCGTGAACTTGTGACCATCGGCGTATTTGCCACGATAATCAAGGCCTCGACCATCATGCTGGCCTATGCCGGCGGCGGTATGAATCCGGTCACGCTGGCGGCTAAAAACTGCCTGTATGCCACGTTGATGATTGTGCTGCTGCATAAAGTCCCGCGCACCTGGACCATGACCCTGGCCGTGGGCATAACCTCGCTGATCTCTCTGCTGCTCATGGGGCAGGGTATTCTGCACGGGCCAGCCACGGTGGTTGCCTGTCTGCTGGGCGAAGGGGCCATCTCTATGCTGGGAGGATATGGCAGAACCCGCAACATCGTCGTGGGGGTGATGGTGGCCGAAATTGCCTCTAAGGCGGCAGGCCTCGGCCTTTCCTGGCTGGTTATGCGGGAACAGCCGGGCATGCTCATTGTTGCCACCGTGTTTGTCGCCATAGGTGCTATAGGAACTTTTCTGGGAAGTATTACCGGAATCCGGTTTATGAAGGAGCTGCGTCATGCGGGCATCATTATTCACTAACACCAACACGGAAACCTTTGTCGCCGGGCTGGATGTGCGGGCAAAACTGTTGATCTGCATAGCCGGTTCCGTGGCGTCCATTATTCTTTCCTCACCGCTCAGTCTCGGATTGATTCTGGGGTTGAGTACCATTCTGGCGTTTGGAGCGGCCAGACCCGGAACCATTATGAAGGCATACTGCTTTGGCCTGCTGATGATGTTTATTGCCATGGGCTGCACCGCGCTCATCGGGCTTGCCGTACCAAGTCTGATGCGTTGGAACTTTGTCAGTCTGACGGTACCGTTTTTACGGATGCTTGTTTCCATCAACCTGCTGCTCATGCTTGCGCTTTCCACCTCTGTACAGGAGTTGTTCAACCGGCTGCGGATGGCACGTCTGCCTACCTGGCTCCAGATACCTCTTTCCGTGGCCATACGTTTTATCCCGACCTTTCTTGAAGATTGCGCCCAGATACGCGACGCAGCCCGTCTGCGTCCGAGCAGAGGATTGACCGGGTTATGGCGCGGCATGGTGGTGCCGCTGTTGTTTCGTGTACTGTACTCCGCAGATGACCTTGCAATGGCCGCTGAACTCAAGGGAATCAGCACAGCGGGGCAGGCAGGGGGCGAGACGCTTCCCGGTCTGGGCCAACGTGATTTTGTGATGTTGACGCTGACTGTTGTTGCTTTTTGTGCGGCAATTGCTCTCCAGCACTTCGGACCGCTCTTTCCCCCCCTTCCCATGTGAGTTGTGCCATGTTGCAGATGTCTTCAGTTTCTTACTCGTATCCCCATGCTGCGAACCTGGCCGTGCGTGACATCTCTTTAAGCCTTGCGCCTGGTGAAGTGATGCTGTGCACCGGCCGGAGCGGCTGCGGCAAGTCCACGTTGACCAGGCTGGTCAACGGGCTTGCTCACCATTACCTTGGGGGCACTGTGCAGGGCCAGGTACTGGTGGATGGTCAGGACCCCCTGCACATCTCTCCGGCCGAGCTGGCCCGGCATGTGGGAACACTGTTTCAGGATCCGGAGCGGCAGTTTTTCGCGCTCACTGTCGGGGATGAGCTGGCCCTCAGCTTACAGTGGCGAGGATGGTCAGCGGACGACATTCGGCAGTCGGTCGACGAAAGTGCCTGTTTGCTCGGTATCGAAGACATGCTGTCGCATACGATTCTGGGTTTGTCGGAAGGACAGAAACAAAAGGTGGCTCTGGCCTCTCTGTTGGCGGCCCGGCCAAAGCTGCTTGTGCTGGATGAGCCGACAGCCAATCTGGATCCTGAATCAACAGCCGAACTGACGCAGATCCTTGCCGAATTGAAAAAACAAGGCATTGGGATGTTCATCGTCGATCATCGTCTGCACTGGTTGCGTGATCTGGCTGACAGCGTTCTGGTTCTGGAGAACGGACGGATTATGGCTCGCGGCGATTTTTCCATGCTGGACGATGCTGAGTTGCGGGTGAAGTACGGCCTGCGGGCGGCAACGGTTGACGATCCGCGCACCACCCTGCCTGATATGTACACAAAACAGGAGGCAAAATCGCCTGACCGGGAGACCGCCTTTTTCAGCTGCCATGACCTTGTGTTTGCCTACCCAAAAGGCAAGCCGGTTTTCTCCGGAGAAAGCCATAGCTTCAATCCCGGTGATATCATTGCGTTAATCGGGGAAAACGGCGTAGGCAAGACAACACTGGCCCGCCTTCTCACCGGGCTGGAACGCCCACAAGAGGGAAGTGTTCAGATAGGCGGGAATGCTGTGAAACCCAAACGGCTTTCCCGTCACGTGCAGGTCGTCTTGCAGAACGCCGGACACCAGCTCCGTATGAAAAGCGTCATGTCCGAGCTGGAGGACGCAGCGGAAGGCGTTGTCCCAAAAGAAAAGCATGCGGCGACCGTACAGTCCTGCATGGAAACGTATGCGCTCGACCAACTGGCAAAACGGCATCCCCAGTCGCTTTCCGGTGGCGAAAAGCAGCGTCTGGCAGTGGCCTGTGCGGCTATCAGGCAACCGGACATGCTGATTCTGGACGAGCCGACCAGTGGTCTGGATGGTGAAAACATGCAGCGCATGGCGGAAAGTATGCGGCGCGTTGCCGCTGACGGCGCCTGCCTGCTGGTAATTTCCCATGACCTTGAACTTATTCAACACGTATGCACGGGGAAAATCGTGCTGCAAAAAAATACAGGAGATATTGCGTAATGACTTCCACCAATTCGTCTACAACTGGAACACTCCGCTCGCTGGTGGCGGAAAAACTGGCTGAAAATCCAAACTTCATGCCGCAGATGCTGGCCAAAGAACTGGGCGTTCCCATGCGCCGCATTATCGAAGCACTGCCCGATTCCATGCGATCATACGCACCGGGATCGGCATTCATTGCCATCTGGGAAACCATGACGACATGGGAAAAGGTTACCTTTATGGCTGAGACTCCGGGGGCTATTCTGGAGATCTCCTGTCGGCTGCCCAAAGGCAAGGTTGCCCATGGCATGTACAACCTCATGGATAAGACCAACCCATTGTGCGGACATCTGCTCATGACTCGGGTTGATTCCATCTGGTTTGTTTCCAAACAGTTGTTCGGCCTGGAAAGCCATTCCGTGCAGTTTTTCAATATGCAGGGAGATCAGTGTTTCAGCGTGTATCTGGGACGGGATGAAAACCGGCAGATCATTCCTTCGGTAAAAGAAGGGTTTCTGGCGCTTAAAGCCGAATACCCCTGCACCTGCAAAAACGAAACAGGCTGCAAAGAGAGTGCACCGATTCAAGAGGGGGCATCCATATGAAAACGCTGATCGTCTATTCCAGCCGTACAGGCAATACGCGTATGATCGCTGAAGCTGTACACTCTGTCGCCCCTGCAGACGCCGAATTATTTGCCGTGGCCGATGCACCGGACCCGGCAGACTACGATCTGCTTGCGTTGGGATTCTGGGTGGACAAAGGTGAACCGGACAGGGCCATGACAGACTACATGGGCCGTGTGCAGGGGAAATCCGTTGCACTGTTCGGAACGCTCGGGGCCTGGCCGGATTCGGATCATGCGCGGGAGAGCGTGCAGAAAGCTGTTGATCGTGTGCCCGGCAGCAAGGTGCTCGGCACCTTTATCTGCCAGGGTAAGATTGATCCGAAAGTCCTTGCTGCCATGGCCAAGATGCCGGAGGCGGCCAAACACCATGCCATGACCGCAGAGCGAAAGGCCCGTATCGCCGAAGCCGCAAAACACCCTGATGAAAACGACTGTGCCGCGGCGCGAAAATTTTTCACAGATATTTTGCAACAGGTCAGCGTGAAATAGGTGGTGATTGCCGATGAACCGGTACAGTCAAAATGAACACTTCGGAAAGCTCGTTGTCTGAACGATCAGCTTTTTGACGATCTGGACGAGCGCCAGGAACAGGAGCTGTACCGGTTCATGCAGGGATAAAGCAGCCGGGCCGGTCGATGAAAAGAAGGACAGTGCATATCACCGGCACGGTAAACGGAGATATTGTCTTGCCAGGGTTTTTATCTCAAAAACACGAACACGATTTTCCTGATACAAATGTAAGGTATTCTGTATGTCTATGTCTCTTATTTATCACAAGATAGGACCGGCTGGTGTTGTGCTTGTGCTTCTTTCCTTTGCAGCCCTGTATTTTTCCATAAAAAATGTGACGTTGCTGCTGCTTATCAACAGAGATTTTCGTCAACGTTTCAGCAAAATAGAGTCCGGCGAACTGTCGTATTCCTCCGAACTGCACAGGCCGCAGAATCCGCTCAGTGGTATTATTGCGGCGGTTGTAGAGACACATGCCACCCACTCCAACGATATCCGTGCTGAAGTGGCGTATCTGTTCCACCGTAACTTTGAGCGTATCAACCGCGACATCACCTGGCTCAAGCTCATCTCGGTCATTGCTCCGCTGCTGGGATTATTGGGAACCATGCTCGGGATGGTCGCCGTGTTCCGTGAACTTGCAGCCGGGGCAGGAGCCGCCAACGCAGCCACGTTGGCCAACGGTATCTGGGAAGCACTCATCACAACCATCATGGGGCTGACAGTTGCTGTGCCGACGTTGGTTGTTTTTTATTTTTTGAGTCTGAAAATGAAAGGCTTTCATATTGAGGCCATTGAGCACAGCTACCGTGCTGTGCATCTGTTCCAGCGCAACTGTCCCCATGCCAGGACAGTACACGAAGCAGAATCCTCATCTCAAGGCAGATGCCCCATGAGCGGGCAGGACGGAAAAACAGTTTTGCAAAGCGACTGTCCTTCTGTGGAAGCGGTCTGAAAACGCCGCCGGTAACAGGTAAATTATGTGTTCAGAGGATTGGTTATGTCGGAAACGTTTTCTTTTGAAGATGAAATTGATGCCAATATTGATCTGACGCCACTGATCGATACGGTATTTATGCTGCTGATCTTTTTCATTATGGCGACCAGCTTTTCCAAGCCGGTGCTTGAGGTTGCCCTGCAGGAGGCCCAGGGAGCTGTTGTTCAGGAAAGGGAAGAGGAGCCGCTCACCATCACGGTGACCGGAGATGGTCGTATTATGTGCAACGATGAGGAAACATCCCTGGAAGATTTTGAGTCGGTTATCGCTGCCCGCCCTGAAGGGGAGGCCGTGGTGTTTAATGTGGATAAAACAGCGAACTTCGGCATCTTTGTGCATTTGCTGGATATAGCAAAGAAGAATGGTCAGACTGATTTCGCCATTATCACGGCTCAGGAAGAGAAGCCATGAGTACGACTGCCTGTGCCTCTTTTGTATATGGCCGTACGTCTCGGGTCGTCGGCCTGGCTGGAGCGTTAACCGGCCACGGCGGGCTGGTGATTCTGGCTCTGTTGTTTTTATCGCAGACGCCTGCAATACCTTTGCCGCCGCCTGTTGAAGCGACAACCATTGCTCTGCAGGTTGTTGCTCCACAAAAAAAAGTATCACAACCGGCGCCGGTAGAGCCGCCAAAGCCTGTGCCTGTGTCCAAACCAGCAGTACAGCCGGCAAAATCAGCACCCATAGAGCCTGTAAAGCCAAAGTGCGCCGTGACGCCGCCTGTTCCCAAACCGGCGTTACAGCCGTTACCGGAACCTGCGCATTCTGCTGTTCAGCAAAGTTCCGAGCCTGCACCTGTGCCAGCTCCCCGGCCTGTCACGCAACCGGCGCAGATGGCAAACACCGGGCAACCAACCGCTCCACCTGACACACAGGCCAAACAGACGCTGCTTTCCTATCTGGTGGCACAGATTGAAAAACATAAACGCTATCCTGCCCAGGCGCGGCGAAGGGGTATTGAGGGGACTGTACGGATGAAAGTTTCCATTGATTCGGCAGGCAATCTTCTTGCCATAAGCGTGCTGGATGGTGCAGACCCGCTGTTGGCAAAGGCAACGCAATCCGTTGCCAACAAGATCCGGGAGCAGTGGAAAAGCTCCGGCAGCGGTGCGTCTGTGTCTGTCATCGTACCGCTCAGGTACTCCCTTGTGGAATAAATGCCTGGGCGTAAGCAGGTTCGTTCAAAACTTTAATATGTGTATAAAGCGCAGCTGTGCAGCGAATCGCCCGGGTTGTTGCTCCTTAAACCATTGAAATTGCACGACTGCATTAACCACACGGGACACCAGAGTCATTCTGCGCGGAATGACATCAACCTGACTCAGACATCACCCTGTCACCTGCAACGGTCATTCTGCGCGAAGGACGCACAGCGGCCGTAGTCGCAGAATCTATCGTCCTTGATGTGCCAAACGTGGACTCCACGACTGTACCGCATTCTGCGTGGAATGACATCAACCTGACTCAGACATCACCCCCGTCACCGACAACGGTCATTCTGCACGAAGGGCGCGCAGCGGCCGTAGTCGCAGAATCCATACAATCCAGACTCAAATCTTTCCAATCCGGATTATTTTGCTCAATCAAAGCAATTTTCCAGGCTCTTTTTCTGTTTTGATTTTTTTCTCCAATTCGATAGCAGCATGGATATCTTCTCCAGATTCGTACCAAACCAGCATATGCACAGTATATTTTGCGCTGAAGCTTTCAGTGTGTGTTTTGTTTTTATGTTCATATATACGGTGCTCCAGGTTACTGGTCACTCCGGTGTAAAGCGTTCCATTTCGTTTGCTGGCGAGAATCGGGGTGGAGGTGTGTTTCTCTTCCATGTGGCGTTCCTGCATAAAACTGGATTCCGCGACTACGCGCGGAATGACTAGTGTTCTGTTTGGTTCATATCGTCTTTTAATTTTCAAGGAACTTCTGAAGCCATATGTCAGAACTGCGAGGTCAGAAGAAGGAAGGCTGCACCTGAAACCCTTGAAATTGCATGACTGAACTAACCGCACGGGACACTAGCTCAGACATCACCCTGTCACCCTGCAACGGTCATTCTGCGCGAAGGGCGCGCAGCGGCCGTAGTCGCAGAATCCATCATCCTTGATGTGCCAAACGTGGACTCCACAACTGCACCGCATTCTGCGCGAAATGACATCATTTTTTTTTACAATTTTGTATACCGGAAGCAGCCGTACTTATGGTATTGGCTGTCACAGTCTTTTCTTTGCAGTTTAAAAGGTCCATTGCGGGGTATGATAGGCCATACATGCGAAACACATGCTTATCGGCGGGTTGTCTGTGCAGGGGACCGTTGATGGCACTTGATTGTCTCTGCAAACATCTCCCGTTGTACACACCCCCATTGTCCAGAAACATCAGCTAAAAGCAGGTTGTCTACAGGTACCATGCACATGTATGCAAACACTATTGCCAGGGAACTTGGCATCCGGACTTCTCAGGTAAAAGTCGTCTCTGCCCTTCTTGATGACGGCGCCACCATCCCCTTTGTCGCCCGTTATCGGAGGGAGGCCACGGGCTCTCTTGATGAGACACAGATTACAGCTATCCGTGACAGAAGCGCCGACCTCCTCAATCTGGACAAACGCCGCTCCGCCATCCTTGCCTCACTTGCTGAGCGAGACCTCTTAACCAAGGATGTACAGCAGGCAATCGAGGCTGCGGCCGATCTGACCACGCTTGAAGACATCTATCTGCCTTACCGGCCCAAGCGAAAAACCAGGGCATCCATTGCCAAAGAAAAAGGCCTGGAGCCGCTGGCAACTGTGCTGTATGGCCAGAGTAAACAGCAGGTCGAGGTTGAACCTTTTGTAAATGCGGAAAAGGGTGTGGCCACGGTTGAAGAGGCCTTGGAAGGTGCCCGTGATATCATGGCCGAATGGATCAGTGAGGATGCCTCGATCCGTGCCGGTCTGCGGGATCTTTTTCAGCGCCGATCCACCATCACCTCAACTATTATCAAAGATCAGGAAGAGAAGGGCAGTAAGTTCAGGGATTATTTTGATTGGCAGGAGCCTGTCACCAAGGTGGCCGGCCATCGACTGCTGGCCATGTTCCGCGGTGAGCAGGAAAAAGTTCTCAGCCTTTTGTTTCGACCGCCCGAAGCCGACTCATTGGCTTTTCTGCACCGTTACCTGGTTCGTTCCACAGGTTTTGCCGGGCAGCAGGTGGCCCTTTCCCTTGAAGACAGCTACAAACGATTGCTGGCGCCTTCTCTGGAAAATGAACTGCGCCGAAACCTGAAAACACAGGCAGACCAGGAGGCCATTGCTGTGTTTGCCGAAAACCTGCGTGAGCTCCTTCTCGCTGCACCACTTGGGCAGAAGCGGACCATGGCCCTTGACCCTGGATTTCGAACCGGGGCAAAGCTGGTCTGTCTTGGTGAGCAGGGAGAACTGCTCCATTCCACAACCATTTATCCGGTGTTCTCCGGAAGACAGCAGGAAGAGGCAGCCCAGACAGTCCTGCAGCTCTGCCGGCAGTACCGCATTGAGGCCATTGCCATTGGCAACGGTACCGCCAGCCGGGAGACCGAAGCCTTTGTGCGGGGTTTACCGCTTGCACCGGAGGTGATTGTCACCATGGTCGATGAAAGCGGTGCCTCCATCTATTCGGCCTCAGAGGTGGCACGTGCGGAATTTCCCGACCATGACATCACGGTGCGCGGCGCTGTCTCCATTGGTCGGCGACTGCAGGATCCACTGGCCGAACTGGTCAAGCTCGATCCCAAGGTCATCGGCGTTGGTCAGTATCAGCATGATGTCAATCAAAAGGCATTGAAACAGAGCCTGGATGACGTGGTGATCAGTTGCGTGAACAAGGTTGGTGTCGAGGTCAACAGCGCCAGCAGGGAACTGCTGACCTATGTGTCAGGACTGGGCGAAACACTGGCAGCCAACATCCTGGCCCATCGCAGCGAGCACGGCGCCTTTACCACCAGAAGACAGCTGTTAAAGGTGCCCCGTCTCGGGAAGAAGGCATTTGAACAGTGCGCCGGTTTTTTACGTATCCACGACGGTAAAAACCCGTTGGATCGTTCAGGTGTGCATCCCGAACGCTACGACATTGTCGAGCAGATGGCAAAGGACTGCGGCTGCACCGTGGCAGCGCTCATCGAACAGGAACACCTGCGGCAACAGATTGATCTTACGCAATATGTAGACGATGAGGTCGGGCTGCCGACCCTGCAGGATATCATGGCCGAACTTGCCAAACCGGGTCGCGATCCACGACAGTCATTTACTGCCTTTGCCTTTGCCCCGGGGATTGAAAAGCTGGAGGATCTGCAGGAGGGCATGGTGCTGCCGGGTATTGTCACCAATGTGACCAGATTCGGGGCGTTTGTTGATGTCGGCGTGCACCAGGACGGTCTTGTGCATATCAGCCAGCTTGCTGATCGCTTTGTAAAGGATCCCGCCGAGGTGGTCAAGGTACGGCAGCAGGTGCAGGTGCGCGTTCTGGAGGTGGATACAAAGAGAAAACGCATTGCACTTTCCCTGCGCAACACCTAAGGCCTTGCGGCTACATCGCAGATGTTGCTGTTACGGTGCAGTCTGTGGTGTGGCCGCACTGATAAGCTGGTGGTCATAGCTGTCTGTGGTCGCAGCCTCAAGCAGCACCCAGGCAGCATCTTCGTAGGAGACAAAAGGCCCGGCATCCCGGTTAATCCGTATCGTTGCCTGCACGTCCGGGCTGCGGCGTCCGGTTCCCTGCATACGGCCCGGACAGAAGATAACATAGTTGATACCTGCCTTGCGGATGATATCAATACATGCACCATGAAGGGCGTAGGCCTGTTCAACCCAGCTGCCCAGGTGCTGCAGCTCTTTGTAATTCGGCGTGATACCGTCTTCAGCCATGACATTGGTTGTACCACCGGGCCAGCAGAGTTTTTTAACACCGTTGCGCTTCACAGCTGCTGCTAACTCACGGGCCAGATCAGGAGCCGCCCCTCGTCCTGAAAGAACAACATCAATATCCTGCATTGCTTTATCAAGCACCTGTGCATCTGTTCCATCACCAACATGGATGTTTTCCAGTTTGGCAAGGGTGGCTTCTCCAAGGTCATCCCGAAGCTTTTCCTGATTTCTCACCAGAACAGATACAGGCAGGTCGCGTTCCAACGCCTCCAGAACCAGGCATTTACCCAGACCCCCCACACCAACAATTAAAACACGCAAAGGCTTCATACTTCTCTCCGGATAAAAAGATATGGCGGCCTCTGGTTGCAGCCGCAAATCTGGAGTGCAGGCTGCGTTTGCAAGGCCAGGGAACGAACAGACCAGACAACAACTATACCTGGGCAACCGATACCACACAAGCATCCAGGCATCTGCAGCCGCCACTTTGTGTGGTCACCGGGCAAAACAGCAGACGACTCGTTGCATCTATTCTTCAATTGGAAAATGGCAAAGGAAAGGGAACGTATGGGGTAAAACTCATTTTCCAAACCATGCCAAAGGCGAAGTAGAAGCTGTGCACTCACTGCTGAGGGCCCGGCAGTGGCGGCAAGCCGAGTTCTTTAAGAAAGGCATTATGCTTTGTCGCTGCCGCCAGAATGTCTTTTTCAATGGCTGTCAGTTCCTGGTGTACGCTCGTCAGGTCGATTTCCGGTTCCGGTTCGGCGGTGCTGACATAGCGGGAGATGTTCAGGTTCCAGTCATTGGCCTTGACCTCATCCATCCCGACGCGCCGGGCATACCGCTTAATGGGCTCTTCCGGGCGCTCTTTATAGGTGTCGATAATCTTTGCAATGTGCTCTTTGTTGAGATGGTTCTGGCGCTTACCCTTTTCAAACTCCTTTTCCGCATTGATGAACAGCACGTCATCTGATTTTTTACACTTCTTGAGTACCAGAATACATACCGGGATACCTGTGGAATAAAACAGGTTGGCCGGCAGACCGATCACTGTGTCGATATTACCGTCTTCCAGCAACTTCCGGCGGATGCGTGCTTCTGCTCCGCCACGGAATAACACACCATGGGGCAGGATAATGGCCATTACGCCGTCATCCTTGAGGTAGTGGAATCCGTGCAGCAGAAAGGCAAAATCTGCTGCAGATTTTGGTGCAATGCCATGGTTTTTAAAGCGCATGTCTTCGCTGGCCTCGTCCCGCGGTTGCCAGCGATAGCTGAAGGGCGGATTGGCCACCACGGCATCAAACTTTGGTTTTTTTGCCGGGTTGGTCTCGCGCAGCCAGTCCCACTCGTTTGTAAGCGTGTTGCCATGATAGATCTCAAACTCGGTATCCTTCACCCCGTGCAGCAGCATGTTCATTCGTGCCAGGTTATAGGTGGTAACGTTGTACTCCTGGCCATAGATTTTGCCAATGGTGCCCCCGGCCGCGAGCATACGCCGCCGCACATTCAAGAGCAGCGAACCCGAGCCGCAGGCGAAGTCTAAAACGTTATTGAGTTTATGCCGTGGACCGGTCTCCGGCGATTGACTGTCCAGAATAACAATGCCGGAAAGAATGTCAGATATCCGCTGCGGTGTGTAGAATTCGCCGGCTTTTTTGCCTGAGCCGGCAGCAAACTGATCCAGTAAGTACTCATAAGCGTTGCCGAGCATGTCTGTATCAATCGAGAACTCAGCCAGCTCTTCGGCAATCCGCTTGATAATGGTGCAGAGTTTGTCGTTGCGATCGGTATAGGTTTTGCCAAGCTTATCCGAGGCCAGGTTGATCTCGGAAAACAATCCGGCAAAAGTGCTTCCAAAGGACTCGTTCTCAATGTACTTGAATCCTGCCTGCAGGGTGTTCAGCAGTTCGTTGTTCTGTGTGTTGGCAAGGTAGGCAATGCTGGTCCACAGGTATTCGGGCTTGATGACATAGTGAGCCTTGCGGCGCATCTGTTTTTCAAACATCTCAATGTCATCCGGGTTTTCCTCATACCACACTGACAGGGATGTGCGTCCGCTATTTTCAACACTGTTCGGGTCTGGATAGTCCCTGCCAAGTTCCTTTTTTGACGCAGTCTCGTAGTTGTCCGAGAGATAGCGTAAAAATAAAAACGCGAGCATATAGTCGCGAAAGTCATCGGCATTCATGGAGCCACGCAGATCGTCTGCGATCTTCCACAGAGTTTTGCCAAGTTCCTGCTGGTCGTTTTGAGTCATAAGATATTTCTTATTTTTGAGAGCTATCTATTCGGGAATAACTCCCGGTTGAAAGGATAATGGTTGATGAAGTCGTGAAGAATCCTCCGAAAGTGCTCTTTGTTTTCTGCGAGCATTTCCCGTGGCTCATAGAGCGAATAATTGCCGTGATTAAGAATGTTGATCAGTCGTGTGTGCAACACATCTTCCACGTCATCGTCACCCTGCCGGATACAAGCGGAAAAGTTGTCGTAGCCGTGAAAGCTGGCGGTTTTTTCCAGGATGGCTCGGAGCATATTGAAGTGATGTGTATAAAGCTCGCCACTTTGTTCAGCCTCGTACAGTCCGGCCAGTGCTGCCACATGATGAAAAAACGGCGTTTCGCCGGTATCACGGAGAGTGTACTCGTTTGACACCCGATCGCACGCTAGAAAAAACCGATCGCGCCGATTCTTCTTTCGTTTAATTTCGTTGTACAGTACGTTGAAGAATAGCGCGTGGTGAGTGGAAATTACTGTTTTAAGTTTGCTTTCTGGATTCTTCAACAATCTGGCCAGGTGTGTTGCAACGGCAACCGCATTTTGATCATCCAGCGACGATATCGGGTCATCAATATAGATATACCGAACCCAGTTATAGGGGCCATTGCCATCGTCGTCCAGTGTGAGTTGGACAATGGCAAGGAAAAAGCACCAGATGAAGATATTCTCTTCGCCGCGTGAGATCTTAATACCATCTTCGATACGATGTCCGTCACCATCCGACACTTCGCGCGAAAAGCTCACTTCCCACCTGTCGGTGTTGATACGAAAGTCAAAATCTACGTAGCGGCTGAGCAGGGGACGGATGCGGGTATCCATCTCCAATTCTTCGAGCCCGGCAAAAAATCGCGATTGGGAATTAAGACGCAAAACTCGTTCGCTGTCGTTATCCAGGTCGTTATCCCATGTGAACAGATCTTCGGTAAAAGCGTTGAAATAGAGCGTGTCACGTTTGTCCTCATCAGCAACATCTTTACCAAGATTCTTGAACGCGGTGGACAGTCGCGTTTTGCCAATGCCGTTGTAAGCGTAGAGCAGGATGAATTTCTTGTTCATCAGCTCATCACGCAGGTGTTGGGCCAGCGCAGGCAGGTCCGAGAAAGGCTGAATGCTCATATCTGTCTTCTTCGCAGCCAGGCCATACCCTTGCTCGTCAATCGATATTTCTGCAAAGGACTGCGGGGCTTGTCAGGGATGGTCATTTCCATCAAGCCCTGATCAATAGCTGTTTGCTGATAATGTTCACGAAAATGTTTCTCATCCTTCAGCCCCAGAGCGGCCATCAGTTCAGCGCGGCTCATTTCACCCTGAAGTGTCTCAAGCAGTCGACCTACTTCAGGGGTAGCTTCGGGGGTAGCTTCGGGGGTAGCTTCGGGGGTAGCTTCGGAATTTTGCTCCTCAACAAAGCCTGGATGTATGGGCAAACGGATCAAGAATGAACTGCGCTCATCATCACTTTCAAACACGGGCCCAGGTGAGCCGTTAGCTTGCATTACCCGAAGAATTTTTGGAATACCCGTAGATCGGCCTTCAGTAAGATTCAATTCTTTTAAAAATTCACCGATACGGCGATTGCGATAACGACGACTGACGGCACGGCCTGCCTGCAGGTCTTCCATGCGGATGGAACGATCTGGGCCGGGAAAGCTCAGCACCATCAGTTCTTCCGGGGTGATGCGCACCTCAACCGGTTCGCGGATCTCATAAGAACGGTGATATACTGCATTCACCACCGCCTCTTCAACGGCCGCCAGCGGAAAGTTCCAGAAACGCTCTGCCTGGGGGCGATCAGGATGTTTGATAACCGTTTCCTTCAGGTAATTGCGAGCAATGTAATCCACTGCATCGCGGGTAATATGTCCCAGCGGCCCGATAAATTCCTTTTCTTCAAAGCGGTCGCCGCCAGCACCCTCGGGAAAATACACCACGTCAATCTGGCTGGCCGGGAAAAATCGATCTGGGCGGTCATTGAAAAACAACAGTCCAACATTCTTCGGAAATGCCATCTCCACCGGACCGCCAACAATATTCATGCGCCGTCCCAACTCTTCAACACTCAATGTTGCCGATCCATCTGCCAACTCACTGCCGATTTCCTGTAGGAACTCACGTATCAGGTGCGTTGACAGATCGGCAAGACCGGCACCCTGATGGTAACGGTCGTCAAAAGGCACCGTGGCGGCCAGCGATAACAACTCACGTTCATCGGCACCTTTTGCCCGCACGGTACTGGTGTGCCTGCGCAGGTAGAAAGCCCACTCGGCATTCTTATCACCCAACCGGACACGCGCCTTATATGGGCGGGTCTCTCCACCCGGCACCCATAACACCAGAATCAACCTGCCCCGCACCTCATAGGTGGCGGTCAGTGGATGATAAGGCGGCTGGATTGCTGCATTCCCCAGGTTCAGCAGTTCCTTCTGGATACGGTCAATCTGCTCCGACAGTAAGCCCGCAGGCGGCAAGACCGGCTGACCGTTTTGTTCTTCAACACCAACCACCACATAGCCACCGCCCAGATTGTGAAAGTCATTGGCAAAGGCACAAATACTGTGCAACACCGCTTCAGGATTCCAGCCCGTCTTGTATTCCACCCGCTCGCTTTCAATGGTACGCAGATGAAGCAGGGAATTAAGGTTGATGGGGAGTTTGGTGGTCATGACAGTCCCACCTCTTCCAGCACTGGAAACAGTTGCTGCATCAGGCCTTTTTTGTGGTCTTTCAGGGCGTCGATGCGTTTGCTTTGGGCAATGATTTGGTCGTCGAGTGAGGAGAGGCAGTCAGCGATTTTTCGTTGTTCGGTGTTGGTCGGTGGAAGTGGAATCACGAATGAGCGTATTTGCGCAAAATTTAAGCCTTGGCGGTTTCCGCCTGCCTGGAAACTGTCTATCTGCCTCTGCCCACGTTCGGAAATCAGGAACTGATTAAGCAAAATGGGGTTCAATTCTTCTATCTTTGTTCGAATAATACAAACGTGTTGATTTACATTCCCACCAGCAATTTTGTCATCAGCTACGGCGCTACGACCGATGGATGCGCCGGTAATATTCAATAGGACATCGAGCATGTGAATCTCAGTGGCATCAAATGAAGAGTGGGTACTTTCATCTATAAATACCAGATCATCGAGAAAAAGTTCGCCACAGCCAACATTTTGGCTACGTATGAACGGTCGTCCAGTTGTCTTATAGTTTTTGTCCCCACCGCGTGGCGTGATGCCACTTCCAACTTTGGTTGTTATGTTATGAAGGACATGCTCTTCCCATTTTCCCCTATCCTGAAACTCAGGAAAGCGGAGGCGGGGGCGGGTTTTGCCTTCACGGGGGAAGAGCTGTTGCATCAGCCCTTTTTTGTGATCCTGCAAAGCTGCCAGCTTCCGCCCTTCTGCCGCAATCAGATCATCCAGCGAACCCAGACAGTCAGCGATTTTTTGTTGTTCGTAAAGGCCAGGGAAGAAAACATGTATTTGAGAAAAAGCCTCAAACTTTAGGTTGAGAGTATCTTTGACCAAACCTTGAGAATAGCGTCTGAACTGTCTAATTAGTTGTTTAGTCTTGAAGTAATAGGAGAAAAAACGACTATCGACTTGGTCTTTGGGGGTACAAACGGTATAGGCTGGACTTACAAGCCCCTCGTTTGTCGCCAGTGCACTCCGACCTTCCCACATCCGCATGGTGTTATATGCAATATCTCCAGCGGAAACACGTAAATACTTTGATTTATTCGCACTAGAATTGTCTTTCCGACCGGAGTTCTGCTGCAAAATCAGCCCCTCTTTTTCCGTGAGCGAGAGTAGTGGAATGTCTTCATCTCCAGTTTCCTTTCTCTCCACGAAAAGATTCCCGAGTGCATCATTATTCCACTCTCCCGCATCCCTAAACTCCGGAAACCGCAGCCTTGGCACCAGCCCTTTTTTTTGTGTCTTCTGTTTATTCATCTTCCTGCAGCTTGTCGGGATTATTAAGGGGTCTTTTTTCAGCCAAGGTCATGCTGTGTATCAGTTCATTTTGCATGGTTATTCTTCTCTGATTTTCTGCACCAGTTGCTTGCCCGCTTCTGTCAGGCGGTATTGCTGCAATCGGCTACTGGGTTTGTCCGGCCGAGTCATTTCAATCAAGCCCATATCCAGCAGACGGCGAATTTGTTTGTGCAGTTCGCCCGAAACGCTCTGGTGACCAAGTTGTCGAGCCAATGCCTGCTTGCCTGCTTCGGCCTGCGCGATCAGTAATACCAGTCTGGCAGCCAAACGTGACTCTAGCTGTGACTCTAGCTGTGACTCTAGCCGTGACTCTAGCCGCTCGGCCTCGATTGGTGACATGATGGTTGTTGCGGTCAGATCTCTACTTGTTTGCCATTGGGGTGCGGGACGACGGATGAGTGCTGTAAATTGATTGCCACTGACCTCACTTTTCAGCTCTATCTGCGGCCACTCTTCCAGCGCACGAGGGATGCCGCTGCCAACTCCCCTGTAGGGCAAAATACGAAACGCATGTTCGCTCAGAGTGGGGTTGCGTCGGTTGGTTTTGCCGTGGCGGATATCGTCAAGACTCAAGCTGTCAGGCAGGTGGCCTGGGCTGATGATCTCGATACGGTCGGTAAAGATCAGGATGCGAATAGAGGCACTGGTAAAATAGTCACGATGTACCAGTGCGTTGACCAGCAGTTCCTGCAAGGTAATTTCTGGTATTTCCAGAATGCCGGGCGAATTAAAATCCTGCTCGCCTTGCACGCGGTGCAGGTTGCGTTTGATAAAGGCCAGTGCCTCGGTGTATTGGTGCTTTAGTGTGCCGCCGATATCCAGACTGTCCAGATAACGGGTATCTGCGATGCTCGTGCCGGGGAAGGTGACGGCTTTGATAGAGCATACCGGGCGCCAACGCTGAGGGTTACGACCAAACAACAACAAACCTGATAGATTCAACTCACGACCATCGCCCAACCCCAGATTTTGCAAAATAGCGTCCAGAGGCAAGTTGATTATGCTGTTACGGTCGCCATAGTGTTGGTTTAAGTATTGTCGGAAGACGGTTTCATCCAGATCCGCACTGGTGGTGTCGGCCACGGGCACAATATCAGCGTATACCAGTCCGGCACGCTGAAACATTCTTTGTAACTCTTCACGGGCAATCAGTTGACGCTTGTCTGCCCCCTGTTTGATCCAGATACGGCCCTGATGATCGAGATAGGGCTTGGAAACACCATCGGGAATGGTAACGATGATGACCATCCCTTGCTCGGTCAGTACATTTTCCGTTAGAAAACTGATAGGTGGGCGCATGTGCTGGCTGGCGGTATTGCTCAGCATTTGGTTGGTACGGCGCACCTCGGCAGTATCCAAGCCAGCGATACTGCCATCGTCATTAACGCCAATCAGCAAGGTACCACCTCCGCTGTTGGAAAAAGCCACCAACTCAGCGGCCAGTGCGTCCGGATGGTTGATGCTGCGCTTAAACTGCTGACGACTGTATTCTCCTAAGGCGATTTGCTCCAGCAATTGCGCGATGGCGGATTTATTGCTCATAGGCACTTAGTCCCGAGATGGTGCGTCCTGCCGCCTGTTTTTTGAGCAGCGGCACCAGGTCTTCCATGAGGGCCAGTTCGCGTATGCTACGTTCGCGCCAGCCAAGATCAAGCGGGGCCAGCAGATCGGAAAGCTGCTCACCGTCAAAGATCATGCGCTGCAGGATAGCATCCACAAAACCGGTCAAGGCTTGCGGCAACAGACCGTGTTTATCTGCAAGATCAGAGAGTTCCCTGGCCCGCTTCTCGGCCTTAAACTGTTGGTAGCCGTCTCTGATCTGCTTCTCGTCAAGGGGCTTGCCGGTTTCCAGTGAGCGGACGTACTCGCTGATTGTCTGGAGCTCATCAAGAAACTTGGCATCAGACTCGATCAGAGCAATGAGCTGTTCGCGGGTCATCTTGGCTGTTTTCTGGTCCTGCTTTGTGAAGCGGGCAATCAGATTCATGATGTAGTCATAGTCAATGGTTGCCGAGGCAAAGAGGACAAACTCAAAATCAAGCTGCTCAACCAGCGGGTTGCCTGAGCCGCCCGGTTTTTCGCGCTGCTCGCGCAGACGCTGGGCAGTCTCCAGATAGGCGCCGCGAAAGCCGCGAAGATCGTCTTTTGGAAGTATCTGTTCGATCTCTTGTTTTTGCTCGCTGGTGAGGTCGGTATACTGGTCGAGCTGGGTCTGCAGGCGTTGAATCTCCTTGAAGTGACTGATGAATCGGGCACGGAGGTCGTCGCCCTTGAGATTGGCAATGGCCTCGGGCCTGGGCTCAAGGCTCTGGGATTTTAAAAATGTATCCAGGCCGGCCTTGGCCTGCTTGAACTGTTCAATGACCTTGGGCGCCTTGTCCACCAGCCAGATCTCCCGACCCTTGTCAGCCTGGGTACCGGAGAACAGGGCAATGGCCTCGTCAACGCTATCCTGCTGACCCCGAAAATCGAGGATATGGCCATAGGGTTTGGAAGCGTTGAGGATGCGGTTGGTGCGGCTGAAAGCCTGAATCAGGCCGTGGTGTTTAAGGTTTTTGTCCACGTACAGGGTGTTGAGGTACTTGGAGTCAAACCCGGTTAAAAGCATATCCACAACAATGGTGATATCGATTTTTTCCGCGCCTTTTTGCGGTAGATCAGCGTTAGGGTACTGCTGGTCTTTGATGCGCTGCTGTACATCCTTGTAGTAGTCGTCAAATGTATGGATGGAGTGGTTGGTGCCGTAGGCGGTGTTGTAAGCGGCGATGATCTTTTCAAGTGCGGCTTTCTTCTTTTCCGGCTCGGTGATGTTGTCTGCTTTTTCCTGGGGCAGATCCTCCTGCAACTGGCGGACATCGGCATTGCCTTCTGCAGGTGGTGAGAAGACCGCAGCAATCTTGAGCGGTTTGAAGTCAGGGTTTTCGGTCTGGAGCCTGGCCTGCATCTCTTTAAACAGCTCGTAATAGGCAATGGCGTCATTGATGCTCGCTGTGGCAAACAGTGCATTGAAGCGCCGGTCTGCAGTGGCGGCATCGTGTTTGGCAAGAATGGCCTCGATGATGGCCTGCTTGGTCAGCGTATCACCCGGGGCAGGTGGATTCTGACTGTCGGGTTGGTAATAGTCCACGTGAAAGCGCAGGACATTGCGGTCTTCAATGGCATGGGTAATGGTGTAGGCGTGGAGTTTCTGCTGGAAGACATCTTCGGTGGTTCTGAGCGTTTGAATATTGCCGTCGATCTGTCTGACCGTGGCGTTTTTATCAAAGATGGGCGTGCCGGTAAAGCCAAAGAGCTGCGCCTTGGGAAAGAAGTCTTTTATGGTCTGATGCGTATCACCAAACTGGGAGCGGTGACATTCGTCAAAGATGATGACCATGCGCTTGTCGCGCAGCGGTTCAAGCTGGTCGGAATACTTTTCCCGGCCTCGCTGCTGACGTCTTTTGTTGCGCTGGCTTTGCTCGTCCAGGGCAAGGCCGAGCTTCTGGATGGTGGTAACAATAACCTTGTCGGCATAGTCGTCGGAAAGCAGCCGTCGCACCAGCGTGGCAGTGTTGGTGTTCTCTTCAACGCAACCTTCCTGAAAGCGATTGAACTCCTCTCGGGTCTGACGGTCCAGGTCTTTGCGGTCAACCACAAACAGGCATTTGTGAATGTTGTGATTGTCCTTAAGCAGCGTGGAGGCCTTGAACGAGGTGAGTGTTTTGCCGCTGCCGGTGGTGTGCCAGATATAGCCGTTGCCGCTGTTTTCCTCAATGCACCTGACAATCCGATCCACGGCATAGATCTGGTAGGGTCGCATCATCATCAGCTTCTGCTCGCCGGCCACCAGCACGATGTAGCGACTGATCATATCGCCGAGCGTGCATTTAGCCAGGAAGGCCTCGGCAAAGTCGTCGATATGTGTAATTTTGATGTTATCCTCGGTGGCGAATTGATAGATGGGGAGGAAACGTTCCTCGGCATTGAAACTGAAGTGTTGGGTGTTGTTGTTGGTGAAGTACCAGGTGTCTGTCCGGTTACTGACGATAAAAAGTTGCACAAAGCATAGCAGCGTGCGCGTATAGCCGTTACCAGGGTCGTTCTTGTAGTGGGCAATCTGCTGTATGGCCCGCCGGGGACTGATGCCGAGATTCTTGAGTTCGATCTGAACAGCAGGAACACCGTTGATCAGAAGGATCACATCGTAACGATGGTGGCTGTAGTCGGTGTTGATGCGCAGTTGATGGACAACCTCAAAGGTGTTTTTGCACCAGTCTTTAATGTTGACTAGGGTGTAATTAAGCGGCGTGCCGTCATCGCGGGTAAAGCTGTTGATCTCGCGAAGGAGGCGTGAGGCGGTAAAGACATCTGAAGTGACGATCCCGCCGAGCAATCGGTCAAACTCGCCATCCGTCAGGCTGACCCGGTTGAGGGCCTCAAATTTTTCACGAAAATTTTCTTCAAGGGCAGCCCGGTCGCGAATATCAGAGCGGATGGTGTACTTTAAATTGCTCAGCAGTTCGATGAACGCGGTTTCAAGATCCACTTCACGAACTGTTGGCGGCGTGTAGGTTACCGAACTGTCATATCTGGTATGAGAAGAGTGCATAATCGGGTCCTATGGATACAGGTACGGCAGCGCGTGGTAAGGTATCTTGCGTTCAGGTCCACTGTATCATCAATCCGGTGGCTTTGAACCCGTTGAAAATACAATTGATGCCTTTGACCTGATTGGCAGCTGCGCTTCATTCGGCGACCGCTGCATTAGACCACAGCAGTCTTAAAAACCAAGGGAAAAACACGGGCGAACTCCTTTCTGATAAAAGGTAAAAAACTCGTTGGGAAGCTGGAGAACGCGTTAGGACAGAGTGTTTAACCGGGTTCAATACACGTCTAACAGATTGACTTGCTAACCAGTAACCAATGCTATGAACCGAGTCACCCAATTAGTAACCAATGTTATGAGCTGAGTCGCCCAACCCGAAAGCAATGCTATGGGTTGAACTGCTTGCTCCGAAACCACAAGCCACCAGACACCACCTATATTTGCCAGAACTGAGAGCCAAAAGACAAACTGAAAAGACCCTTTGACGGTTTTATGATGCAATATCTGCTGGGCAATGATGCCCCCCGGCCAACCTCCCAGAAAATCAAGCAGATGTAAGGTGCTTTCGGGAGTACGCCACGCACCCCGCTTTGCTGCACGTTTATCGCCCGTGTACGCTAAAAATGAGATCAGGCTGCATAAGAAATATGAGCCGGCAATGATCAGGGGCAGCTTATGCAGAGCAGAGGCCAAGGCAACCAGCACCAATGCAAAAAAACCGAGGGTAATTCGTAGCCAAAAGAAGACTTGCGAACCTGAAATTCGCTGGGCTGCGGCCAAGCTGACCCTCGTGGCTTGCAGGCGCCCCTGAGAATCTTTGACCATGGAGTAAGTAACCGGATCTTCAATTATTGGTCTGCGAGATCGTGATTTGACGTTGCTGATGTGCACAAACACTCTGTTGCCGCCGCCCTTGGGCTCGATGAACCCAAAACCCCGATCATCGTTCCATTCTGTTATTTTTCCCGCGTATTTCAAGAATCCCTCCATGGACGGTCAGTCGTATTTTTGTCAGACTGCAGGCAACGACATCTTCCAATCCGTACTTTGGCAGCTGTTCAACTGCAACCGGCAATCTTTAGGCAGTGCAACATACCTTTGTGGGCCTGTCCTGTCCGGGACAGTTAATCTTGATCAGCACTTCCCAAAACGTATCACCCGTGCCTGGGATGGACCAAAGCACGGGTGCATTCTCTTACCAATACCTGCCCGGATCAATGTGCAGGTCTTCCGGGGCCTCAAAGGTCAAGGCAACGCTTACTTTCTGCGTTGCGCCGGCATTCACACTGCCTTCCCAGATCAGGATATTGGGATCATCCTCCTGGACGGCAGGGGGTGTGGAGGTCAGGTTGAGCTTAATACGTTCATCCCGAGACAACGGTTTGGGTTCTTCCAGGCGATAGGTCAGGGCATGGGGCGCTGCATTGGTAATGACCAGATCCCACTGACGTGCAAAGGTTTGCTTGCTCTTAAACAACCCCTTGTCCCCGGTTTTTTTATCCCGCAGGGTGGTCTTGCAGGTCAGGAAAGGATCCACACCAAAGAACAGGGTGCTTTTGGTATCAGATAAGGCAAACTGCCTCTGATCCACTGTGGCCCCGTCAATGAGAAAAAAGGCTGAGCCTTTGGGAAAGTCCCTGGGTTCGTCAAAACTGATCTTGGCCTGCACATAGGCCTTGGCATCGACACTGGGACGAAGCAGATGCACAAACTCTGCCGGCCAGCGCTCTTTTTTAAGACTGAAAACCCGTGTTTCTCCGGCAGGCAGGCTGCGCTTGCCCATATCCCAGGCCGCATAGGTGGTGTAGCGTACTTCCTGGGGCGCAGCAGGTGCAGCAGACACAGCTGCTTCCTCCGGGGTACTGCGCATGCGCATGGCTCCGGCGGCCGCATCCATTGCAGCTGCTTTACGCACTACACGGGGCTGGATCTCCCATGGCCTCAGCTTCCCGGGTTCCCCGCGAAAATCCGGCTGCATGGTGGCCAGGTGCAAGGCGACCTGGGACCAGTTCTGGCCCGAGCGTTGCCACACCTTGGCCTGCCAGGAAAAATCAATGACCTTTTCCTGCGGCCTGGCTTCCAGACGATACAGTGGTGTCCACCCACAGTCAGCCATGGTGTAGTCAAAGGAAAGCTCCTGCACTGCCGGTCCATGGGACAGTACAGTGACCTCCCACACACGGCGATTCTGCCCCGCAGCCTGATTTATTTCCTCTTCCACTCTGGTTATGGCCTGATTCACTTCCTCAAGTTGCTGGTCTAAAATCAACAGCTTCTGCGTATTTGCTTCTAAAGCCTGCCCTGTTTCAGTGGCCAGCTGCTGCAGGGCGGCTATGCTCTGTTCCACAGGTTTATTCTGCGCTTCCCAAAAAGATATCCGCCCCCGCAGCCCGGCTTGTTCAGCCAAAAGAGTATTGCGTTGGGCTTTGAGTGCAGCCAGACGGGAGTTTAGGGTGGTTAAGGCTTCCTGGTTTGGTTCTTGACGTGAAATCCACGTCACATCAGCAATGGTTGTCTCCCTGGGTAAGGCTCCAAAACGCAGGGTTGCCGGGTCGACCTGGTCAGGCAAGGTCAAAATATAGGACGTAAAACCGTCCTCACCAGCCACAGGGGTAACCCTGGCAACTTCTTCCACCACTGCTGAGGCGGGAAAAAGAGTCACCTGGACCGGTGCTGCCCAGGCTGTCAGGGGCATCAGAAGTAACACAAACACAGATACAGGAATCATACATCCTCCTTTGCTGTTGTTCTTTCAAGCCCAACGCCTGCATTAAGCCGTACCTTGAAGCGGCGTTGGTGAAGTGAGCGGTTGGGGAACTACTGCTTACGTTTGCGGGGTATCACGGCGGAAGAGTTCCCACTCCTCCACAACGGAGCCGTCAGGCAGATGGCACATGCCCTTTTCGCCGGACGCATCTTTGACAATTTCGAGCTTGCCGCCTTTTTGCACACAGTGCTCGGAAGCAGGATTGGCGATTGCCGCATCCGGGCCAGGCTCTTTGGAGCTGCACGCCATGAGCAACGGCAGAATAAAGAAGCTGGAGACAAGGGCACGGTTGCTTAAAAAACTCTTCATACAGCCTCTCTTTTGGTTGGTGGCCGAGTGTTGCTATTGAGCCGTGGTGCAAAGCAGCGTCGGCTTGAATGAACTGTCAGCACCGTTATCCAGGAAGTGAGTAGGTGACTTTTGTGTCATTGATGATGACAAGTCCTTGCTTCTCCATGAGCTTAAGAAGGGCGGCAAGTTCTTCCTCTACAAGTGCCTTCTGAAACAGCGAGCTGATCGTGCTGGACAGAGTCTTGACTGTACGGGGTTTGGAAGCGCCGCGTTGTTTGAGGTTGGCGACAACCACGGCGATCTTTTCCGATGGTATTCTGGAGTTCGCTGCTTTGACTATAGGCATGTCGGTAATGTCTTGAGAACGGCATGCTAAGATTTTTTTGGCTTTTAGGTGAGCAATGAGAGGGTCAAAGCCTGTGTCCTTTGAAATGATGTGGAAGTAAGCGTCAGGATCTGTGGCAGCCAGATGGCCGATGTAGTAAGCGATATGGAAGTCTAGGGCATTAGGTCCATTGCCTGAAATTTTGATGTAGCTGGCGCTTGATCCCAGTCGTTGAAGCTGTGCTGCCACATCAAAGGTAATCTTGGCTTGATTGGAACCTACAAAGACAATGACCTTGAAATGCTCTTTTTCAAGAACGGAGAGTGCAGAAGGCTGCACGTTCTCGTAGTCAATGAGTACATAGTTTGTCCGCATCCAGTCCCCTCAATATGCGTTGCCGGCAGTATAACAGGTGGAAACAGCTCCACCTTTTTTAATCAGATAGATGAAGTACAGGTCATAGACGAAATGACAGTTCAATACACTGATTATACGCCAAACCTAAATTCCACCAACTCTAAAATTCAGATGAATAGAGCAGTATTTGAGAGGCTTTGCAGAGTATCACGATACCAGTCGCAGCGGGCAGGTGGGGTGATGTGAATTTTTTGTTCCGGCTGTTCTCCGGGCGGTACGATCCATCCTGTCCGTTTTGGTTTTTGGGCAGGATGGCTGTGTAAGGTGGCAGCATCGGCTATATCGACAGCCGTCTAAAAGTATGTTCCCACACCAATACCAAAGTGGAAGCGCGGCTCGGTCGATTCAGCGGGCGGCCACTTCTTTATTTCGATCAGCCTGATAACCGGGTACTCGTAATCCATCTGCCCGATGGTGCGATGCTCACTGCCGGTCACCGTGCCCACCACCGAGATCAGTGTCCCCTGCGGGTAGATCGCCGGATCGGTAAACTGATCTGTCTGAATGATAAAGCGACCTTCAGAACTGATCTCGTCGCGCGGTCGGCCGCTGTTGTCCAGGGCCAGGTGCAGTACCAGCAGACGGGTGTCCGCCGCACTCACCTCGGAGGAGATGATCTTACCGCCCAGCATCACCACCGTGCTTGTATGGAGATAGGATTGTTGCTGCAGGGCTTGAAACGTACCGCTGTAGGTGACCTGCGAACGTGCCTTTTGCGACAGGCCACCGGCACAGGCTGAAAGGAACAAAATCGCTGCCAGCAGCGCAACAAACCTGATTGATTGAGCCATGCCACGCCTCCGTGTTGTAGGCATTGCCTGTTTTTTTGTTTTACCGCCAGCGGTGGTAGCGATGACGCCAGTGCCAGGGGTAGGGGCCCCACCAGGGGTCGTAGTAGTAGGGGTGGTGCCAGTAATCGTAAGGCCGGTAGGGCTGTATCGTTGGTTTGGGCCACAGGTACAGCTGCTCGATCTGTAAGCGCAGAAAGGGATACTCTGTTTCGGTGTGGCGTTCTGTGGTTGAGCTGCCTGCAATGGTACCGGCAACCGTGATCTTGCGCTCTTTGGTGTAGACTTCAGGATCGAGAAAACCATTGTACAGCAGAATCAGGCGTCCTTGAGACAGGTCCTTTGATTGGGGCTCCTGCCCCGAGCTCAGAGGTGTTTGCAGGGCCACTATACGGGTGTGATCAGCTTTGTTTTCAATAGAGAGCACATAGCCGCCCAGAATGACTGTTTTGCCGATGTGCTGTTGCGCTGCAGCAACCAGATCGGCAAAGGAGCTCTTCCTGAGTGTTGGATCGGCAACAGTTGTCAGCGGCAGATCAGCACAGCCGTACAGCAAAAAGATAACGATTGGTAAGACAGCTATCCATTTCAGTTGCATGGCAATCGACCTCCTCTTTGTGCGGAAACATTACCACAGCAGCCAGCACACATTCAATGAGAGCTGTCAGCCACGAAGATGATTTTGCTGTGAGGTAACCAGGGTTTTTCCACACCTCTTTTATAACCAATGAGTTCTTGACGCTGTTTTTGCAAGTTTTATGAGAGAGTAGGGGACCGTTCTGTGCAATTAAAATAACCGGTTGGCTTGACTGTCAAACCAACCAGTATGATTTTAAAAGGAATTGAATGGAAACAGGTTCCGTTCATTTTTATTTATATATCCTGTGGAGGTTTGTCATGGCATTGAGCGCAAGGAACCAGATAAAAGGCAAGGTCAAAGATGTGAAGAAAGGTATGGTTATGGCTGAGGTCACTGTGGAGGTAGCGCCAGGCGTTGAAATTGTGGCAGCCATCACCACCAGCTCTGTGGAGCGGCTTGGTCTTGCTGTTGGAAAGGAAGCTCAAGTGGCTATCAAGGCGACAAGTGTCATGCTGAATGCCTGAACCCCTCCTGACCGCTGACTCTCTTTCCTGACTGCGTCAGGAATCTTCCTCTTTCCGTGTTTATTCTCCTGCGCTATTGATCCTTGGAATACTGCAGGAGAATGCTTTTTCGGCATTGAGACGATCAAAAATAGTCTGATCGTCCACTATCAGACAGCTCTTTGATTGAGCTGTTTTTTTATTGAAATACCCGGTTTATAAGGCCTTAGAAGTGGAACCGAGGCAGGATACCGCACGGGTGATTACCCTTTAAAAATATTCTCACGATGGTAGTTGAGATAATGTCGATGGGGTCGTACATCGGTTCGTGGTGGCAAAATAAGTCTGCGATTTTCATTTAAAAGCCGCATGACGGTGTCGGGTAAACGATCCATTGCCACAAGGATGGAATAATCATCGTCGATAGAAACTAAACCACGATCAAACATCCAGTGCACTGTGCCGGAAAGGGCTATACCATTTCTGATAGAGTCAGGTCCATTTTGAGAGACCGGTTGGATATGCGCTGCTTGCACTTCTGCACGACCGCCACCGTTGATAATTTTAAGCCCGGTCATTGCGCAGGTATCTTGATAGACTTCTTTTACCGAGACAGCAAAGGCAACATCACGGAATGGCCGGGCGACAATTCGTTCAATGATAGAACGTTCATAGTGAGTCATTTCCTCCCCCAGCTCATAAGGGGTTACCGGCAGTGTCTGGTTTTCATCTACCGTTGCCTCTAGAGATTTTGTAAAGCCGGCTTGTAGAATGAGGTCATACTCTTTGTCGGGAATCAACCTCACCGCACGACCAAATGCTCCCCTATTCGTCTTCCCATCATTCTTCCGTTGCAGGCTGCTTTCATAATAATGATGCCCTTCTTTGAAGGGGACGGCGTGATCGAATTCAAGATAATCTGCAACAAAGGCATAGTAATGATTTTTGTGGATATGATCGCGTTCAATGCTCAATAAACGGGCAGTGGCGAAATACGACTGTCTTCCACCTCTACTTGACAGGTCCCCGGAAATTCGCCGAGGTTCGTAATATATAATCCAGTCGCCAATGGCTTTTTCTATTTGGCCTAGATAGGTGCCGGGGAAATGATAGCGTTCTTCTGGAAGGTCATCATAGGTTGGATTGACCTTGGTTGTTAAAACAGCCTTTGTCATAAAAAATATCTCCTCGCTCTCCGCCGGCTGAAGACACCTTGAATTCGTTCATCTCAAATAGCTTTCAACATCCTGTTTTCACGTATTTATGAGACCTGATCGTTCCCGTCGTTGTGAGTGTCTTCTTCTCTCGATAGACCGCTGCGCAACTTAGGAAGGCCTTTCCGAACAGTTTCGGCATTTACCGGATTCTTCTATTTTAACAGATCAGTGCAAAACAGCACCCATATCTTCACGTATTTTGAGAAGAATCACGCTGCAGCAAGCTTGAGGAGTACCATGATTTTTGCTCATGACGAGAAAGTCAGCCGGCAAGAAACCAGACGGACTGCTATGTAGCGGGCAGGAGTGTCCAGAGAATAGATTTTATATTTAAAGGTTGGCTATTTTTCAGTGCGGTCAGAGGATCGTGAAGATCTCTGAGAATATGATGAACAGTGCTGCTCTTGTTTGCTTTGGCATAAAAGCAGTCTCTTCACATTCTCCATGACAAAAACAGATGGTCAGTGTCTGATCATGGCCAAACATGAAGATATCAAGCTTCGGTGCAGTGACAGGGGGAACTCAAGTCTTTTCAGCAAAGCATTTTTTTCAAGTTAAACGTCATTTGCCTTTCAATATGAAAGCCGGAGCAGCCCGAAGTCACGAGCCGCTCCGGCTGCAAATCAGTTCGCTTCCTTCGCAAACATGAATCCGGCAGTCATGTCCAGGTAGTTCAGACCGGCATAATCAGGAAAGGCCTTTTTCACGCGAGCAACAAAGTCATCCCTGTCACTGCTTTGCGCGGCCAAAGTCTGTACTGCCTTGATATAGGCGATTTTGGTGTCCACATCGGCCAGGGTTTCCGGCGTATGGTGACTGGAAAGGATCAGGACATAGCTGTTGGCCTTCATGCTCTCCAGCGAAGCCAGAACCGCTTTGATGTGCTCTTGCCCGGCAAGAATGGAGTGGGTATCAGCTCCAAGCATGTGGGTATAGATAACCTTGATGGCCGGGAGCGCAATATCATAGCCGTCACCGGCTTCGATGATTTTAACATCAATGCCGCCGACCGTATTGGCTCCCGCCTTGAGCAGAGAGTCTATAGCGGGGATTTGCGTATTGAAACCCGCACCGAAAGTCTGGCTGAGATTGGCAATAAGCTCCTTGGTGGCCCCGGCAGTCATGGCCTGTTTGGCTTTTGCGGTGGCGTGACTTTTGGCGTCGCCGTACCATTTGCCGCCAGTGGGATGATAGGAAAGGAGAATGTCGGTGAGCGGCTTGCCCAGGCTGCCGACATAACTTTTCCACTCCGCGATGTCGGCGTCAAAGGACGGAGACTCCATGGCCACAAGGTTCTTTGTTGTTTCCAGCAGGAAGGACGCATCATGCATTGGGTCGTCCGTCTGGTAGGCATGGAGTTTCAAAGCCCCAAAGTCATAGACCTGAACTGTCCCTTGCCCGAGTTTTTTCTCCTGCATGGAGTTGAACCCGGCCGCCAAGGCGCTGCCAGCAAATAAGGTCATGGCCAGCACAGCGGCCAACTTGATAATCAATTTGCCTTTCATCATGTTCTGTTCTCCAGAGAGTAAGAGGTTATTATAAAAACGATTCGTCAATCGTCCGGTCTGCGCCTAAAAATACAATGCAAAGAACGCACTCAATCACTTTGAGTTTCCAGCTATCTTTATTTGTTGACAGCCAGGAGCGTCTCCCAGTGGCAGGTGTTTCCAGGCCGATTATTTTTCAGGGTGTATCAACTTCGACAGCATTACGAATGGCTTGAATCTCCGGCCACAGGCGAAATGCGTTCTCGCGCTGATAGACAAAGACAATGCCAAAGTGTCCTGTCTTACGCTCCACCCAGGGGTAGACCCCGAATGCGCCGATGCTGGAACTGCGCAGACAGACACCTGCTTCATCCCAGGACTCACACCAGTTGCCCAGGCTGTAGTGCCCGCCCTTGATGGGGTTTTCGGGCGCGGGAGTCATGAACGCTTTAGGTGTCTGGTCTTTCAGCATCTCATCGACGCTGTTTTTTGAGAGTACGCGTTTGCCTTCAAACACACCTTCATTGGCCATCATGCTTAAAAAGCGCAGATAGTCTGCTGCTGTGCTGACTGCGCCGCCCTGCAGCACGGGATTAAGCGTTTCCGCCAAGGGCAGCTCTGTGGCCGAATCCAGTCGCAGATGCGTCCAGTAGGTGTGGCTCATGCCTAAGGGAGTGGCGATTTTTTCCTGAAAGACCTGGGCCCAGCGCTTCCCGGTTGCCGCTTCCACCACCGCGCCCGCCACCTGGAATCCCGGCGCGCCATAGGCAAAAACTTCACCCGGCACACTTACCAGCGGCCGCTGGGCCACGTCCAGAGCCGATTGCTCCAACGTTATGCGGTGGTCCTGGGCCAAGTCGTAGTACTCGCCCCTGGCACCTGCCAGCCCGGAGGTTTGTGACAGCAGTTGGCGCAGCGTCAGCTTGCCGGCAGCAGGCGGCAATTTCGGCAGCCAGGTGGCAATGGGCGCATCCATTTGCAGCTTGCCCTCATCCACCACAGCCATGACCGTTGCTGCGGTCAGGAACTTTGATGCCGAAGCAATGGGGTATTGGGTGTCAGCTTTGATGTTGCCGAAGCTAGTCAAGGCAATGATCTTGTCCCTTATGCCGATACCAACACTGAAACCCCCGGATCCTTTGGCGATCATGGCCTCGGCTGCCTGCACTGCTTTCGGCGGAAGTACTGCGCCTTGTGCAATGGTGCTGTTTCCGGTTACTTCCGTTGCCTGTGCCCCGACGGTTGATCCCAACACAAGGCTCAGGGACAAAAAGAAAATACTAAGCATGTTCATAGGCCTTCTCCTTAAACACGTTTATTGTTCAACATAAGCAGCAGATGGTAGAGGCCACTGCTTTTACAGCTGCACAAGGGCCAGGCGTACCGGTACTGTGCCTGCGTTCCAGCTGTTATGGCCTTTTCCGCGGATGTCAGTGGTCAGGATACAGGTCCCGGGATGCAGCGTGAACACGGTGCCGTCGCCGGCTTCATAGCCCATTTCTCCGGCAAGGCAGATGACCCACTGCTTTCTGGGGCTGGGATGCCAGCCACCCTGCCAGCCCACCGGCAACTCGATCATTGCCAGTGATTGCACATCCATAGGATGGGAGACAAACATGGGCGGTGCCGGTGGCGCAAACTCGATTGCCGTCAGTTCCTGGGTAAAGTGAGGATCAACGCGGGAAACATCGTCCTCGTCAACAAACAGATGTAAAAAGGTCCAGTTGTGCATGATCACTCCTCTTTGAGGTTCTATTGTATCAGGCAATCAGCTTGACCCTGTTTTCTTTGCGGGGTTTGCCGGCAGGCACAGTACCGTCCGGATAACCCAGGGTCACAAAAGCCTTGGCCTCAAAATTTTCATCAATACCCCATTCTTTTTGCAGCCTTTGCCCAGGCTCACCGGCAAAGGTGGCTTCAGCGCGCATGACCATGCAGGAGCCAATGTTCAGCGAGTATGCCGCCAGCATCATGTTTTCGGCCATCATGCAGCAGTCAGCCACAGAGTAGATAAAATCTTTCGGGCCGAAAAAAATCAGCACTGTGGGCGCCCCATAAAACCCGCTGGCAATCTGCGGATCATCTATAATACTCGGCTGCTCTTTGGATACATGCCTGCCGGGTTTTGGTGTGCCGAAAGCCTGTTTGTTAATTTTGCCAAGCTCATCATTTATGGCCGCATTCTGACAGGCAACGACCAGACAGGATTGCCTGCCGCCCGCATTGGGCGCATAGAGTCCTGCTTCCAGAATCGTGTTGAGTTCGTCTTTGCTAATCTGATCGGGACGATACCTGCGGATAGCGCGACGTCCCAGAATGGTTCTCATAGTCTCGTTCATGGTCTTTCCTTATTTTTATCTAATTGGTTAAACTGTGATACTTTTCCAGCATTGCGGATCAGCACTGTAGTGGCTGCCGGTGTAGCCGTAGGCCACGGCCGGACATCCCCTGCAAAAACGCATGAGTTCGCACTGTGCACATTTTTCAAACCTGGCATAATTACGGTAGGCATCCATACGGTTTCCCAGGAAAATTTCCGTCAGTTTGTTGTTGAAGACGTTGCCGACAGCGCTTTCCATGCGACGGCAGGCGTACACCGTGCCGTCCGGTAAGATGGTCAGATGGGAGATGCCGCAGTTGCAGCCGTCGTAAATGGTGGCAGCGTCCAGACCTTCCGGAATTTGGAATAAACCCTTTTCATACAGAAACAGGGTCCACAGGTGATCCTTGAGATTGAATACTGTGCCGGAGTCCTTGTGCTTTTGAAATTTTCCCCAGCAAACCTCCAGCAGAGCACGATAATCTTTCGGGGTGATATGAGTGCTTTTATCAGGACTTGTCGGACTTGTCGGGCAATACCGGGTAAAGGCGAAAACATCGGCACGGTGTTTAACAACAAGATCAATGATCTCCGGAAGTTCACTGCTGTTCAGGCCGGAAACGGTTGTCATCACAACGCTTCTGATACCAGCCGTGCGGAGGCAGGCTATTTTTTCCAGGGTGGTTGCAAAAGAGCCGGGTTTCCTGATGGTGTCGTGGGTCTGCTCCAAGCCGTCAATGGAGAGCTGGTAACGCTCACAGCCGAAAGAGCGCAGTCTGTGACAGACAGCTTTCCAGCGTTTTTTCCATGGCCTCCCACGGCATGGTCCGGATGGGAATATGGTTATCTTTGGCAAAGATATAACAGTGCGCACAGCGCTGGTCGCAATTGTCTGTAATATGCCACTGAAAAGAAAAATATCTGTCCATCTGGAGTTACCTCAATACATCAGGAGAATGCGCTGCCCCGGTTGCAGAAGACAGGGCCGGGGCAACGCATCTTCCCACTTGCCTACTTGTCGTCACCGGCTCCGCAGGAGGCGGTTGTAGACGCTTTTGGCTTGTCATCACCCGCGCCGCAGGAAGAACCGCAGGACGCTCCGATAGCCATACAGGCTGTTTTGCTGTTCAGATAGCCCTGGGCACTCTTGGGAGAAGAAAAGCCGCCTTTGTTGTTCCATACGTTCAGTTGTGCAAGTTTGTTCATGTGATTACCTCACTGATTCAGGGTTTATGGATATGCCGCCGCAACAGGAGCGGCCGGCCTGGTTGGGTGATTAAGGTAGTTGCCGCCTCTTTTTTCGTAGTTGTTTTCTGTTTACAGACCGTGCACCTGGCTTCGATAGTTGCGCAGCCAGGCCTCTCCACGGTCTATAAGCTGCTGCAGCTCGCTGGTCATGCGGTCGAGGTCTTCTGGAAGGTTGCCGCGGATAGGCGAGGGCATGGTCACATGTTCCGCCTTGAAGACGGTCGGTACGGTGATACAGCGCAGAAATTCCTGCATCTCCTCAAAGCGCTCCACTTCGGTGGCTTCTGCAAACTTGCCTGCCCAGACATCCTGCATCAGCGGCGTATCCGGGAAGAGCGTCAGTTGTGAGGCGTAAATCATCGTCGGCCGGATGATGTTGCTCACACGAGCCGTCTCACGGGCATGACTCGGTCCGTATCCCCGGCCTCCCAGTCCACCGAGAAAGTTGCCGACAAAGTCCATGCCTGCTTCGCCCAGCTTGGACATCTGCTCAATGATCACATCAGAGGTGTAGCCCTTGTTCATGCGCTTGAGCAGAAAATCATCACCGGTTTCTATGCCAAAGTAAAAGCCGCCGTAACCCATCTTGGCCAGCTCACGGAGTTCTTCCACGCTCTTGTTTGCAAGATTGTCCACCCGGGCATAGCCACCGATGGTTTTGACCCAGGGCAGATGTTCGTGAATGAGATCGGCAATCTCATGCAGCCTCTTGGACGACAGAATGAACGGATCGGCTCCCTGGAGAAAAATACGGTTGTATCTGGCTCCATGTATTGCCAGTTCCCTGATGTCGGACACTATCTCTTCCATGGGCGAGGCCTTGAAGGGGGCATCTTTGTAAAAGGTACAGAAGACACAGGCGTCATGACTGCAGCCGCTGGTCACCTGAAGATACGCATCATCAGCCTCGTAGGGCGGACGGTTGATATCACTTGAAAAATGCATCTCTTGACTCCTTATCTTTCTCCGGATCGGATAAATATTTGCCATGGTGGAAAACGTGGGGCCATCTTCCTGCCTCTGTACACTAATGCATTGCCAAGGCTTTGAAAGTACGCACTTTTTTATCCGGTTAGTTACCTTTGGGTTAGAATTGTGTGAATCCAGCAGGTTGGCGAGGAAAACTTTTTTTGGACAAAATCAGCGGATTGAAGGCGGTATCCCGGTGTGGTATATTGTACGGGACGTGCGGCATCCATTGCTGTATGCAGCATCACCTCACAAGCTTTGGGGGAGTAATGATTGTAAAAAAAGACTTACCGGCCTGTCCTGTGGCGACAACGGTTGGACTGATCGGCAACAAGTGGAAACTGCTCATCCTGCGGGATGTGCTTGGCGGCGCAAAACGCTTTGGCGAACTACATAAAAGCCTGGAAGGCATCAGCCAGAAAGTGCTGACAGATAACCTGCGCTCCATGGAAGAAGACGGCCTGCTGACGCGCACGGTATTCCCGGAAGTACCGCCCCGCGTGGAATACAGCCTGAGCCGGCTTGGCGACAGCATGCGGCCGATTATCAAAAATATGGAAGAGTGGGGATTGAAGTATAAGGAATTGGCCGCAAAGGCGACGCAGGAGTAAAAGGCGGGCAGGGCATCTGTCCCGCCTATCTTCATTTCCCGCTCAATCAAGAGTGCGGCGGAAGAACCGGGCGGACAAAAGCATGACCACAATGCCGAACAGGGCCACGGGCCAGATTGAAGGCCAAAGGTCGGCCCAGTCACTGCCTTTGAGGAAAACGCCCCGCACGGAGCGGTTAAAACAGGTCAGAAACAATACACTCCCAAGGCCCGGCTATCTCTTTTTATTTTGTGGTCGTACCCCTGTTCTCGAAATTCGCCCAGCATTTAAGCCCGAAGAGCGGGGCGGCATTCTTTACAGCAGAGACAATGGCTTTCTCCACTACTCTTGCCGCCAGCAGACCAAGCGTGCTCAGATCCGCATCAACCTGTCCAGTCGCCATGGTGAAGACAGTGTCTCCATCGAACATGGAATGTGCGGGTCGCATCGTTCTCGCATAGCCGTCATGGGACATGGACGCCAGTTTGGTTGCCTGTGATTTGGTCAGCACGGCGTTTGTGACGACAACCCCGATTGTTGTGTTCCCGGCAAAGAGGTCTCTTTTTGAGGCATAAGACCGGATCATCACTGTTTCTGTGTCGGCGGGTCCATTCAGATCCTCGTTCAGCAGGCCGGCCAGCCGCTCGCCTGTTTCCGGATCAATCACATCTCCAAGACAGTTGACCGCCACAAGCGCTCCGATCTTCAATGTATCCACCTGCATGGCATAACACCCAAGCCCGCTCTTCATGGCCCTTTTCATGCCCAGTATCTTCCCCACTGTTGCACCTGTACCGGCACCAATACTGCCATTCGCACAGGTCCGGTCTGCAGCGTTCCGACACGCCTGATACCCCATCTCCCTGTCCGGCCTTACTCTATGATCGCCCACTGCCAGGTCGAACAAGGCTGCTCCGCATACAATCGGGACTCTGGTGACCTGCACGTCAAAACCGATGTCTCTTTCTTCCAGGTACTGCATCACACCAGAGGCCGCATCAAGACCGAACGCACTGCCTCCTGTCAGGAGGATTGCATGTACCTTCTCCACCAGGTTGACGGGATGCAGCAGGTCGCTTTCCCGGGTCGCCGGAGCACCGCCCCTGACGTCGATCCCAGCGGTTACGCCTTTTTCAGAGATGAGCACAGTGCACCCTGTGCCGGCATCCAGATTGTGGGCATGACCTGTTTGTATATCTTCTATTTCGGAAAAATCTATTTCCTGCATATTGATTCTCTCCCTGTCTCTGACATACATGCAATGCGCTTCATGCCGAATGCCCGAAATCAGCCGCTGCCATAAACGGCCGGTTGCGTTGAACTGTTCGGCACACAGCTCATTTCTTGCATTCCGGCACTGGAGCCGTCCACACAACAAATTGTTCGAGCGGTTCCAGCTTGTACGGTAGCGCCTCAATATCAAACGGCAATGATTTTTCCGAGACTGCGGCCAGAGTTTCATCCATGAGGCCATGTTTTTCGCAAAAGAAAGAAACCAGTTTAAGGTATCTGCGTAAAAGTAGAATTGATGGACGCCTGTTTTTTTCTTCCAGCCTGAAGTGGTTTAATTCAAACGGACACCCTGCTAAGAGTGAGTCAACCGAAAGTGAGGTGTTCGATGAGTGAGAAAAGAAACAGGCAGCGATTTACCAAAGAATTCAAAGAGGACGCCGTCCGACTGGTTTTGGAGCAGGGCTACAGAGGTTGGTCACGGAAGATTGGACAAGCCGTTCAGTGGAAAATCTGCTATCCGTAACGCCCTGAGATGGGTAGAACAAGGAGCAGAACATGGCAAAAGGAACGAGACGGAACCATTCAGCGGCCTTCAAAGCGAAGGTGGCCCTGGAAGCGGTAGCTCACCGAGAGTGCCGCCGGCGGTACTCTCTTTTTCCTGGAAAAATTGGCTGTTCCCCGGTACATCTGACAAAAATTGACTCGTTTTACGGCAACGGTAAACAATCTTATGATCGATTTCCGCCCCACGCGAGGACCTGTCATGCTCCACTGCTGCATCTTTCTCTGCGGCGCGGCCCTGATGGTCATCGAACTGACCGGCTCCCGCATCCTTGCCCCCTTCCTCGGCACCTCCCTGGTCGTGTGGACCAGTCTGATCGGCATCATCCTCGCCAGCCTCAGCCTCGGCGCCTGGTGGGGAGGCTCCCTGGCCGACCGATTTCCGCATCCCCGGCGGCTCGGTCGGATCGTCCTCCTTTCCGCCTGGGCCACCGCTGCCATCGGCCTGTCCAAGACCTGGGTGCTTGAATTTCTCCAGGGCGCGGGCAGCCTGCACACCGTCGCCATCATCGCCACCGTGGCCCTGTTTGCACCGGCGGCAATTCTGCTCGGCATGGTGCCGCCCTTTGCCGTCCGCCTCTGCCTGGAGGATCGAGAACATGGCGGCCGGACGGCGGGCAGCCTCTATGCGATCTCCACCGTCGGCTCCATTGTCGGCACCTTTCTCGCCGGTTTTGTCCTCATCGCCTGGGTGGGCAGCACCGCCATTCTCTTCATCACCGCTGCCTCCCTGGCCCTCGCCTCCTGGCTGGCCGATCCCGCGACCAAGGCCCTGAAGGGTGCGTCCATACTCCTTTTCGGTCTGGCCCTGTTCTTCTGCTGTCAGCAGGACCAATGGCAGGAACAGTATGGATTTCTCGACCGGGACACTCCGTACAACCGGGTGCTGGTCTATACCGGCAAGGAGGCAGGCAGCGACCGCCTCACCCGGGAGATGGTCACCGGGCCCCAGGGTCGGCAATCCGCCATGTACCTGGATGACCCCATTGCGTTAGCCCTGCCCTATACCCGGTTTTATCGCCTGGTCGAACATTACCGGCCCGACGCGCGCCGCATGCTGGTGCTCGGCGGGGGCGGCTACTCCTTTCCCAAATATGCCCTGGCTCACTATCCCGAGATGCACGTCGATGTGGTCGAACTCGACCCCGGCATCACACAACTCGCCCGCAGCCATTTCGGCCTGACCGACCACCCGCGCCTCGCCATTTTCGAGGAGGATGCCCGCACCTTTCTCAAAAAGGTTGCCACCCGTTACGACATCATCCTCTGCGACGTGTTCAACTCGCACTACTCCATCCCCTTTCACCTGGTCACGGTCGAGGCGGTGCAGCTGATGTGCGCCGCCCTCAACCCGGACGGCGTGATCCTGGTCAATCTTCTGGCCTCGCCCGAGGGTACGGCGAGCCGCTTTTACCAGGCCCTGCACGCGACCTTCCAAACCCGGTTTGCCTCGGTTGAGGCTTATGCGGTGGCCGATCCCGTTGACCGTCACCTGTGGCAGAATATAATGCTGGCCGCCGGTAGCAAGCCGCCAACCGGCCTGCCCGAAGATCCGGACCTGCAGCACATGCTGGCCCATGCGCTGCCCGTACCCGGCGGCACCATTGCTCCCTTCACCGACGAATACGCCCCGGTGGATCGCTACATCGGCGAGCTGAGCCTGCGACCCGCGCTCCACTGACGCCAAAATCCGCTGCCCGGGGTCCGTCCTCCACCGCGCCCCATCACGGACCCATTTTTTCGCGCACGTGCCGAACCTGGCCATCTCCTCCAGATAGGCATCCTTGCGGTCGAGATAAAAGGCCGGGGTCCGGGCGAAGTTCTTGCCCACCAGGCCATCAATGAAAAACTTGCTGATTTCCTTGTGCCGTTTAAGGACCAACCGGGAGCGGTAGAAGATCAGCCACTCCTCCAGCGACATCGCGCCAACGGCGACGTTGAACAGCACTGCCAGGGGAATGGAGAGGATCGAACGGAAGAAGTTGCCGATGACCGCGCTTTTCGGCAAGCCGCGGACAATATTATGGGCCGAGATATAGATGCGATTGCCAAGCATTCACCTCTTGTCTGACAATTTCAATGTCGTCAATTCGTCGGTTCAGACATTGGCCGGTGAGACGTTCAATTCGATCTCAGCCATATGCAGCCGGCGAAGAACATCCCGATCCCGTTTGGAGCTGTTGCAGGATTTGCATGCCCACACCAGATTGTCCGAACTGTTCCATCCACCTCTGCTTTTCGGAAGCAGATGGTCCATGTGGAGATCATCAATAGCTCCGCAGTAACAGCAGGACATCGGATAATCGTACTTCACTCTTTCATCATCAAAGAGTGAGCACCTGCTCATGGCTCCGGAAGTCAGACCTTTGTTGAGTTTGGCGCGAATCATGTAGGTGATTCTGTTGTATTTCTTTGCGCCGCTTTGTATGGCGGAGTGTGCGCAGGCGAGGTTTGCATATGACCAGGCAATGTGCTCCCTGACTGTTTTTTCTTCTGTCCTGTTCATGAAGTGCATTAAATGCAGAGATTGCAGAGCATGACAATGAGCTGAAAAATATCAGCCGGCATTAGATAAGTTGTTCTCTGTGATACAAATGTAGCCGAAATTCCAGGCTTTTTTTTAGGGGTCTTGAAAGCAACACCAACGTTAATAGTACTGCCGGATATATCCGTAAGCCTTGTCAAACAGATCCTGGTCTTTGATTTTGTATTTCACATAAATCACTTTGCGCAGGGCCTTCTGGACCTCACGTTCTCCGGCTTTGGTGTTTTGCCAGCCCGGAAAGCGGACCAGGCGCACAATCTCGTCAATATCAGCCACAATCCGCTCGACCACTATGGGCGTCTGGCCACTTTTCACTTCAGTAAACAATTCCGTCAGGGCTGTTTGGGCCTTATCCCGTTCATCGACCGGGTCTACTTGTTTTTCGGCTTGGACCACCTCCTTGGCCAGGGTGAGCAGTTCCTTGAGAAAATCCAGGCTGTGAAGCAGGCCCTGCTCGTGCCGTTCCTTGAGTTTTTCCAGGCGTTCACCCAGAGCAACAAACTTGGGATTTTCTTTGTGCTTGCGTAAACGGGCAATGAGCTTGATCTGAATTACCCTGGATTTCCGGTCAGGGTCTTGACCATCAAGAAGCCCTTCTAAAACTTCTGCATCCATAACCAGGGTCTCAAGATCATCGCGTACTGTTTCCAGATGAACATTTTCATGGACCAGGGTAATAGTTTTCGGCCCCAGTGCGTGCCAGAGTAACTTGCCTTTATCTGTCCCCGGTTTCACGGATTGATAGACCTGAGTCAGCCATTTAAAATCCTTTTCATAGGGACCAAGGCATGGATCAGGGGAAAGAGCCTCCCACAATCGAGAGAGCACAGAGTATTGAGCTGCAAAAGCATCCCTTGTTTCATTATTGGGCAGACAGTCTTGAGCAGCCATCAGTCCTTCATAGCCGCCAAGAGTGCGGTCTACCCCAGGAAAAAAGGCCAGAGCCCTGGTTATGACCCCAGGCAATTCTTTTTTCAGTTCATCCAGGTTGGAGATCACTTGCTGCACAGCCTGGTCATCAAAATCCAAAGCCGTGGCAACTTCATCAAAAATGCCCAGATAGTCCACAATCAGCCCATGTGTTTTGCCGGGATAGGTGCGGTTGGTCCGGCAAATGGCCTGGAGCAGACTATGGTCTTTCATGGGCTTATCCAGATACATGACCTGTAAAACAGGGGCGTCAAAACCAGTCAGCAGCTTGGAAGTGACAATCAAAAACTTGAGGGGATCGTTGGGATCACGAAAGCGGTCCAGCAGTTGTTCTTCCTGGTCTTTATCCAGTTTCCACTGAGCATATATATCGGATTTACCGCTTTGAGTATGCATGACAATGGCACTGGCGTCCTCTCCAATGAGCTTGTCCAGAGTTTTTTTGTACAGCACGCAGCACTCGCGATCAAAGGTAACCACCTGGGCCTTAAATCCATTGGGTTCTATTCTGGTCTTAAAATGGTTGGCAATATGCTCACAAATAGCCTGAACCCGTGTCGGGGCCTTGATCAGCACAGCCATTTTTGCTGCTCGTTTGGCCAGATCATCACGGTCTTCTTCATTTAAAGAATCGGTCATTTGAGCATAGGCTTGGTCAATGGCCTCCTTTTTGATATGCAGTCTTACATCCACAGCCTCAAAATGCAGGGGCAGGGTAGCCTGGTCCCGGATAGATTCCTGAAAAGAATAGCGGCTCATATAGCCCTGCTCATCCTCATCCGCACCAAAAGCCCAGAAGGTATTGCGATCACGTTTATTGATGGGCGTGCCAGTCAACCCGAAGAGAAAGGCATGGGGCAAAGCTTCGCGCATTTTGCGTCCCAAATCACCTTCTTGAGTGCGGTGCGCTTCATCAACCATGACAATGATGTTGGCCCGGTCGTTTAAGCGACCCTCTGCCTCCCCGAATTTATGGATAGTGGTGATAATGATTTTGCGCGTATCAGCGGCCAGCAAACCATGCAGTTCCTGCCGGGTGTTGGCTCCAACCATGTTGGGAATATCAGCAGCATTGAATGTGGCTGTTATCTGGGTGTCCAGATCAATGCGATCCACCACAATAATCACGGTGGGATTACCCAAAAAGCGGTGCATACGTAGCTTTTGGGCTGCAAAAACCATTAACAAAGATTTTCCTGAGCCCTGGAAATGCCAGATCAGGCCTTTTTTAGGGTAGCCCTTGACCACCCGCGAAACCAAAAGATTGGCTCCCTGGTATTGTTGATAGCGGCAGATTATCTTTATGCGTCGGTGTTTTTTATCCGTAGCAAAGAGGGTATAATTTTGCAGGATATCCAGGATCACATGAGGCCTGAGCATATCACGGACGGCTTGTTGAACCTCACGCAGGCCGGAAGAAGTTTGAAGTGTGAAAAGTGAAGGGTGAAGGTCGGATTCATTTTTCAGACTTCTCACTTCATCCTTCACACTTTGCGCCTTCCACGGTGACCACATCTCGACCGGCATTCGAACACTGCCATAATGGAAGGCGCGCCCCTCGGTGGCAAAGGAAAATACATTGGGCACAAACATCTGGGGCTGACCAATTTCATAGCCATTGTGAATATCACTGGCCCCATCCACCCAGGTCACTGCCGGGCGCACCGGCGTTTTGGCCTCTCCAATAATAACTGGCAGACCATTGATGAGCAGGACAATATCAAAGCGGCGTCCACCTTCCTGGATCGGGTAAACCCACTGGTTGGTAACTATGTATTGGTTGTTATTAGGGTCATCAAAATCCACAAGACGTATGGGAGTATGTTCGCCTCGATCCCCAAAGGGCATGGATTTCTCACCCCGTAACCATTGGGCAAAAAGTTCATTGGCTCGTACCAGTCCTTCACTGGTTACGGACATGATAATGGCTCGCAGGCGATATAAAATATCATCAGCGCGGTCAGGCTGGGCTTTGATTTCTGGATTGAGGCGTATGAGAGCCTCGCGCAACATGGGTTCTACCAGCACGTCGGAGTGCTGACGGGGCAGGTCTTCGGCGGGCACAAAGTGCCAGCGAAGGTTTGCAAGCTGGAGGGTGAGGTGAGAATCGAAAAAGTCGGCTTGCGGCTCGGCAACGCACCACTGATTGTCTTTATCAGTCAGGGTATCCAGAACGAGTTGTTCAACTGTGTTTTCTTCGTTGAACCAGGTCATATTTCTCTCCCGCATGGTTAGCCGACGGTTATGCGCCAATATGAACTTTCAGACTCTGTCAATTAACTGTTGACAATTAAAGACAGATAAGAATAATTTAAAAGAACTCATCGGCCAGCCAGAGCTGGTGTAAGAGCCGAAGGAGATGAGCCTGCCGTCTGAGCAGGCTTTCTTATATTATGCGGTTTTTATATTTTTTATCAAAATCGTTTCTTTTGTACGTGTTATCCACATAAAAGGATGTAATTAACCGCCTTGTGTTATCTGGAAATTTTTTCATAATCACTACAAAGTCACTATTCTTTATCCAGACATAGGTCTTGATAGTTTTATCTCCTTCCTCATAATCCCACGTTAATACTTCAGGTTCAGTCGGGTGTTCAATCAAGGGTTTTACCCATGGTAGCCGTTCGCATCGTCTTGGGTCGGGCAACCGTTCCTGTTTGCTATCTTCATGTTGAGCAGAATAAAATTTTCTTTTCCGCCGTGGGATCCTCTCTGTTTTATGGTACCGAGAAGTTAGGTGCCAGAATATTTTTTCTTTGCCTTCTTCCTTTTCAGAAAATATCCAAACATCATGTCCTGCATATTGCAAGTTTCCATCACGAATATCACGGCAAAAAATTCCATAGAGCATCTTATAAGTGTCGCCTGTCCAAGGATTGACAGAAGCCATTGCAGGTAACCAGTCAGGCATTCTCAAAACCTCCGCTACTTGGACGCCAAATACAGAGGTTGAATTTTTGTTCGGTTGGCAAGGTATTGCGATTCAGACTTAAGCCGGTTTTGTTTTTAATCTGTTCTATGATTTCAATCTTTGCGTTACTGTTGGATAAACCACGTGCATGATATGCTACAGCACCAATCAAAACATCCGCAAGCTGCATTAGGGCAATATCATGCGAACGGACATGCTGAATTTTTTCGATAATCTCTCTTGAAAAATCGTAATTTGCATTACGCAGGACCAGTTGTAGTTTTTGTAATTTCAACCTGCTACGCGTGTCTTTTATGTCTGGATAAATATGATATTTTCGGCCAGTGAATATGAGATTCCTTAATAGATAAAAGTACATTTTATAATACCAGTCATCATGTGTCTGGTTATGCTGCTGGTGATTTAGAACGGATTTGTCGGGAATCACCCAAGCCCGAAAGCCCATGGTGGGACTTGCAAAAAAATAATCAACAAGTTCCCGATAAAAACCAACCTTGGACGGAGATATTTTTGACCATTTGATCTCAAAAAATGGCGACAGGTGATGTTTGACTTTCAGTTCGGCAATAGCCTGGTTATGCTCAGCAGCCTCTGATTTAAAACACCACAGCGCACCAAGAACCATTGCCTTCTGTCCATCACAGGGCAAATGACAGCTTTCGTCACAGTAAATATTGATTATAGATTCCAAATTGACCTCATCTTTAAAACGAACAAAGCAGAAAATATATCTTTGTAACTATGTTCGAAGTTACGACGCCGCAGAGCGTGTCGAGAACCATCAGTTCGACCATGCTTTCTTCGTTAAACATGGATAGCTCCAACTAATAACTGATTCAAAAGAGCCGATTTTGTTTTTGCGATATTGTTTAAGTCTCTCCCAGCAGTGGCGATACTTGAGTCGATCAAATCAAATTTTACTGAAAAGACATTTTGTTCTTCTATTGGGATGACTGGTACTCTGAACTCTCGAATTTGAGTTAGTGTTATCCTTGTTATAGCAGTACCCTTCATCTCTCTGATAATTTCCCATTTTCCTCTCGGGCTTCTTAAAAAAGCCAAGAGAAATTTTGCATTTAGTTTTTTTGGATTTGCCCTAATAAACGCTACGCTTGAAAGTAGGCTTACCTCCTCTTCCAGATTAAAGTAGGCGGCGTTGCCAGTGTTGGCTCCATCCTTAGTAAGGACAATATCACCATATTGAACATCTGCTCTGCGATAGATATTTCTGTGTTCTTCTTCGGTTATCCAGCCACATTCAGAAATATCAAGATAGCCATCTCGAATATTCTTTGAAGTCATATATCTCCGTGGTCCAGAAGCAGATTGAGGGGAAAAATGAGTGCCATCTTGGACTTTCAAGCAGAGACTTCCAAGTTTCTCTCTATGTATATCGTGAGTTTTTCCCCAAACTGAATTACCTAGCCCAATTCTTGTCTGATTTAGCCTGTCAATAAGAATTTTTCTGGATTCCATCACTTCATCCGCTGCCCATAGGATCTCGGCAATGCGTTTTTGTTCATCAAGGGGCGGGAGGGGGAATTCAAATTCTTTAAGTGCTTTCCAGCTGGTTCGGGGTGACAGTGAGCCTGCCGAAGTATCCAGCGCATGATCAAAGAACGCATCGCTCTGGCAGATAAACGGTAAAAGTTCCGACAGTAACACCTTTCTGTTTTTTGACTCGAAGGTCAGGATATCCCCGGAACAAATACCATCAAACTCGGCGTAGGCGACCTTGCGTTGATAGGCCCGGCGTTTGCCGAAAAGCGTCTGCCCCGACACAAACTTGCGGGTAAATGAAGTGCCATCGGCAACAGAGTTCCAGCGGCGAATATGCAAATTCTCGGGGTCGATGTGTTCGAGTCCTACAACTCTCTCAATGTTGTTGGCCTCTGGATTACGCTCCACCAGATTGGCGTTCTTGACCACCTCGCCAAACTTGACCATCTTCCAGCCGGGCTTCAGGGATTGAGCACTCATTTTTCCATCCCCTCCAACAAGGCCGCGATCTCTTCCGGCTGGGGCAGTTGCCCCTTTAATTCCCGGGGAAGGGTCCGGGTAATTTCATAGGTAGCCACACCAATGGGCTTGCGGCTATTGTGCAGGGCATATTCCACAATGGTGCGGCTTTTTTCTTTGCACAAAACAATGCCAATGGATGGGTTTTCATCTTCCTGGCGGACTTGCCGGTCCAGCGCAGTCAGGTAAAACTGCATCTTGCCCACAAACTCTGGCTGAAACTCGCCAACTTTCAGCTCAATGGCCACCAGGCAGCGCAGTCGGCGATGAAACAGCAAGAGGTCGATAAAAAACTCTTTGCCATCAATCTCCAGCCGGTACTGGCTGCCCATAAAGGCAAACATACCGCCCATGGCCCGCAGGAAATCTTCGATCCGGACAATGAGTGCCCGCTCCAGCTCCCGTTCGCTGTGTTCTTCGCCCAGTTCCAGAAAATCAAAAGTGTATTCATCCTTGACCGCCAGCTTGGCCTGGGCGCGTAGCTTGGGCGTCAGCGCCTGGTCAAAGTTGGTCTGGCCCAGCAGTGATTTTTCGTAGCTTTGATTGCCGATCTGATGAATGAGAACATTTTTGGACCAGCCGAATTTACGGGTCATGCGGATGTAGAATTCACGTTCCAGGGGATCGGAACAGCGCTCCATGATGACGATGTTATGGCTCCAACCTATTTCTCGCACCAGTAGTGCGAGTTTTTCAACCCCCTGATAAGTTTCAAAGAATCCTTTCATTCTCCATAAGTTGGAGGATGAAAACCCACTCACGCCGGGAAATTCTGCTTGAATGTCAGCTGCAAGGCTTTCTACCACTGCCCTTCCCCAGCCTTCAGCATCCTGACGTTCTACAATCATGCGTCCAATATCCCAGTACAAGCCGACCAGTTCGGTATTGACTGCTTTCAACGCAGCGTACTGGGCTGAACGAACGCGCTCTTTTACTTCGGCGAGGAGGTGCGCGTAATCAGGGCCGGGAGTGTTCTTTTTCAGCTCGTTCATTCCTTTCTCCGCTTTAATGATCATGCTGCCGCGAAAACAAGTTGCCCGCACTCATTGGGTTCCCATATCTTCCCAAGTATAAAATATTTTGAGCTTGTTCCCCACATCACTGGGCAGCACTTTGTCATGCTGCAATCTGCCCACCACTATGCCTGGTGCGATACCAATTTCATCTGCAAAGGACTTGATTTCGGCCAATGTTGGTTTACCCGACTTGAGCAAGCGGCGCATTTGTGCTGGTGGGATAAGTGTTTTGCGGGCAAACTCATTGGCTTCCTCTTCTTTTTTACAGTCACGCTGACTGTCTTCAATAAAAACATCCTTGCGATTATGCAGAAGAATATGGGCGGCTTCATGAAAAAAGGTAAACCATAAGTGATCATTACTTTTATAACGCAGGCTGAGCTGAATAAGAGCTTTATCGCCAAGCCAGCGGGTTGCTCCCCAGATACCTACTTTGGGTAATTCCGGAACGAACACTACCGCGACCCCTGCTGAAGCACAGAGCTTGACGAGTTCGGGAGCAAGGATTTTCAGATCATTTTCGCTGGTCAGGGCTCTTATTGTATCAAGGGTAGCCAGAAAATGTTTGCGATCATAAGAGGCACAAGCAATCTGATGTGCCTTGATTTCTCCCTGGCGCAGCCAGGCACTGACAGCCTCAAAACTTTTTTCAAAGCGTTCAGTTTGCCGATAAGCCACCTGAAACTTGGCCCAAACAATAGGCCATTGTTCAGGTCCAGCTATGCCAAAAAAACTGAGTACTGCTTTAAGCTGTTCTTTTTTGTCCTTGATCTGAGGAAGCCATCCGAATTTTATCATGGCTTTAACCGGTACTTTGTCGAGCCAGCATAGATGGTTCTCAAGACGTTGTTGTTCTGCAAGACGGGTCTGATCATCTTGATATTGCCGTTCCAGATTGCTCCAGAAATGCGCTGGCCGCCCCAGAACTCTTTCCAGCTTTAAGGCTGTTTCAGGTGTAATGGGTGATTTGGCTTTAATAATTTCGTTGATAGTTTTTTTGGCAAGTCCGGTTCTGTCTGAGAGTTCTGCCTGGGTCATGTTCAGTTCCTCAAGGTACTCTTCAAGCACTTCGCCGGGTGTAACCAGGTAATCAGGGATGAATGTGTTTGTTTGGGTGTTAGTCATGGGTATCCTCCACCCCAAGAATTTTGATGGCTGTTACCTTGGGCCAGTCCAATCCGCCATCTGCAAGCCTTGGAACTGGATTATGGGCAGGAGTGAAAATCAGTCGGTAAGGATGATCCAGGTCAACAGATAGCTGGCCTTTACGATTTCCTTTCAATTCGTGACATCGTTCAGGTTTTGTATACGGTGGTGATAAATCATAAAGGGTTGCAGCAGCTCGCAATGCCTTCATGCGCAAGCGTATTTTTTTAGCTCGCTTGGGGCCATGAATCCGTTCAAGCTGTGCTCCTTCGTTAAACTCTTTTTCCAGCTTTCTTGTTTTGAAGGATATGTCCAAATTTATATTCCGTCAATAATGATTAACCTTTTAGGTTAATAGAATTTAAAATTTTAAACAATTCTTCCATGGAAGTCCTGAGGGCGAGAGAGCTTTTCTGCCAATCCGCAATGGCCTGTTGGAGGTTTGATGCTCCATAGCTGGCTTGATTTTCCGAAACATTGACTGCCATCTGTATTGGAGCACGGACATAAAGAGGTATGCTCAAATTGCAATTATTCTGACGGATTTCCTCATTACTCACTACACGGCCAAAGCCATCCTCATCATCAAAAGCCCGGTAGGCAGCAACAATGCGCTGGATGTGATCCTCAGCAAGAAAACTCTGTGCCCGTTCGCGGGTTACCTCGTTTACCGCATTGATGAGCAGCACCTTGTTCCGGCGTTCTCTGGGTTTGTGCATGCGACAGATGACCACACAGGCTTCCATGGGCGAGTTGTAAAAGAGGTTGGGACCAAGGCCCAGAACACATTCCAGCACATCATGACTGACAAGTTTTTCACGCATGGCCAGTTCTTCATTACGAAAGAGTACGCCGTGAGGGAACAGGATAGCGCAGCGACCACTTTTGGCCTGCATGCTTTTGATAATATGCTGCCAAAAGGCATAATCAGCCCGGCCCTGGGGCGGCGTGCCATAGATATTGCGTCCCCAGGTATCAGCAGACCAGGCCTCGCGGTCCCATTGCTTGATGGAATAGGGGGGATTGGCCAGGACCACGTCAAAGCGCATCAGCTGGTCGCCTGCCACAAAGGCAGGATTGGACAGGGTGTCACCCCGAACAATGTTAAAATCCTCAAGACCATGTAAAAATAGGTTCATGCGGCCAATGGCTGAGGTGAGCAAATTGCGTTCTTGACCAAACAAACGCAGGTTGCGCCATTCCTTGTTCCGGCCCTTGAGATGGGTCACAGCAGACAGAAGCATTCCAGCAGAACCACAGGTGGGATCGTAAATGGATTCACCTGATTTGGGCTGAAGTAATTCAGTCATCAGATGGACCACAGTGCGGTTGGTGTAAAATTCAGCAGCAGTGTGACCGGAATCATCAGCAAACTTTTTGATCAGAAATTCATAGCCCACACCCAGCTCATCTTCCGGACAATTGGCTAGCGAAAGGTTTTGTGAACTAAAGTGTTCGATGAGCTCACGGAGCATGTGGTCGGGCAGGCGGTCCTTATTGGTCCATTGGGCATCACCAAAAACACTGTACAGGGTATCAGGGTTAGCAGCTTCAATGGCTCGCAAAGCATCTTGAATGGCTTTGCCCACATCCTTGACCTGAGTACGCACCATGCGCCAATGGGCTTGTTCTGGAATTTGAAAACGATGTAATTCAGGCAGTAAAGCATACTCTTCATCCCCGCCTGATTCCTTCAGGGCCAAGGCCAATTCCTCATCATACACATCACAAAGCCGTTTGTAGAACAGCAGGGGAAAAATAAACTGCTTGTAGTCTCCAGCATCAATATGCCCACGGAGCAAGGTGGCTGCTCCCCAGAGGTAGGACTCAAGGGTGAAGGGTGAAATGTGAGGGGTGAGGGTTTTATCAGCCATTGGTTTTTGCTCTCTCACGCTTGGCTCGAATTTTACGAATGATACTGGTCAGGATGGCAATCAGTTCGTCTGCTTCCTGAATCAGGTCTGTCAGGCGGTCTGAAGAAACAAGATCCGTCTCGGATAACAAGCGAAGCCAGTAATGTGTTTCTCGTGCTTCTTTGCAGGCAATGCTGTATTTACTAAGAAAGTCGGCTTCACTCTGACTGGCCTGACCTTCCTCTATATTCGCCCCAATGGAGGTACCGGATCGGAACAACTGATTTGCGAGGGCTCGGGATATACTGGAAGAGCCCTCAAGATGTTTACACAGCGTGACAATACGTTTGGCAAAGTCAAAAGATCGTTTGGGCAGGTCTTGTCTCATTTCACACTTCACCCTTCATCCCTCACACTTCCAAAATGCTGCTTAAGCAGCATTTTGAGCCTGTCTTCGGCTGCATACGCTGCCTGTAGTGATTCCTTGAGGTTGGCAATGGCCCGGTCCATGGTTATGGATTCTTCCTCAATGACCGGTTCCACGTAGCGGGGAATATTCAGGTTGAAATCATTCTCGCGAATCTCTTCAAAGGTAACCACCCGGCAGATGCCTTCCACATCCTGGTAATTTTTGTACCAGCCATGAATGTTATGCACATGCTCTGGTAAAAGTTCATTCTGAGCACGACCAGCTTTAAACTCTTTGGAAGCGTCGATGAACAGAACCTTTTCCCGTTGGGAGACCGCCTTTTTATTTCGAAAAATCAAGAGGCAGGGCGCAAGGCCAGTGCCATAAAAGATATTTTGCCCCAGGCCGATGACTGCTTCCAGTATATCCATTTCCAATAATTTACGACGAATTTGCCCTTCTTGGGACATACGGAACAAAACACCGTGGGGAAGCACTACGGCCATGCGTCCTGTCTTGGTGGCCATGGACTTGATCATGTGCTGGACCCAGGCCAGATCTCCGGATCTGGCTGGAGGCAATCCGGCAAAATTACGACCGTAAGGATCATTGATCCACATATCCTCTCCCCATTTTTGCAGGGAAAAGGGTGGGTTGGCGATAACACAATCAAAGGTAGCCAGGCCATCACCCGAATAAAAGGCAGGGTGTCGTAAGGTATCGCCGCGTTCAATGTGAAAATCTTCAGCCCCATGAAGAAAGAGATTCATACGCGCAATGGCTGAAGTGGTCAGATTTTTTTCCTGGCCATAGAGTTTGCCGAGCATAAGGTTCTCATCACCACCATGCTTTTGCACATAATGTATGGCCTCAAGAAGCATTCCTCCTGTGCCGCAGGCAGGATCATAAATAGTTTCTCCGGCCTTGGGTGCCAGGATGCGGATCATTAAGGTGACCACAGACCGTGGAGTGTAAAATTCACCGGCTTTTTTATTGGTCAGGTCGGCAAATTTCTTGATCAGATATTCATAGGCCTGGCCCAGTACATCCGCCTGACATTGTTCATTGCCTAAATGAAGGGATGAAAAATGCTCGATCAGATCTTTGAGCAAGGCATCGGACAGACGATCTTTGTTGGTCCATTGTGCATCTCCAAAAATACCGTGTAAGGTATCTGGATTGGCCAGCTCTATGCAGCGCATGGCCTTTTGCAGGGCGTGACCAAGGTTGCTACTTTTGGCCCGGACATCTGCCCAATGACATCCTGCTGGAATTTGGAAGCGATGGTTTTCGGGAAACAAGGCATATTCCTGGTCACCGTCAGATTCAAGCAAAGCCTGGGCATATTCTTCATGGTACACGTCCGAGAGCCGCTTGAAAAAGAGCAGTGGGAAAATGTAGGTCTTGAAGTCAGCCGCATCCACAGGACCACGGAGGATATTGGCCGATTCCCAAAGATGGGCACAAAGTGTACTGTTATCCAAATTAACGAACCATTTTTTAAAGCAAGAAGGGGTTGAGTTATCGACCGTTATAGTGCCGATACTAGTCAAGGCTTATCATTTTGAAGCTGTTTTCAGTGATAACACCGGGTATGCTCCGCGTACAAAGGTTAACGTTTTATTCGGCAGAAGCACAAAGCAGTAGCGCCATGTTTTCCTGTCACTGATAGCAACGTGCAGGAAGAGCTTCGTACCATTGTTGAGCTGGTATGTTTTATTCTTAGGTTTTGGGTTGCGCACCTGAATTGCCGTTAACATGGGCCGTTGCCTCTCAGGACAGGTGTTTGGTTACAGTCAATCTGTGTCCGATTGTATACCCGGTTCTTGATACGGATGTCGATAGGCCAAAACAGAGGGCAGTGGGCAAAGGGCATAGAAAAACCCCGTTAATTCCAAGAATTAACGGGGTTATAAGGATTCCGGTGAACTGTACCGGATTATATTTCTGGTGCCGAAGAGAAGACTCGAACTTCCACTGGGTAACCCCAACTAGACCCTGAACCTAGCGCGTCTACCAATTCCGCCACTTCGGCATTGCGGCAGGAAATATGCTCGTCTCTGATCCGTTTGTCAAGCAATTCTTGTGAGATTGTTACTGATAATAAATGTGACACCACTTTAAGCCGGCGTAAGTGGCCGAAAGTTACTGACAGGAAGGTGCGAAAAAGGGTGCAACAGATGGCTGGAGCCTTTACCCGTCATGCTTTTGCCGTTGATTGCAGGAAGGGTCGAAGGGCTCGGTACTGAGGGAAGATAACCTGTGTTGTGCCGGGGGTGTTCGGGTTGCTGTGGTGCTATGAACTGTTTGCGTGTTTTCCGGATTTGGAGTACATATCCTCTCTTTAATGTTTGCGATAATATCTTTTTCAATTGTCTGGCTCATAGCCATGCAGAAAGGCTATTCGATGCCGCCTGGTTTCCATGGAAATTTTCACCGATCTCAACGAGATACACACGCCTTTTCGGCAAGCGCACGTAACTGTCGGCAACTTTGACGGTGTTCATTTAGGTCATCAGAAACTGTTTGACCAGGTAGTGGCGCGGGCGCATCAGAACAACGGGACCAGCGTTGCCGTGACGTTTGATCCGCACCCGTTGAAAGTCTTGAGTCCGCATGGCATCCGTCTGATTTCAACGACTGCACAAAAAATTGAACTGATCAGGCGGGCCGGTATAGATGTGCTGGTCATTGTTCCGTTCACCGTTGAGATGGCAAACACCACTGCTGTCGAGTTTGTTGATCAGATTCTGCTCGGTCGGCTGGGGATGCGCGACCTGGTGGTGGGCTATGATTATGCCATGGGCAAACAGCGTCTGGGTGATACTGTTTTTCTGCAGCAGCAGGGAGAAGAAAAAGGGTTCACTGTTATGGTGATGCCTGCCCATTATGAGCAGGGCATGCTGGTGTCGAGCAGCAGAATCAGGGAGCTGGTGGCTGCCGGAAAGATGGGGGATGTCCGTCGTCTTCTCGGTCGATACTACCAGATCCGGGGTATTGTTCAGCTCGGCCGGCAGCGGGGAGGCAAGCAACTCGGATTTCCTACGGCCAATCTCTATCTTTCAGAAGAAGATCTCTGCCCGAAGCGCGGTGTCTATGTAACGCAGGTGATCTATGATGGCCGGCAGTACGGCGGAGTTTCAAACATCGGATACAATCCGACGTTCGGCGATACAAGCCTGGTCGCAGAAACACATATCTTTGACTTTAGCAGAGATATTTACGGACGCCCGTTAAAGATTAATTTGCTGCGTCATCTTCGCAGTGAAGTTAAATTTGCTGGATCGGATGCCCTGATCCGGCAGATCCGCCGTGATATCGAGGTGGCGCGGAAGGTGCTCGTCAAGGAGCAGCAGAGACGACTGATCGCCTATCATGACAAGTCGCTGCCGGGGGCGGCATAAAGTGTCTGCTGCAGACAGCCGGGTCTTGCGTCTGTCCCGATCGTGCCTATACTTAAAAACAATTTTCTGAAATCACGTCCGAACGTCTATCGGACAGAACGAGCGCATTTAGCCGCGGAATACAGGTTGCCATTATGACAGAAGTGCAGAAGCAGGAGCAGAAGGTAAGTGATTTGACAGAGGTTATTGCCGAGCTTGAAAAGATTGTGGAGGAAAAGCCCAACAACGTCATGGCCCGGCATCATCTTGGGTTGGTGTACAGAAAGGCCGGCAGAGTGGAAGATGCCATAAAGCAGCTTGAAAAGACGATTGAGCTGGACAATCAGTCCATGGAGAGCATGATCAACCTCGGGGCCATTTATTTTGACCAGGGTGATACTGACCGGGCTCTGGAATTAAATGAACAGGCGTTGGGTATCAGTCCGACCATGGCGGAGGCACATGTCAACATCGGGCTTATTCGCCAGCATCGTGGTGAAGTTGAGCAGGCCATTGAGTGTTATTCCCGTGCTGTACAGATCGATCCCAAGCTTATCACCGCGTGGATCAATCTGACTTCGGCCTATACCATGAACGAAGAAGATGCCAAAGCCGTGGATGCGGCACGTCAGGCGGTTACCCTTGAGCCTGATTCACCCATGGCGCGTAACAATTTGGCTGTGGCCCTCTATTTCAACGACGAGTTTCAGGAGGCACAGCGTAACATGGAGAAGGCAGAGGAGTTGGGGTACAGTGTTGATCCCAGGTTCCGCGATGCCTTGCAAGCTAAGTTAGGATAAGAGATGCGCAGTAGACCCGAACTGATCAGCAAACCCTGGTGCCCTTTTTGCGGTATGGATGTTGCCCGTCCATCCTTTGGTACCCAGCGTAAAATGCTGGAGTTTCCCATGGGAACCTGTGAGTGTGGGGCTGTGTATGTTGCCGAAGCCACAGGTCACAACATCGGTGCAGCCATGGTCGAGTGTCTTGTCAACGCCTGTAATGAGCAGTGGGAGTTGGCCTGGGAGCTTGATCCTGAGGAAGATTACCTGACCGGCCTTCTTGAAGATTATGACGAGGTGAGCCATCAGGTGGTACCGACACGCAACCTTGATGGTCGTGCCGTGCGTGGTGTGCTGTACTTTGTTCGCATGAATCAGGAACCTGCAGAACTGGTGCAACGCTACGAGCAAAAGACAAAAGCAGCACCGACAGCCGGTCGTCAGGAAGGTGCCGGGCAGGGCGAACCGGTTAAACCATCCACCAGCCCGACCCGTCATGAAAAACGAGATAAGCAGAAAGCCGACAAGAAGCTGGTCCGTGAGCTGGCCCAACGGGTTGATATTGATGCGCTGGTTGCACTCTACTTTGATGATCGCAGGGTGTTACGTTACCTGCAACGGCTTTTATATGAACCAAACCCGGATGTCCGCTATCGGACAGCCTGGGTGATCGGTCAGGTCAGCGGCCGAGTGGCTGATCATGAACCCGGCGCCATTGCCGACCTGTTGCATCGTTTGTTTGCAGCCTGTGCTGATTCAGCAGCCACTTCTTGGGGAATGCTTGAGACCATCGGTGCTGTCATTGCGGCGCGGCCGGATATCTACGGGGCCTTTACCAGGCACCTCTATAGCTATATGGGGGATCCGGCCCGTCGAGAGGCTGTACTTTGGGGATTGGGTGAGATCGCAGATGCGAAACCTGAACTTATCCGGACTATACCGTTTTATTCTCTGTTTCCGGTGATGAATCACCCCAATCCGGTTTTACGCGGGTTAACGCTGCGAATGCTTGGTCGGATACGGGCCAAAGAGGCCGGGTTTCAGATCATGGGTTTACAGCACGATACCACCCCCATCACCATTTATGAAAAGGGACAACCTCTGGAAACAACAGTGGCCGATTTGTCTGTCCAGGCCACCGAAATCATTCATAAGGAAGATGCTGATGAGCAATGAGTTTATTCAACCTTTAAACACCATCGGCCCGATGAAAGAGGGGGGCGAGATTGATAATCTTGACGATAATCCTGCCCGACAGGATTATCGCGGGGGACGTAAATTACTCACCGAAGGTAATTATGTCCAGGCAGCACTCGCCTTTCACAATGCTTTGCTGGGATTTGAAGAGCAGGGTGATCAGGTTGGGGTGGCTAACGCCTCCGATCGACTCGGTGACACCTGTCTGGCCCGTGGTGAGTATGCCATGGCGATTGCCAATTACCAGCGTACTGCTTCCATTTGTGAAACACAGGATGATAGCTTCTCTCTCCTGGCGGTGAACAAGAAGATGGCGACCGCCTACCGGAAGCTTGGTGACGGGGAAAAGGCTTTGGAGTTGTTGTATGACATGCTGGAGCATTACCGTCTTATTCACAATCCTGAAGGAGCGGTGGCAACACTTACTCTGATTGGAGAGACCTATGAAGAGCTGGGTGAGCTGCCCAAGGCAGCGGACGCCTATCGTTCCATAGCCGGTATTCACAGTCGGTTTAAACATGACCGCCTGGCAAAAGAATTTGCTGAACGGGCCGACGCTCTTGAACAGGATCGGTAAATGTTCACCGGAATCATTCAGGGATTAGGGATTCTCTACGAAAAACGTCCGGCAGGCGGCGGGATGATTTTTGGTTTAGAGACCGAATTCGACCTGATCGATCCTGAAGAAGGAGAGTCCATTGCCGTCAACGGTGTATGTTTAACCGCGCGCAATATCAGAGGGAACCGGTTTTATGCTGATGTCTCGCCGGAGAGCCTGCGACGAACAGGGCTTGGACGGTTGCAGGCCGGCGGTAAGGTTAACCTGGAAAGAGCACTGCGGCTGTGTGATCGCCTGGGCGGACATCTTGTCAGTGGGCATATTGATGCCCAGGGGCAGATAAAGGAGCGGAGAGAGGTTGGTGACTTTACCCTGTTCACCTTTAGTCTGGATACCGGTTTCACCAGATATGTTGTTGAAAAAGGCTCGATCGCCATCGATGGTGTGAGTCTGACAGTGAATGAGTGCGGGCACGATAGATTTTCAGTGTCGATCATTCCCCACACCCTTGCCGTCACCTCCCTTGGCAGGCTGCGGGAGGGCGACTGGGTCAATATTGAAGTTGATATGATTGGCAAATATGTGGAAAAGCTGTTGACGGGAAAGGCGGCTGACAGCGGATCCGGCAGAATAAATTCTGCTTTTTTGATTGAACATGGTTTTATATGACACTTTGCAAGTGCTCTGTAGTCAGCCATGGGTGGTGAGATAACTAAGGGGATGACCAAGACAGATGTCTCCCGTGAAAGAGGGCATTATGGCAGTCAGTTCGATTGAAGAGGTTGTAGAGGATATAAAAGCCGGAAAAATGATTATCCTGGTGGACGATGAAGACCGGGAAAATGAAGGTGACCTGTGCATGGCTGCAGAACTGGTGACTCCGGAAGCAGTCAATTTTATGGCGACTCATGGACGGGGACTGATCTGTCTGGCATTGAGCCCGGATATTGTTGATCAGCTGGATCTGCCGATGATGGTTCCTAACAACCAGTCACCTTTTGGTACCGGGTTTACCATCAGCATCGAGGCGCGCACCGGTGTCAGCACCGGTATATCCGCAGCAGATCGGGCCCGGACCATTGAGGCGGCGGTCCATCCCCAGGCCACCCCGCGTGATATTATCAGCCCCGGCCATATCTTTCCTTTGCGGGCCCGGGGTGGTGGAGTTCTGGTCCGTACCGGGCAGACCGAGGGTTCCGTTGATTTGGCCCGGATTGCCGGTTTACGTACCGCAGGCATTATCTGTGAGGTTATGAAAGAAGACGGCACCATGGCCAGGATGCCTGATCTGGAGATTTTCGCTGAAGAGCACGGCCTGAAGATCGCTACCATCGCTGATCTGGTTGCCTATCGGCTTCGCAAGGATATGCTGGTGCGCCGGGCAGCGGAGGCGCGGCTGCCTACTTCTCATGCCGGTGAATTTCGGGTGATTGTCTATCAGAACGATGTGGACAGGCAGGAGCATGTTGCCCTGATCAAGGGGGAGATCACCCCGGATAAACCGATAATGGTGCGGGTTCATTCCGAATGCCTGACCGGAGACATCTTCGGTTCAGTCCGTTGCGACTGCGGATTTCAGTTGCATGCCGCCATGCGGATGGTTGAACAGGAAGGTGCAGGTGTGGTGCTGTATATGCGCCAGGAAGGGCGGGGGATAGGTCTGGTCAATAAGCTGAAGGCGTATAAGTTGCAGGACAGCGACGGCCTGGACACTGTTGAGGCCAACCTGCGGCTCGGGTTTAAGCCTGATCTGCGGGATTATGGGATCGGCGCTCAGATCCTGCGTGATCTGGGTGTGCGCAAGATGCGACTTTTAACGAATAATCCCAAGAAAATTATCGGGCTGGAAGGATACGGGCTGGAGGTGGTGGATCGTCTTCCCATCGAGATCCTCGGAGAAGAGGAAAACAGGGACTACCTGCGGACAAAGCGTGATAAAATGGGGCATATTTTGGAACTGTACGGCGACATGCCGATAGGGTCTGTCACCAGAGATCCGTAATTCAGCAACAGGAAGAACAGTATGGCACACTATCTTGAAGGGCACCTGCAAGGTACAGGACGGAAGATCGGCATTGTCGTTGCCCGTTTCAACTCGTTCATCTCTGAAAAATTACTGGAAGGGGCGATTGACAGCCTGGTACGTTCCGGTGTGAATAGTGACGATATCGTGGTCGCCCGGGTTCCCGGCGCGTTTGAGATTCCTCTGGCTGCCCAGAAGATGGCCCGTTCAGGGAAACACGACGCTGTTATCTGCTTGGGAGCGGTCATACGGGGGGCAACGCCGCACTTTGATTATGTTGCCGGTGAAGTGGCAAAGGGCACTGCACAGGTCATGCTTGATACCGGTATTCCGGTATTGTTTGGTGTGTTAACCACGGAAACCATTGAACAGGCCATTGAACGGGCAGGTACCAAGGCCGGTAACAAGGGGTCGGACGTGGCGGTTGCAGCTCTGGAAATGGTCAACCTGTTCGATGCGATTGGTTGATTTGCCTCATCTGTTTTTTTAAATATCAGCCGGTGACGGGTAGCTGGGGTACGGAAGATGGGCCTGCGTCGTAAGTCCAGGGAGTTAGCTCTGCAGTTTTTGTTCAGCCATGATTTTCAAAAGCGTGTGCTTGCTGCCGAGTCGTTGGCCTCTGATCTGGATTTTTTTTGCCGAAGTTTTGATATTACGCAAAAAGCCGTACCCTATGGCCGTCAGCTGATTGAAGGGATCAGTGCTCACCTTGAGGATATCGATAAGCTGCTGGCCGAGCATTCCCATAATTGGAGGATCGAGCGCATGTCCTCGGTGGATCGGAATATTCTCAGAATTGCGATCTTCGAGATGCGCTACGGTCCGGAAATTCCAGTGCAGATCGTTATCAACGAAGCCCTGGAAGTTGCCAAACGTTACTCCATCCACGAATCAGTTGCCTTTATTAACGGTATCCTTGATGCAATCCAGGCTGCCGTGCCTCAATAGCCGCCGGCGTATCGCCGCTTTGGTAGCAGCACTGTCAACACTCATGGTACGTTTGTCTGTCTGCGTTTCTTTCCCGATTCATCCGGGACAGGCGTATGAACACGAAGGATGCGTCCGACTGAAGACGGGCCTGCTGCAGTGGGGTTCGCTCTTTGCGGCCCATATCAGAGGGTCAGTCGATATCGCTCCTTCAGCAGCCGATGTGATGGAAGGTGTGCAGACAGTGCTGCCCCACGTTTTTCCAGCCTGCTCTTCTGTCCCGGTTACTGCATAGATGTCTGTAAGCCTGCCGATGCTTTAATTTAGACCCGGACTGCCTGGTCCTTCAGTTTTTTGTCCTGTTTTTTTTGCCTGCTCCAGGCATCTCTCCTGGCAGTGTGTATGGAATTTCCTGATCTGCTGGATGGATCTTTCCGGTGCCTGTGCACGCTGCGTTTTGCTCTTTTGTGGCAAATGAGGTAAAAACACGCGACCCTCTGCCTCTGGAGACATCAGCTGATCCCGCCTGTGGCTGATGTGATAGCAAAAAAGAGGTGTGTCTGTACAAAACGGAAAATAAAAAACAGCGAACATCATTCGGGAAAGGGAGATGGACGACATTCAGACAGGTGCAGGAAGCAGAAGAAGACAGGATGTAAAAGTTCTTGTGCTGCTGTTTCTCGCACTTTTTTTATTGATTGCTTTGGGGAGTTATCTGGTGCCGTTGCTGGACGCCGAACCGGTGCGGCAACAACCTTCCGCTAACTTATGTGGTGTGCTGGGGTTTTATACAGCGCACTATCTGTTTTCATTCTTTGGGATTATTGCCTTTTTCCCGATTTTGTTATTGGGATATGCGCTCATTCGCGTCCTGTTTATACGAACGATCCACCATCGGCTGCCATCTATTGTGGCCGGTGTGTCCGGTATTTTGTTGAGCACCTCCGGTCTGTTCGGGGGAGTTGAACAGCTGTTTGTACCAGCCTCCCTCATTGTTCCCGGCGGTTATGTGGGATCTTTGCTGTGGCATTTCCTGAACAGTGTGATCGGTACGGCCGGGACAGTGCTGTCATTGGCACTGCTGTTCTTGTTTTCCCTCATGGTTACCCTGCATTTCTCTCCGTTTGGTTTTATGCGGCGATCTCCAACAGAAATAACGGAACATGACGATCTTCTCGAGGCTGAACCAGAGGTTCAATCACCGCCGAACAAACCACGGTACAGACTGCCATCGCTGAAGACCCGGAAAGAGACACCGCCCATTGAGGAGGAAGAGGCGGTGTCTTTGCCTCCCGTACACACCGCACCAAGCTCTCCAGGGAAAACAGACAGGGTCCGGGAGGCTCTACCGGTCACCTCGTCCCTGGTCGATTTTCAGCGGCCGCCGCTCTCTTTGCTGGACCAGACAACAGCCGGTAAGGTGGAGCTCAGCCGGGAGCACTACTATGAGGTGAGTTCCACGCTGCTTGCAAAGCTGCAGGATTTTGGAGTGCAGGGAACCATTGCCGGCATTTCTCCGGGACCGGTTGTCACCACCTACGAGTTTTCACCCGCACCCGGTGTCAAGATTAACCGTATCGTCACCCTGGCAGACGATCTGGCCATGGTACTCAAGGTTGATCGGGTACGCATTGTCGGCTCCATTCCAGGTAAGGCGGCGATCGGCATCGAAATCCCCAACCCTGTCCGGGACACTGTCTACATACACGATATTTTAGAATCTAAGGAATATCGGGAGGCGCGATCCGTCCTCAGCCTGGCATTGGGATTTGATGTTGTAGGACAACCGGTTGTTGCTGATCTGGCCCGCATGCCGCACTTGCTTATTGCCGGTGCAACCGGTGCCGGTAAATCTGTGGCCATCAACGCTTTTATAGCCTCCATACTCTATAAAGCCACGCCGGCTGAGGTCAGACTGTTGATGATTGACCCCAAGCGTATAGAATTATCCGTCTATGAGGATATCCCGCACCTTCTTCACCCGGTGGTAGTGGAGGCGAAACTAGCCTCGCGGGCTCTGCTGTGGGCGGTACGGGAGATGGAACGGCGGTATCGTCTGCTTGAAGAGCGCCGGGTGAAATCGTTTACCCGCTACAACCAGGTATCGGACGATAAATTACCCTATGTTGTCATTATTGTGGATGAACTGGCTGACCTCATGATGGTGGCATCAAAAGATGTTGAAACCTCAATCGCCCGTTTGGCTCAAATGGCCAGAGCCGCGGGGATGCATATTATATTGGCAACTCAAAGACCGTCGGTCGATGTCCTGACAGGCCTGATCAAGGCGAATTTTCCAACCCGCATCTCGTTTAAAGTTTCTTCCAAGGTCGATTCCCGGACAATTCTCGATGGCTCAGGTGCAGAACATCTGCTGGGTATGGGTGACATGCTGTTTCTACCGCCCGGGGCAGCAAAGCTGCAACGTATTCACGGGGCCTACATATCTGAACAAGAAACAGACAGATTGGTGGGCTATCTTAAGGATCAGGGGGTGGCAGACTATGACGAGGCTGTCCTGCAGGACATTGAAGAGGACACCTCGGCAATGGATGAGACCGAAGAGCTTTACGATGAAAAGTATGATGAGGCAGTCGCCATTGTCACCGAGACCGGACAGGCATCGATTTCCATGGTGCAGCGGCGGTTGCGGGTGGGATATAATCGCGCCGCCCGAATCATTGAAGTGATGGAAAAGGAGGGGATAGTCGGCCCGGCGGATGGCTCGCGGCCGCGTGAAGTGCTGGTTCGACCTTCGTATGGTGATATGGAGTAGTCATTGTCAGTAAAGTTTTGCCGTATGAAAGGGGGAATGGACGATTTGTGCAGGGTAATAAATACTGCTGTCAAATATGATCAAAGCATCCATCCATAATTCTGATACTTTTGATAAATTTTGCTGTTCAGCCTTGTTTTGACGATTTTTCTTGACATCGGGAAGGTAACAAATTAAAAATGTGCATGCGTAAAATGAGTGACCGTTCATTTTTATTCTGCATGTCAAACCAACTGAAATGCGTTGAAAATCGGGTTGGTCATTTGTTTGGTCGAGGTAGAAAAACGGATGGCTGCGCAACAGTGCTTGCTCTTGTTGATGCAAGAGGCTTTTGGCAGCTCAAATTGGGTGTCATAACGGAAAATCCTAGTGAGGAGGTAGTTTAATGCCAAGTTACGTAGATCCTTCGAAATGTGACGGTTGCAAGGGTGGAGATAAAACCGCCTGCATGTATATCTGTCCTAATAACCTGATGGTTCTCAACGTTGAGTCTATGAAGGCGTACAATCAGGAGCCTGATGCATGTTGGGAGTGCTACTCATGCGTGAAGATCTGCCCGCAGGGTGCAATTTTTGTTCGTGGTTACGATGACTTTGTTCCAATGGGCGGACAGGTTCATCCGATGCGTTCTTCTGATTCCATCATGTGGACTGTGAAGTTCCGCAATGGTAATATCAAGCGCTTCAAGTTCCCGATCCGGACCACTGCTGAGGGTGCTGCTAATGAGTATCCCGGCGAAAGGGGTGCAAGCCTGGATGATGAGTGCTTGCTGCTGGAGAGCAACTTGCCGACCCCTACCAAACTGGCAAAGTAGTCTGCGCCAGACAGAGATAAAACGTGCTATTCTGAAAATACTACTGAGGAGATATTAGTATGGCATTACCAAATAAGCCGAAAGGTGAGCTTCCTGTCGTTGACAATCCTGAGGTTGCAGAACATACATGTGACGTGTTGATTGTTGGTGGTGGTATGGCTGCATGCGGCACGGCATTTGAGATTACTAAGTGGATGCCCGAAGGCATGAAGGTGCTCCTGGTTGACAAGGCTGCTCTCGAGCGTTCCGGAGCTGTTGCTCAGGGACTTTCCGCTATCAACACCTACATCGGCGAGAACCCGATTGAAGACTATGTCAAGATGGTTCGTAACGACCTGATGGGCGTTGTTCGTGAGGACCTGATCTATGACCTCGGTCGCCACGTTGACGAGTCTGTCATGCTGTTTGAAGAGTGGGGTCTGCCGATCTGGAAGCGTGCGGAGGACGGTGGTAACATGCCTGGTGACAGGCCGGCAAAGAGCCTGCGCGAAGGTGGTACCCCTGTTCGTACCGGTCGATGGCAGATCATGATCAACGGCGAGTCCTATAAGCCCGTTGTTGCAGAGCCTGCCAAGAAGGCACTGGGCGAAGAGAACGTCATGGAGCGTGTCTTTATCGTCAAGATGCTGCTTGACAAGAATAAAGAAAACACCATTGCCGGTGCTGTAGGTTTCTCCACCCGTGAAAATAAAGTTCACATCTTCAAGTGTAAGGCCGCCATGGTTGCCTGTGGTGGTGCGGTAAACATCTTCCGTCCGCGTTCAACCGGTGAAGGAAAGGGGCGTGCCTGGTATCCGATCTGGAACGCCGGCTCCACCTACACGATGTGCGCTCAGGTCGGTGCTACTCTGACCATGATGGAAAACCGTTTCACCCCGTCGCGTTTTAAAGATGGTTACGGCCCGGTTGGCGCTTGGTTCCTCCTGTTCAAGGCCAAAGTGCAGAACGGTCTGGGTGAGTTCTATGCGAACAGCCCTGAGGTTAAGGATGAGCTGTCGAAGTTCATGCCCTATGGTCAATCTGCAGTTACCCCGACCTGTCTGCGTAACCACCTGATGCTCAACGAGCTGAAGGCCGGACGTGGCCCGATTTACATGGCAACAGACGTGGCAATCAACGCGTTTGTCGATGCTCAACGTGCTGCCGGTAAAGACGAGAAAGAGCTGAAGAGATACTGGAAGGCCCTTGAGTCTGAGGCCTGGGAGAACTTCCTGGATATGTCCGTTGGTCAGGCCGGTCTGTGGGCAGGTATGAATATCGAGCCTGAGAAGGTCGGCTCTGAGATTATGCCGACAGAACCCTACATGCTGGGCAGCCACTCCGGTTGTTGCGGTATCTGGACCTCGGGTCCGATGGAAGACTGGGTGCCTGAGGTTGACGGTCCGCGGTCCCATCAGTACAAGTGGGGTTATAACCGCATGACCACGGTGAACGGCCTGTTCACAGCAGGAGACGGTGTTGGGGCTTCCGGCCATAAGTTCTCTTCCGGTTCCCACGCTGAAGGTCGTATCTGTGCTAAGCAGATGGTGAAGTATTGCCGCGACAATGCTGATTTCACCCCGGAGCTGGCGCAGACTGCTCAGGAGTTGGTTGATGAGATCTATGCACCGGTGCGTTTGTACAACAAGCATGTAGACGCATCAACTGCCGCAGATGTCAACCCGAATTACTGCAAGCCCGCCGGTATGATGATGCGGCTTATGAAGGCCACTGATGAGTATGGCGGAGGAGTTGCCACCTATTACATGACCTCTGGCAAGCTGCTGAACATCTGTCTCGACCTTCTTGCGCTGATGCGTGAAGATGCTGAGAAGATGGCAGCAGGTGACCTGCACGAGCTGATGCGTGCATGGGAAAATTATCATCGCATCTGGTGTGTCGAGACGCATATCCGCCATATCGAGTTCCGTAAGGAGTCCCGTTATCCTGGATTCTACTATCGGTCTGATTATCCGACCTGTGATGATGAGAACTGGAAATGCTTTGTTAACTCCACCTTTGATCCAAAGACCAAAGAGTGGAAGTGCGAAAAGGTTCCATGCATCAACATTATTGAGACCGAGCCTTGGATTTAATTAGATCGCGGTCTTGATAGTAGATAAGTAAGATGATCTCCAGACTCTCCTGTAGGGTCTGGAGATTTTTTGTGTGAGCTTGTTATTTTGTTTGAGTTGATACGAAAGATGAAGTAGTTTCCTGTCTTTCGTATCAATTGAGCCAGAAATCACCTTTCATGAATACCAGCAGTAATGGAGGCTTGGCATGAGTAACACTGCAGGCAATGGTGCGATACTGGTTGTTGGTGGCGGTATGAGTGGTTTAACCGCTGCGCTCGAAGCTGCCGAAGTCGGTAAAGATGTTTTTATCATCGAAAAGACCGCTTCTTTTGGTGGCCGGGTTGCCCAGCTCCATCAGTATTTCCCAAAACTCTGTCCCCCGATCTGTGGACTCGAGATTAATTACAGACGGATTAAGGACAATCGGAAGATCCGGACCTACACGCTGACAACTGTCAAGTCGATCAGCGGCGGCCCGGGTAACTATGAGGTACAGCTGGAAACAGCACCGCGATACATTAATTCCAACTGCACAGCATGTGGTGATTGCGCCCTTGTCTGTGCTGAAGAAGTTGATGACGATTTTAACTTTGGCATGAAAAAAATCAAGGCGGTCCACTTGCCTCATGAAATGGCGTTCCCGCGGCGGTTCGTGTTGGATAAGGAGGCCTGTTCGGCTGAATCCCTGGCCGCTATCAAGGGTGCATGTAAGTACAACGCGGTTGATTTGGACATGCAGCCTCAGACCTTCACCCTGCAGGTAGGGGCTATTATCTGGTCGACAGGATGGAATCCTTACGATGCCAACAAGATAACCAACCTGAATTACGGTTCCTCCAAGGCCATTATCACCAACATGATGATGGAGCGTCTTGCCGCAGAGAACGGTCCCACTAAAGGAAAGATTCTCCGTCCGGGTGATGGTGCAGAGCCGGCATCCTTTGCCTTTGTCCAGTGTGCGGGGTCGCGGGATGAAAATCACCTGGAGTACTGTTCTTCTATCTGCTGTCTGGCAACTTTCAAACACATCTCCTATATACGCGCCCAGTACCCGGAGGCAAAGATCTATGTTTTCTACATAGATTTACGTACACCTGGACGGTATGAGAAGTTTCGGGGCAAATTTATTGATGATCCGAACACTGTTTTTATCAAGGGTAAGGTGGCAGATATCACCGCTGAGCGAGATGGTGGTGTCACTGTAACGGCTGAAAATGCGGTCGATGGAGGGAAAATCCACCAGAAAGTTGACATGTGTGTACTGGCCACAGGTATGCAGCCGGCAATTGGCGAGCAGGGGAAGGCGCTCGGCCTGACCATGGACGGCAACGGTTTTATTGTGTCTGAGGCAGCGAAAGGTATGTTCTCTGCCGGTTGTGCGAAGGGTGCGGTCGAGGTGTACACAAGTGGACAGTCCTCCACGGCAGCTGCTCTTCAAGCCATTCAGATCGGACGGTAGGAGGGAAGTCAATGAAGAAAGTGTATGGTGCATATCTTTGTACTGGTTGTGGCATTGGCGAGGTCCTCGATGTTGATGGGTTGAAGGATGCCGCCTCAGATGCCGGAATTCCTATGAAGGAGCACAACTGTCTGTGTGGTGCTGATGGACGTGCTTTTATTGAAAAAGACATCGCAGATCAAGGTGTCAATACCATTGTTGTCTGTGCATGTTCACCGCGCGTGATGCAGCAGGAGTTTGATTTCGGCGAGCAGACGATCACCGTTCGAGGTAATCTGCGTGAGCATGTGGCCTGGACCGGATCTCTTACTGAAGAGGGGAATGTCGACGAGTTCCTTCAGGAAATGGGAACCGACTATGTCCGTATGGCCGTAACCCGTGCCCAGAAGACTGAGCTGCCGGAGCCGTACAAACTGGAAAGTATCAGTAAACGAATTCTTGTGATGGGCGGCGGTATTGCTGGGCTTACCGCAGCAAAAGAAGCGGCAAAGGCCGGCTACGAAGTTACCCTTGTTGAAAAGGAGGCAGAACTTGGCGGCAAGGCGCTGGGTTGGCGGAAGATGTTCCCTACAACCTATCCTTATGCCGAACTCGAGGCTTCTAATATCACAGACCTCATCGCTGCTGTACAGGGGGATGGTAAGATCACGGTGAAGACAAACTGTGAGGTTGCCCGTATCAGCGGTGCTCCTGGTGAATTTAATGTTACTTTTAAAGAAGCGGGCACAAAAACCGAGTGGGATGCTCCTGCTAAAGTGACGGCAGAGGACCAGGATCGTATCACCAAAGGTGAGATGGAGGATCCAAATAAGGACTTTCAGAAGTATACGAATAAAAATCCTGACGGCGAGTTGTTTGGTGCTGTTGTTTTGGCAACCGGCTGGAAACCGGCTGATGTTTCTGAGTATGATCACCTGGGCTACGGTAAACTCGCTAACGTCGTGACCAATGCCGAGTTTGAAAAATTAGCCAAAAACGGTAAGGTCCCGGCTCGGGTTGCCTTCATACAGAGCCCGGGCGGTAAGGATAGTGACGCCGATTTCCCCTACTGCGGTTCGGTTACCTCAATGGTTGCTCTGAAACAGGCGAATTATGTTGTTGAGGACAATCCGGTTGACGGGAAAGCCTATATCCTCTATCAGCACATGCGCACACCTGGAAACGCTGAACTTTTTTATAAGAACATGCAGGCACGTGATAATGTTTTTATGACAAAAGCAGCGGTCACGAAGGTTGCGTCTGCAGGTAATGCGCTGCTTGTTGATGTTGAGGACAATCTGATCGGTGAGGATCTGCAGCTCGAAGTCGACATGGTTGTGCTTGCCGCCGGAATGGTACCAACGACTGCAGGCGAGAATGTCATCAACCTTGCTTATCGGCAAGGCCCGGCATTTAGTGATCTGGGACTGTTTGAAGGGTATGCCGACTCCAATTTCATCTGCTTTCCCTACGAGACCAGACGCACAGGTGTTTACAACTGTGGTGGAGTGCGCAGGGCGGAAACCATGGAAGAGACCATTGATGACGCCATGGGTGCAGCGTTGAAGGCGATTCAATGTATTGAGTCCGCAAACAGGGGTGTTTCTGTTCATCCACGTTCAGGCGACCAGACTTATCCGGATTTCTTCTTCCAGCGCTGTACCCAGTGCAAACGCTGTACAGAGGAGTGTCCATTTGGTGCCCTGGATGATGATGATAAGGGGACACCGCTGCCTAACCATACCCGCTGCCGCCGTTGCGGTACTTGCATGGGAGCCTGTCCGGAACGGATCATCAACTTTGCCGATTACAGTATCGACATGATAGGTTCGATGGTAAAGACGATCGAAGTTCCTGATGACGATGAAGATAAACTGCGGGTTGCGGTCTTTGTCTGCGAAAATGACGCTTATCCGGCTATTGATATGTCCGGCATGCACCAGAACAAGATAAATCGATTGGTACGGTTTATTCCGGTTCGTTGTCTGGGTTCAGTGAACATGGTCTGGATTAAAGACGCGATGTCTTCCGGTATGGATGGCGCTCTTCTGCTCGGGTGTAAGTATGGTGACGATTACCAGTGTCACTTTGCCAAGGGATCTGAGATCGCTACCAAGCGTATGGAGAACATCGGTGAAACCCTTGGTTCGCTTGGTCTTGAACCTGAGCGTTGCGGGGTGCGTGAAATTGCGATTTCCGACTATGACAAGCTTCCGGCAATAATAGATGAGTTTGTTGAGGAAATTATCGCCATGGGACCGAATCCGTTCAAGGGATTCTAAGTGGAACAGGCACCGTAGCCGTCATCTTATCTGTCGAAGATGACGGCTGCCCCATTCTGCCGTAATTGGCTCAATGACGAGTTGTGGTGATTTTTATAGTTTTCGACAGGAGGAACTCATGTCTATGCACGTGCAACCTGATATTGAATTTATTAAAGCTTTAAAAGAGGTTGGTGGCGACACGTTAAAACAGTGCTACCAGTGCGCAAGCTGTTCAGTTGCTTGTCAGGTTTGTACTGACAGCCATCCATTTCCCCGTAAACAGATGGTCCTTGCCAACTGGGGTCTTGCTGAAAAAGCCATGATGGATCCCGGCGTGTACCTCTGCCACCTGTGTGGCGATTGTACCGAGATATGTCCTCGTGGGGCAAGGCCTGGCGATGTAATGGCCGCTATCCGCGCCTATGCGTATCGCGCACTGGGTTGGCCTAAGGCGCTGGCTGATCTCTGCAGTTCTGCCAAAAATCTTCCCATGCTCATTGGGATACCCTCAATTGTGATTTTTGTTTTATGGCTTATCTCCGGCGGGATGCACATTCCATCGGGGGAGCAGTTCGCCAAAGTCGGCTACACTCATTTTTTTGGTCATTGGGATTTTAAATGGCTTTCTAAGAACGTACTGTTCATCGACATTATTTTTCTGACAGCGGCTGGTATTGCTGTAACCTCCGTCTACAAGGGGGTCTCGCGCCTGTGGAGGGGAATGTCGGAGGCAACCGGTCTGACTGAGGTGCCATACCGGCCTTCAGTGATCCAGTTTGTCAAGCAGTTCTTGTGGCCGTCTATTGTTGAAATCCTTGAGCATTCACGCTTCAAAAAATGCACGGCCCACTCAGACCGGGTAAGAGGGCATCTGCCTTTGGTTTTTGCATTTATTGGCCTGTTTTTTGTTACGTGCTATTCCATGTTTACTCAGGATGTGATCGGTATCTTCATACCATCGATGCACGGTCCGATTTCCATGTGGAATCCTGTTAAATGGCTGGCTAACGTTGCGGCGGTGGCCATGATTGTTGGTATAGGCATTCTTTGGATGAACAGAAGCCGGATGGAGGCCACCGGTAAAGCAAAAAACACCTTTTACGATTGGTTTTTGATCTGGATCATAATGGGTGTGGGGGTAACCGGCTTAGGTGCGGAACTGTTACGGTTGGTCGGGATCCCCTCTCTGGGATACATTGTTTATTATCTTCACCTTATCTCCGTTGCCATGCTCTTTCTTTATATGCCGTACACGAAGTTTGCCCATATAGTGTACCGCACTTTTGCCATGGCGTTTGAACGTTACCGTGATTCATCCTTTATTAAGGATCCGTTGAACGCCTGAATCGCAGATCTCTAAGCAGAAAAACCGGGGGTTCGGCCCCCGGTTTTTTTATTTGTATGAAAAAATATATTGATTTATTGTTTTTACGGAGTATATTTGTCGGGCTAAAGCTGGCGTAGCTCAATTGGCAGAGCACCTGATTTGTAATCAGGGGGTTGCGGGTTCAAGTCCCATCGCCAGCTCCAGAGATTCAGCAGTGCAAAATAAACGAGTATAGTGAGTGGCGGGTTTGTGTTATGCCTGCCTTTTTTGCATGTTACAGCGGAGGGGTTCCCGAGCGGCCAAAGGGAGCAGACTGTAAATCTGCCGGCGGAGCCTTCGGAGGTTCGAATCCTCCCCCCTCCACCAGTTTTAAGACAGATGTGCTGCAGTTTAAGATGTCGGGTGTCTGGCGGGAATAGCTCAATGGTAGAGCATCAGCCTTCCAAGCTGAGGGTTGCGGGTTCGAGTCTCGTTTCCCGCTCCACACTTCCTTTTTAGGTGTACTGCACAGGGTGTTTTGCAGTTTGATTTGTGATCTCCGCCCACGTAACTCAGTGGTAGAGTACCTCCTTGGTAAGGAGGAAGCCATCGGTTCAAGTCCGATCGTGGGCTCCAGGTATTAATTACGCATATACTTTTTTTGATTGAATCTGTACGAATTTTTGTCCAAGGAGACCTGAGATGGCGAAAGAGAAATTTACCCGGACGAAGCCGCATGTCAATGTCGGAACGATTGGTCATATTGATCATGGTAAAACTACCACGACTGCTGCGATAACCCGTGTTTTGTCCACCAAGGGTATGGCTAAGTTCACGGAGTTTAACGAGATTGACAAGGCTCCTGAGGAGAAGGAACGTGGAATAACCATCGCCACCTCGCATGTTGAATATGAGACCGAGAGTCGTCATTACGCTCACGTTGACTGTCCGGGTCATGCTGACTACATCAAGAACATGATCACCGGTGCTGCCCAGATGGATGGTGCGATTCTTGTGGTTGCGGCGACCGACGGTCCTATGCCTCAGACACGGGAGCACATTTTGCTTGCCCGTCAGGTTGGTGTTCCGGCGATAGTTGTCTTTTTGAACAAGTGCGACATGGTTGATGATCCCGAGCTGATCGAGCTTGTGGAGATGGAGCTTCGTGAGCTGCTTGACAAGTATGATTTTCCTGGTGACGAGATTCCGATCATCCAGGGTTCAGCTTTGCTGGCACTTGAGAATCCTGAGGATGAAGAGAAGGCGAAGTGCATCTGGGATCTGATGGCAGCTGTTGACAGTTATGTACCTCAACCTGAGCGTGCGATTGACAAGCCGTTTTTAATGCCTGTTGAGGATGTTTTTTCAATCTCTGGTCGTGGTACGGTTGCGACCGGTCGAATTGAGCGCGGTGTTGTCCACGTTGGGGACGAGGTTGAGATCGTTGGCATTCGGCCGACAGTGAAGACCACCTGTACCGGTGTGGAGATGTTCCGCAAGTTGCTTGATGAGGGTCAGGCCGGTGACAATATTGGTGCATTGTTGCGTGGTGTTAAGCGTGAGGAGATAGTTCGCGGTCAGGTTTTAGCGAAGCCGGGTTCGATCAAGCCGTACAAGAAGTTCAAGGCTGAGTGTTATATATTGACCAAGGAAGAGGGTGGTCGCCACACGCCGTTTTTTAACGGTTATCGTCCTCAGTTTTATTTTCGGACCACCGATGTCACGGGTGTCTGCACCCTGGATGAGGGTGTAGAGATGGTTATGCCTGGTGACAACATTCATATTACTGGTGAGCTGATCACCCCGATCGCCATGGAGGCTGGCCTTCGTTTTGCGATTCGGGAAGGCGGTCGTACTGTAGGCGCCGGCGTTATTAGCGAAATTATTGGATAAACCTTTCCTTGCTCTAAGAACATTGAGATCGCAGGTATAAAGCAGCCGGGCTCGTCCCGGCTGCTTTGCTCTGGTGAGGCAAATCATGAGAGATATAATCACGCTGGCATGTCAGACATGCAAGCAACGTAATTACACGACAACCAAAAATAAGAAAACGATCCCGCACAAGCTGGAGCTGAAGAAGTTCTGTCCTTTTTGCAAAACACACACCTTGCATAAGGAAGGGAAATAGCAGGTCAGTAGCTCGAATGGTAGAGCACCGGACTCCAAATCCGGGGGATGGGGGTTCGAATCCCTCCTGACCTGCCATCTGATATCGAAGAGATGTCTTTTTATTTTTCAAGAAGTGTGGCGTTAAAGGAACACAGGGTATGAGCAAGGCGGAGATTGAGGCCAAGAAAGGTGGAGGGGATCTCAAAGTTAGATCACCTTTCCATCCATTTCGGATCAAGCAATTTTTGCAGGAAGTTTATGCGGAATTTCGAAAGATAGTTTGGCCTGCAAAAAAAACAACCGCCGGTTTGACAGGCTTTGTCATCTTGCTCGTTGTCATTATCTCGCTGTATCTTGGTTCTGTTGACCTGTTGTTGGGAAAGCTTGTGGCCACCGTTCTTAATTGACAGGAGAGCAGGCAGATATATGGCAAAGAAGTGGTATATCGTTCATACGCATACCGGGTTTGAGGATAAAGTTAAAGCATCGTTAGAGGAGCGGATAAAGACCGGTAATCTTGAGGACAGTTTTGGTGAAATTCTTGTTCCAACGGAGCAGGTCGTCGAGATGGTAAAGGGAGTACGCAAAACCTCTGCACGAAAGTTCTTTCCCGGGTACCTCTTGGTGAATATGGAGATGGATGAGAGCACGTGGCATCTGGTGCAGGGGACGCCGCGGGTCACAGGATTTGTTGGAATAAATTTGAGCCAAACAGGAGGAGACAGGGATATTTATAAGAAAATCCCATCTCTTTCCGAAGACGAGGCTCGCAAGATTATAGGCCGTATCGAAGATGGGGCGAGTAAACCCAAACCAAAGATAATCTTTGAAGAGGGAGATGCTGTCCGCGTCGTTGATGGGCCGTTTGCTAATTTCCAGGGCGTGGTTGAAGAGGTTTTTCCGGAGAAAGGAAGGGTGAAGGTGATGGTCTCGATTTTTGGTCGATCCACACCTGTGGAACTCGAATATATTCAGGTGAGTAAAGGGTAACACCTGGTTTTGTGGAGAGCGTTTGTAATGGCAAAAAAGATACAGGCATATATAAAGTTGCAAATCCCGGCAGGGAAAGCTAATCCATCTCCACCTGTTGGTCCGGCACTTGGCCAGCACGGGGTAAATATAATGGATTTCTGTAAAGCTTTTAACGCCCAAACCCAGGCTGCAGGCGACACTATCGTTCCTGTGGTCATTACGGTTTACGCCGACAGGTCATTTAGCTTTATCACCAAGACCCCGCCGGCATCTGTACTGTTAAAAAAAGCTGCGGGTGTTGCAAAAGGCTCGAGCGACCCCAAGAAAAATCGTGTTGCTGAATTGGATAAGGCCAAGATCCGGGAGATAGCGGAGATTAAGATGCCTGATCTCAACGCATATGATCTTGACCATGCTGTCCGTATTGTTGAAGGGACCGCACGTAGTTGTGGAATTACTGTGGTTAAATAACTCGTAAAAAGTTCCGTTTATTCGTTTACCTGTGTCTTTTTTGGACACCAGGGAGAGTAAAGAGGGTGCTATGCCGAAACGTGGGAAAAAATACAAAAACGCTGTCAGCGATATGGATCGACTGAAGATGTTTGATCTAAGCGAAGCGTTGGAAAATGTTTTAAAGGTAAAGTTTGCTAATTTTGATGAATCCGTTGAGGTCGCAGTCCGCCTGGGGGTTGACCCCCGTCATGCCGACCAGATGGTACGATCCAGTGTGATTTTGCCAAATGGCACTGGTAAGACTGCCCGGGTGCTTGTTTTTGCTAAAGGCGAGAAAGAAAAAGAAGCACTTACCGCTGGTGCTGACTTTGCTGGTTCTGATGAGCTGATCGAAAAGATCAAAGGTGGTTGGCTCGAGTTTGATAGAACTGTAGCCACCCCGGATATGATGGGCGAAGTAGGGAAAATCGGCCGTATTTTAGGCCCGCGTAACCTTATGCCCAATGCCAAACTCGGTACCGTTACCTTTGACGTGGAACGGGTTGTAAATGAGATTAAAAAAGGGAAGGTTGATTTCAGGGTTGATAAGGCCGGCGTTGTGCATGCTGCCATAGGAAAATGCTCCTTTGGAGTCGACAAACTTGCTGACAACATCCTCACATTTGTTGATCGTCTTGTCCAGCTGAAGCCTTCGACCAGCAAGGGGGTTTACTTGAGGTCAATCTCAATTTCCAGCACCATGGGTCCCGGTTTTAAAGTGGATCCTTTGCAGGTTCGTACCTTAATAAAAACCACATAGGAATGTGTGTGTTTGTTGTTTGAATGTAGATTGTTTTAGGCCAGGTGTTATTCTTATCATCTAGGGGCGGTCAGAGACAGCAGGGGCAACTGTTTAATAACGCGATGATTACGCGTTCCCTGCCGAGACCAGGCAGTATTCCATGCTGCGGATGAGAGAAATTCATTCCTCTTTCTGTTTTTTGACAGTCCCCCATTGCAACGAAAGGAGGTATCGACGTTGAATCGCGATCAGAAGACCGCTATAGTCAGTGAACTCAACAAGACTTTTTCTGAAGCTAAGTTTGCTGTGGTCGCTGATTACCGCGGCTTGAAAGTGACTGAGTTGGAGAAGTTGAGAAAGGACCTTCGTGCTAATGACGCAAAGGTACGGATTGCTAAAAACACATTGCTTCGACGCGCTGTTGTCGGGACACCGTATGAGGTGCTGAGCGATTCGTTCAGTGAGAGTACTGTTGTCGCTGTTGGATTTAATGAACCTGTTGCGCCGTCTAAGGTGCTGACCGCCTTTGCTGCAGAGTTCAAGGCGTTTTCAATCCGTACAGCTGCCCTGGAAGGAACGCTGATAAGCGCCGATGATGTGGTTGCCTTATCGAAGTTGCCGGGAAGAGAAGAGCTGCTCGCTAAGCTCTTGGGTACGATGTCTGCTGTTCCGACAGGTTTTGTCCGTGTGCTCAGTGCAGTTCCGCAAAAACTACTCTATGCGCTTTCCGCTGTTAAAGACCAGAAAGAAAACTAAAATCAAAGATCGCCAAATGTAATTTGACGAAAGATCTTGCTGTTATTTTCCAGTAAGGAGGAATGAAAATGGCTGTAACAAAAGAAGATGTTATTGATTTCATTGCAAACATGACCGTTCTTGAGCTTTCTGAACTTATCAAGGAGCTGGAGGATAAGTTTGGGGTTTCAGCAGCTGCTCCCGTAGCTGTTGCAGCTGCAGCAGGGCCTGGTGAAGCCGGTCCTGTAGCTGAAGAAAAAACTGAGTTTGATGTCATCCTGACAGGTGCAGGCGATCAAAAAATCAAAGTTATCAAAGAGGTCCGTGCCCTGACCTCACTGGGCCTTAAAGAGGCTAAAGATCTGGTTGAGGGTGTGCCTGCTCCCATTAAAGAGGGTGTTAATAAAGAAGAGGCCGAAGCTATCAAGACACAGATTGAAGCGGCTGGCGGTTCGGTCGAAATCAAATAACTATTTCTCTCTCAGCAATCGGGTTTTTCCGATAGCGATCCTAATCGCAAGGTAACGCTATAGGGGCATCTCGCCCCGTAGCGTTACTTCGTTTGTAGGAATTGACTTTTTTTACTTCCTATTCGTTGTTCTGTATACGTACAAAAATAACTGTCCATGAATAACACAATCTGTATCACGCGAAATTTTTTGAGGGGACTATGAGAAGAGTACGCAAAAGTTTTGCCAAAACACATCAAGTTATAGAGCCACCCCATCTCATAGCAATGCAGCGGGAGTCGTATGAGAGTTTCCTTCAGCGTGATGTTGCGCCTGAGCAACGACGTGACCAGGGATTACAGGCCATCTTTCAAAGTGTCTTTCCCATTACTGATTTTAATGGTCTCTGCTCGTTACAGTTTGTACGATACTCCTTTGGGGAACCTAAATATACGGTCTCTGAATGCGTAGTTCGCGGGATGACCTATGAAGCGCCGCTTAAAATTACAGTACGGCTCATCACCTTTGATGTTGACGAGGAGACCGGGGCTCAGTCGGTTCGCGATATCAAAGAGCAGGAAGTTTTTCTTGGCGCGCTGCCGCTCATGACTCAGGATGGAGTTTTTGTCATTAACGGCACTGAGCGGGTTATTGTTAATCAGCTGCAACGCTCTCCTGGTCTTTTTTATACACACGATGATGGGAAATCCCATGCTTCCGGAAAGCGTCTCTATTCAGCTCGTATTATTCCGGTTCGCGGTTCATGGCTGGACTTTGAGTTTGATATCAAAGATATACTGTATGTCCGCATCGACCGTCGCAGGAAACTGCCGGTCACTGTACTTCTCAAGGCATTGGGCTACAGTGATGAGGAGCTCCTCAATGATTTTTACTATTCGGACGAGATTCATTTTGATGGCCAGAATTATTCGATAGCCTTCAACACTGTCACCTTTGTTAACCAACGCCTGACAACCGATATTATCGATCCTGCCGACGGTTCTGTCATTGCCAAAACAGGCAAAAAGATAACCAAAACCCTTGCCAAAAAGATTGAAAATCTTGGCGACTGTTTTCTGCCGATCACCCTTGAAAATCTGTGCAGTCGAGTTTTTTCTCACGATGTGGTGAGTGAACAGACCGGTGAAGTCCTCGCAAAGTGTAATGAGCCTGTTACTGAGACTGCGCTGCAAGCCATTGCCGAAGCCGGGATCACTCAATTTTCTCTGCTTTATATCGATGGTACACACTTTAGCAGCTCATTTCGCGAAACACTGCTGGCTGATAAGATAAAAGACACTGATGACGCTCTTGTCGAAATATACCGGCGTTTACGTCCATCCAGCCCGCCTACTCTGGAAGTCGCTAAATCATTTTTTGAGAATCTTTTTTTTAACCCTGCCACCTATGATTTGTCTGAGGTCGGGCGATACAAGATAAATTCGAGGTTAGGGCTCAACACCGCAATTGAGGTGCGGGCTTTAACCAGGGAAGACATCGTTGAGAGTGTTCGGCACTTGGTACGTATTAAAGATGAGTTGAAAGATGGGGACGACATTGACCATCTTGGCAATCGTCGGGTACGAACAGTCGGTGAGTTGTGCGAAAATCAATTTCGCATGGGATTGGTCAGAATGGAGAGGGCAATCAAGGAGCGGATGACCCTTCAGGAAATTGAGACTTTAATGCCGCATGACCTGGTAAATCCTAAGCCGGTCACCTCTGCAATCAAAGAGTTTTTCGGCACCAGTCAGCTCTCTCAATTTATGGATCAGACTAATCCACTTTCAGAAGTGACCCATAAAAGAAGACTTTCCGCACTTGGACCGGGAGGTCTGTCCCGGGAACGAGCCGGTTTCGAGGTGCGGGACGTCCATCCAACCCATTATGGACGTATTTGTCCTGTTGAGACGCCGGAAGGACCGAATATCGGTCTTATCGTCAGTCTTGCCACCTATGCGACAGTCAATCCCTATGGCTTTATCGAGACCCCTTATCGACATGTTACAGATCGAACGGTCTCTGAAGACTACACCTACCTTTCCGCCTTACAGGAAGAGGAGCATATTATAGCCCCGGCCAATGTGGCCATGGCCGATGGTCGACTGGCCGATGATTATCTGATCGCTCGCCATGAAAGCGAGGTGTCCACAGTGGCGGCCGAAGAGGTAACCATGATGGATATTGCGCCTAATCAGATGGTTTCAATCGCTGCATCGCTGATACCGTTCCTCGAAAATGATGATGCTAACCGGGCCTTAATGGGCGCGAATATGCAACGTCAGGCAGTACCGTTGATCAAACCGACGGCTCCGGTCGTCGGGACCGGTGTTGAGCAGTATGTGGCGAGGGATTCCGGTGTGTGCCTGCTTGCCGGCGGTGACGGTGTGGTCGAGGAGGCTGATGCCAACAGAGTTGTTGTCCGTTACGATGAGCCGGGTGTTGATGGATTTGAGACCGGTGTCGGTGTTTATCATCTGTCTAAATATAAAAAATCAAATCAGAATACCTGTTTTAACCAAAGGGCCCTGGTGTACCCCGGTGATCGCGTTGTAAAAGGAACTGTTCTTGCCGATGGCCCATCTACCGAGAGTGGGGAGCTTGCACTCGGCAGAAATGTGACGGTTGCGTTCATGCCCTGGCGAGGTTACAACTTTGAGGACTCTATCCTGATTAATGAGCGGTTGCTGAAGGAGGATACCTTCACCTCGGTTCACATTGAAATTTTTGAGATCATGGCCCGGGATACCAAACTGGGCAAGGAAGAAATTACACGTGACATCCCAAATGTTGGTGAAGAGGGGTTGCGCAATCTTGATGACTCAGGGATCGTCCGTATAGGTGCTGAAGTTCGTTCCGGAGACATGCTGGTTGGCAAAGTCACGCCAAAGGGTGAGACCATGCTTTCTCCGGAAGAGAAGTTGTTGCGTGCAATCTTTGGCGAAAAGGCAAGTGATGTTAAAGACTCTTCCCTGCGCGTTCCTCCTGGTGTTGAAGGTGTGGTTATTGATGCCAAGGTGTTTTCCAGAAAGGGTGTTGATAAGGATGACCGCACTTTAATGATTGAGGAGATAGAAATTGATCGTCTCAATCGTGACATGGAAGATGAGCTGAGAAGCTTGAGGAAAGGCGTACGCAGTGCGTTTGTCCATCTGCTTGATGGCCGTACTGTGAAGAGTGATGTCAAGAACAAGAAGGGGAAGATTCTGCTCAAACTGGGCAAGCAGTTGACTGCGGATATTCTCAACCAGGTGAGCTTTGACGAGTTACAGGAGCTTGATTTTGCTGAGAAAGCAAAGTTTGCCGATGAAATTGAGACGATTTTTCACCGGTACGCGAGTCAGTCAATTCTTGTCCGCAACCGCTACCAGGGAATTGTGGAGCGAATGGAAAAGGGCGATGACCTTCCCCCGGGCGTTGCCAAAATGGTTAAAATATATGTGGCAACAAAGCGCAAACTGGCTGTTGGTGATAAAATGGCCGGCCGGCATGGCAACAAGGGTGTTGTTTCCCGGTTGTTACCTGAAGAGGATATGCCGTTTTTTGCCGATGGCACCTCTGTTGACCTTGTTCTCAATCCATTGGGTGTGCCCTCCCGAATGAACGTCGGCCAGGTACTTGAGTGCCATCTTGGCTATGCTGCAAAGAAACTTGGCGAAGAGTTGTCGGCAATTGCAAGACGAAACGAGATCGGGCTTTTGAAACAACGTTTGCAATTCCTTTATTCTCCTGAGGAGTACGCCAAAATTACCGAGGGGATGAGTGATGCTGAGCTGCTGGATTATATGGCAAAGCATATGCACGGTATTCTTGTCGCCACACCGGTTTTCGACGGTGCTTCAGAAATGGAGATCAGAAAGTTGCTGGTGGAAGCCAGTGGCAGCGAGGATGGTCAGGTAACGCTTTATGATGGTTTAACCGGTGAACCTTTTGATAACCAGGTAACGGTTGGGACCATGTATATGTTGAAATTGCATCATTTGGTTGACAATAAAATTCATGCCCGTTCAACAGGTCCTTACTCTTTGGTTACCCAGCAACCTCTCGGCGGGAAGGCTCAGTTCGGGGGACAGCGACTTGGTGAGATGGAAGTGTGGGCAATGGAGGCGTATGGCGCGGCCTATACGCTCAAAGAGTTCCTCACCGTAAAGTCTGATGATGTTGAAGGACGAACGACAATGTACGAGAAAATTGTCAAAGGCAACAACTTTCTGGAAACAGGCATGCCGGAATCTTTCCATGTTCTTGTAAAGGAGCTCAAAGGGCTTTGTTTAGATATTGAATTGCAAGAATAGTCTGAGAGTGCTGAACATTGTGAGTAAATTATGGCGGCATCGGGTCGCAAAATTTAACGCAACCGGATCGATTTGAACTGTAAATAGGTGATTACGTGGAAGAACTGTTTAGTTTTTTTGCAAAGCCAAAGGGTCCTGTAACTTTCAACAAAGTGAGGATTTCTCTCGCTTCTCCGGAAAAGATCAGAGAGTGGTCCCATGGAGAAGTAAAAAAACCTGAAACAATTAATTATCGTACCTTTAAACCGGAGCGTGATGGGCTCTTCTGTGCCAAAATCTTTGGCCCGGTTAAGGACTATGAGTGTAATTGCGGTAAGTATAAACGGATGAAACACCGTGGTGTTGTTTGTGAAAAATGCGGTGTTGAGGTTATCCAGTCAAAGGTTCGTCGAGAAAGATTAGGACATATCGAACTCGCTGCGCCAGTCGCACATATCTGGTTTCTCAAGAGTTTGCCATCGAAAATCGGGGCTATTCTTGACATGACCCTGAAACAGCTGGAGCGTATTCTTTACTTTGAGGCATATGTTGTTGTTGCCTCCGAGGTTGACGAGTTACCCGCCAGCACGCTGCTGAATGAGGAGCAGTACCGAGTTGCCCTTGAGGAGCATCCCGGTAAATTTAGAGTAGGCATTGGTGCTGAGGCTATTCGCGAGCTGCTTGTATCGTTAGATTTGAAGCAGTTGTCCGACACCTTGCGTCAGGAAATGAAAGAAACCGGTTCGGTAACCAAACGTACTAAATTCGGAAAACGGCTCAATGTAGTCGAGGCATTTCGTGACTCCGGCAATCGTCCGGAATGGATGATCCTTGAGGTTATTCCCGTCTTACCACCGGATTTACGGCCACTTGTCCCTTTGGAGGGCGGTCGTTTTGCAACCTCGGATCTCAACGATCTGTACCGACGGGTTATTAATCGGAATAACCGTTTGAAAAGGCTGCTCGAACTTGATGCCCCCGATATCATCATTCGCAACGAGAAGCGGATGTTGCAAGAGGCGGTGGATGTTCTGTTCGACAACGGTCGCCGCGGGCGAACCATTACCGGACCGAACAAGAGACCCCTTAAGTCGCTTTCAGACATGTTGAAGGGTAAGCAGGGGCGGTTCCGACAGAATCTGTTGGGCAAGCGTGTCGATTATTCCGGTCGTTCAGTTATTGTTGTTGGACCACATCTTCGGCTTCACCAGTGTGGACTGCCCAAGAGGATGGCTTTAGAGCTGTTTAAGCCCTTCATTTACAACAAATTAGAGCGGGAAGGTTATGTAACGACCATTAAAAGCGCTCGAAAAATGGTGGAAAAGGGCGTCAAGGAAGTATGGGATGTGCTTGATGATATTGTGCAGGAATACCCGGTTATCCTCAACCGTGCTCCAACTCTGCACCGCTTGGGCATGCAGGCGTTTGAGGTTGTCCTCATCGAAGGCAAGGCTATCCAGCTGCATCCGTTGGTGTGCGCTGCGTTTAATGCCGACTTCGACGGTGATCAGATGGCCGTTCATGTTCCTCTTTCAGTTGAGGCACAGGTCGAAGCACGCGTCCTGATGATGTCCACTAACAATATTTTATCCCCGGCAAACGGTGTCCCTATCATAATTCCAAGTCAGGACATCGTTCTTGGATTGTACTATATGACCCGTGAGCGTGTCGGTATGAAAGGCGAAGGTTCAATTTTCGGATCTCCTGCCGAAGCCCGCGTAGCGTATGATCACGGGGCCGTCCACATGCAGGCCATGGTTAAAGTCCGGGTTAGGGATACCCTTGTTGATACCACCGTCGGTCGGATTCTGGTGGGAGAGCTGTTGCCCCATAAAGTCCCGTACTCACTGGTTAATAAAGAGTTGGTCAAAAAAGAATTATCTTTTCTGATCGACTATGTGTATCGGCACTGTGGAACCAAGGACACCGTTATTCTCGCCGATCGATTGAAAGATCTGGGGTATGAACATGCAACTCGGGCCGGTATTTCAATTTGTATAAATGACATGAAGATTCCTGTCCGCAAAGAGGAGTTTGTGGAGGATGCGGAACGTGAGGCCGCTGATGTTGACCAGCAATATGCGGATGGTCTGATCACTGATGGAGAGAAATATAACAAGATTATCGATATCTGGTCGAAAGCCACGGATAAGATCACCAAGGAGATGATGGATGAAATGGCCGTGGAGTACGTGGCCGATTCTTCAGGAGTGGTACGCGATATAAAGAGTTTTAACACCGTGTATATCATGGCTGATTCCGGTGCCCGCGGTTCCAAAGATCAGATTCGACAGCTGGCGGGTATGCGAGGGCTCATGGCAAAACCGTCCGGTGAGATTATCGAAACACCGATTAAGGCCAATTTTCGGGAAGGATTAAGTGTCCTTGAGTACTTTATCTCAACTCATGGAGCTCGTAAGGGACTGGCGGATACGGCACTGAAAACGGCCAACTCCGGTTATTTAACCCGAAGGCTTGTTGATGTTGCCCAGGACACGACCATTGTGATGAAAGATTGCCAGACAATGCGCGGTACTTTGGCAGAACCTCTGATTGAGGGTGGCGAGGTTATAGTGCGCATCGGTGAACGTATTCTTGGTCGTGTAGCTCTGGAAGACGTTGTCGACCCGCACACCGGCGAGATGCTGGTGGAAATGGATGAGGAGATCACTGAGGATCGGGTTGAGGCCATTGAAGCGGCGGGTATTGATCGGGTTTATATCAGATCTGTACTGACCTGTGAGGCTAAGCGTGGAATTTGTGCCATGTGCTATGGTCGTGATCTTGGACGTGGGCACATGGTTAACATCGGTGAAGCGGTGGGCATTATAGCTGCTCAGTCCATTGGCGAGCCGGGCACACAGCTGACCATGCGTACATTCCATATCGGTGGCACGGCCCGAGGAGCAGTGGAGCAGGCAGAGGTCCGTACGCAACGAGGAGGACAGATCTGCTATAAGAATCTGCATGCAATTGTCAATGATGAGGGGTTTCAGGTGGCGATGAGCCGTAATGCCGAAATCACCGTGCTGGACGATTTGGGTGTGGATAGGGAACGATTCCCAGTCCCCTATGGGGCAACACTCCGGATTCGTGAGGGCCAATCAGTCGATCCGGGTACTGTCATAGCTGATTGGGATGCCTTTTCCATTCCCATTGTCGCCGAAGTCGGCGGTAAGATAAAGTATGGTGATGTGGTTGAAGGTGATACCATGCAGGAGCGTGTCGATCAGATCACTGGAAAGGCAAGCAAGGTGATTACACCGGGTACGTCAGCCAAGCAGATGAACCCTCGCATTTCACTCAAGGATGAGCGCGGTAGAACTGTCAAGCTGCCCGGGGAGGAGGTAGCAGCCCGTTATCCCCTTCCTATTGGTTCGATTATCACGGTCAATGAGCATGACATGGTTTCTCCGGGAACGGTTATTGCCAAGATTCCACGTGAGACAACCAAAACAAAAGACATCACCGGTGGTCTGCCTCGGGTTGCCGAGTTGTTTGAAGTTCGTAAACCAAAGGAGCCGGCAATTATATCGGAGGTTGACGGGAGGGTCAGTTTCGGCAAGGACCTCAAAGGTAAACGTCGGGTGATCGTGACTCCTGAAATTGGCGAGCCTAAGGAGTATTTGATACCAAAGTCGAAGCACATCACTGTCCATGAGAATGATAGAGTGGAAGCGGGTGATCCTCTAATGGAAGGAATTCGTCTGCCCGCCGATATCCTGCAGGTGAAAGGTGCAGAGGAACTGGCGCGCTTTTTAGTGAATGAGATTCAAGAGGTCTATCGTCTCCAGGGAGTAAAAATAAACGATAAACATATCGAGACAATTGTGCGGCAAATGCTGAAAAGAGTACGGATTTCTGATGCTGGAGATTCACGATTCGTGCTTGATCAGCAAATTGAGTGGTGGAAATTCCAGGAGGAAAACGAGCGTTTACTGCGTGAAGGGCTGCAGCCCGCTTCGGCGGAACCGCTACTGTTGGGTGTGACTAAGGCTTCTCTGTCAACAGATTCATTTATATCTGCCGCTTCTTTCCAGGAGACAACCAAGGTGTTGACGAATGCGGCAATGGCGGGAAAAGTTGATGATCTTTCCGGATTAAAAGAGAATGTGATCATGGGGAGGTTGATAACCGCTGGGACAGGGTTGACGCGGTACAGGTTGCATGAGGAGAAAGAAGAGTGACGAATATAGACGTTGATTTTCCATTTACATTGTATTATAATTATTCCTTTATATATTTTTGTTTAGCAAAAGAGCACCGTGCTACTTTCTGAGGAGCTGACTGCATGCCTACGATTAACCAATTGGTCAGAAATCGACGCAAGAAGATAACCAAAAACACCAACACTCCCGCCTTGCAGAGTTGTCCGCAAAAGCGCGGGGTCTGTGTCCGGGTGTATACGACGACTCCCAAGAAGCCGAACTCGGCTTTGCGAAAAGTTGCAAGGGTTCGTCTGACAAACGGAATTGAGGTTGCTTCTTATATACCAGGGATTGGACACAACCTGCAGGAGCACTCGGTTGTGCTCATTCGAGGTGGTCGTGTTAGGGACTTGCCGGGTGTTCGGTATCATATTGTACGTGGAACCCTGGATACACTCGGGGTTAACGAGCGGCGGCAGGGTCGATCAAAATATGGGGCTAAGCGCCCTAAATAAATTTCGTCACATGATGTGGGGCGGGTGAAGGTATGCCTAGAAAGAAGATGTTGGAAAAGCGGTCGGTTGCTCCTGATCCAAGGTATAATTCGGTGTTGGTGGCAAAATTTACTAACGGGCTGATGGTTGCGGGTAAAAAGACCGTTGCCAGGCGGCTCTTTTATGATGCCATGAGTATCGTCGGCAACAAGCTGCCCGATCAGGAGCCGCTCGTTGTTTTTGAAGAGGCCATGGAAAATGTCAGGCCACGGGTTGAGGTGAAGAGCCGGCGTGTTGGTGGGGCGACTTATCAGGTGCCCGTAGAGGTACGTCCGGAGCGAAGAAATGCGCTGGCCATCAGATGGATTATAAATAATTCAAAAGGGCGATCCGGTCAAACCATGTCGGAGCGACTGGCTGCCGAATTGCTGGATGCTTTTAATAATCGAGGTGCCTCGGTTAAGAAAAAAGATGATACGCATAAAATGGCTGAGGCAAACAAGGCTTTCGCACATTACCGTTGGTAACAGGATTTTAGCTGCGTGTGCAGGAAAGTGGATTGACAAAGAGAGGGTTCTGGGTTAAAAACAACGGCATTTTTCTGAAGCTTTAAGCTGGAGGATGTTGTTTACGTAGAGCAGGGTGAAGGTAGTGGCAGGGGGAGAACCATTAGCCAGTGTGCGCAATATAGGCATAATGGCCCATATCGATGCGGGAAAGACAACCACTACCGAGCGTATCCTGTTTTACACTGGTCGCTCTCATAAGTATGGAGAAGTTCATGATGGTGCGGCGATCATGGACTGGATGGAGCAGGAGCAGGAGAGAGGGATAACGATCACTTCAGCCGCCACGACCTGCAATTGGCGAAACCACCGGATCAACATTATTGACACTCCCGGTCATGTTGATTTTACAGTCGAAGTTGAACGCAGCTTGCGTGTGCTGGATGGGGTTGTTGCTGTTTTTTGTGCTGTTGGTGGTGTGGAGCCGCAATCTGAAACTGTTTGGAGGCAGGCGGACCGCTATAAGATTCCGCGAATTGCCTTTGTTAATAAGATGGATAGGGTCGGGGCATCGTTTCACGGGTGCCTCGAGGAAATTGAAGATCGATTGGGCGCTAATCCAGTGGCGGTCAACCTCCCGATCGGTTGTGAAGAGACCTTCTCCGGGGTCATCGATTTGGTGGAGATGCAGGCACTCCGATTCGATGAGGCGTCCCTGGGGCAGGTGGTTATCAGTGAACCTATACCAGATTCACTAGTTGGCGAATCATCGGCTGCCCGAATGACACTCCTCGAGAAGTTGGCCGACTTCGATGAGGGGGTCATGGAAAAATATTTAAATGATCAAGAGATCCCTTCTGACGAGCTTCGTGCAGCTTTGCGTAAAGCAACGCTTGCTCTTGAGGTCGTGCCGGTGCTTTGCGGGTCTGCATTCAAGAATAAAGGGGTGCAGCCCCTGCTTGATGCCATAACAGCTTATCTGCCGTCACCTGTTGATATTCCGCCGGTTGAAGGGCTGGATAAAAAAGGGGAGACGCTGGTACGTAAGGCTGGTGCGGATGAACGGTTATGCGGGTTGGTTTTTAAACTGCAAACAGATCCCTATGTAGGAAACCTGGCCTTTATTCGTATCTATTCCGGGGTGCTGAGGGTGGGTGACAGGGTAACAAACCCTCGTAACGGAAAGACTGAAAAGATTCCGAAACTTTTAAAGCTTCATGCCAATAAACGCGAAGAGGTTGATTGTATATCAGCAGGCGATATCGGCGCTGTGGCGGGTCTGAAGTTTACCGGCACCGGAGATACTCTTTGCGCTTTGGGCGATTATATACTGTTGGAGCGGATACAGTTTCCTGAGCCGGTAATAGGCATTGCCATTGAACCGAAGACAAAGGCGGATGAAAAGCATCTTGCTGAAAGTCTGTCTAAGATCGCCCAGGAAGACCCAAGTTTCAAGATTACAGTCAGTGACGAAACTGGGCAGACAATAATAGCAGGCATGGGGGAGCTGCACCTGGATATTATTGTCGAGCGACTTGTGCGTGACTTTAAGGTGGCCGCTAATATTGGTAAGCCGCAGGTTGCCTATCGAGAGAAAATCACACAGCCATGCAGGGCTGAGGGTCGGTTTGAATCGATGGGGACTGGCAAGGAACAGTTCGGTCATGTTGAAATAGAACTGTTGCCCGGGGAAAAAGGATCAGGGAATCAATTTTACTGCTGCGTTGATGAGGATGTTATACCCTCTGCCTTTGTTGAGACAATACGTAAAGGGGTATTGGGTAGCTTTGATTCCGGGCCACTGGTCGGTTATCCGATGATTGATGTTGTTGCAAGGTTGGTTGGTGGTTCGTACGATGAAAACAAGTCGACGGACATGGCCTTCGGCGTTGCCGCTACAGTGGCTTCCCGAAAGGCTGCGGTGCAGGGGCATCCTGTGTTGCTGGAGCCGGTGATGGATCTCCAGATTGTGTCTCCTGAAGAGTATTTGGGTGATGTGCTGAACGACCTGAATAAAAAAGGTGCTCAGGTGCAGGGCGTGGAAGTCGAACGCGGTAGACAGCTTATATTTGCTAAGGCACCACTGGCAGAGTTGTTTGGATATTCGACGGATTTACGTTCAGCCACCCAGGGCAGAGCGACGTTTACAATGATTTTCAGTGAATTTGCAGTGGTCCCTGATAGGCGAGCTGAAGTCACTCTGCAGAAAATAAAAGGGGTCTAACTGCAAAATTTAAGATCAAGGTGTATGAGATGGCGAAAGAGAAATTTACCCGGACGAAGCCGCATGTCAATGTCGGAACGATTGGTCATATTGATCATGGTAAAACTACCACGACTGCTGCGATAACCCGTGTTTTGTCCACCAAGGGTATGGCTAAGTTCACGGAGTTTAACGAGATTGACAAGGCTCCTGAGGAGAAGGAACGTGGAATAACCATCGCCACCTCGCATGTTGAATATGAGACCGAGAGTCGTCATTACGCTCACGTTGACTGTCCGGGTCATGCTGACTACATCAAGAACATGATCACCGGTGCTGCCCAGATGGATGGTGCGATTCTTGTGGTTGCGGCGACCGACGGTCCTATGCCTCAGACACGGGAGCACATTTTGCTAGCCCGTCAGGTTGGTGTTCCGGCGATAGTTGTCTTTTTGAACAAGTGCGACATGGTTGATGATCCCGAGCTGATCGAGCTTGTGGAGATGGAGCTTCGTGAGCTGCTTGACAAGTATGATTTTCCTGGTGACGAGATTCCGATCATCCAGGGTTCAGCTTTGCTGGCACTTGAGAATCCTGAGGATGAAGAGAAGGCGAAGTGCATCTGGGATCTGATGGCAGCTGTTGACAGTTATGTACCTCAACCTGAGCGTGCGATTGACAAGCCGTTTTTAATGCCTGTTGAGGATGTTTTTTCAATCTCTGGTCGTGGTACGGTTGCGACCGGTCGAATTGAGCGCGGTGTTGTCCACGTTGGGGACGAGGTTGAGATCGTTGGCATTCGGCCGACAGTGAAGACCACCTGTACCGGTGTGGAGATGTTCCGCAAGTTGCTTGATGAGGGTCAGGCCGGTGACAATATTGGTGCATTGTTGCGTGGTGTTAAGCGTGAGGAGATAGTTCGCGGTCAGGTTTTAGCGAAGCCGGGTTCGATCAAGCCGTACAAGAAGTTCAAGGCTGAGTGTTATATATTGACCAAGGAAGAGGGTGGTCGCCACACGCCGTTTTTTAACGGTTATCGTCCTCAGTTTTATTTTCGGACCACCGATGTCACGGGTGTCTGCACCCTGGATGAGGGTGTAGAGATGGTTATGCCTGGTGACAACATTCATATTACTGGTGAGCTGATCACCCCGATCGCCATGGAGGCTGGCCTTCGTTTTGCGATTCGGGAAGGCGGTCGTACTGTAGGCGCCGGCGTTATTAGCGAAATTATTGGATAAGAGGCCACTGATGATTCCTGCAGATAAAATTCGTATCAGATTGAAAGGGTACGATCACAAGCTACTTGACCTTTCCACAAAAGAGATAGTTGATACCGCGAGGCGAACAGGTGCCACAATTGTCGGGCCTATACCACTGCCCACCAGTATCAGTAAATATACGGTGTTGAGATCACCGCATGTTGACAAGAAATCCCGTGAACAGTTTGAAATGCGGACCCACCGGCGACTGTTGGATATACTTGAACCGACGCAGCAAACCATTGACTCTCTCATGAAGCTTGAGTTGTCGGCCGGGGTTGATGTTGAAATTAAATTACCATGATCTGGCAAGTATGATGCTGTTCGCCAAGGTATAAGCATCTCTAATGTTTAAGAATGGAAGCTGGGTAAACAAATGCCGAATTCGATTGGAATTTTAGGAAGAAAGCTTGGAATGACCCGAGTATACGATGAAAATGGTCGCTCTGCGCCTGTGACGGTCATAGAAGCGGGACCTTGTAGGATCCTGCAGATAAAGACCAAGGCAAAGGAGGGCTATAATGCGCTCCAGTTGGGTTTTCTTGAAAAGAAAAGCCAACGGCTGAATAAGCCGGAAGCCGGACATTTTAAGCGATCCGGTGGTAAGGGTTATTACCATATTAAAGAATTCAAGGTAAATGACCCAGATGCTTATGAAGTGGGGCAGACCGTTCAATTGGCCGACATTTTCTCGGTGGGTGACCTCGTTGATGTGTCGGGCAAAAGTAAAGGCCGGGGGTTTCAAGGCGTTGTTAAACGCTATGGCTATCGGGGCGGTCGAAAGACGCATGGTTCAACGTTTCATCGTGCCCCGGGATCAATTGGATGTAGTGCTACTCCTGGAAGGGTGGTCAAAGGGAAAAAGCTTCCCGGAAGAATGGGTAACGAGTTGGTCACCAAAAAAAATGTAAAGGTCATAGACATTCGCGTTGAGGAAAATGTCCTGCTTTTGCATGGTGCTGTGCCTGGTGGTAAACAAGGTGTCCTCAATATTTGTCCAAAGCCCTGATATCTGGAATTGTGCTTAAGGAGATTCCCATGGCTGTCTGTACAGTTCTAAATTCTCGCGCTGAAAAGGTCGGCGAGATTGAGTTAAATGATGCATTGTTCAATGTAACAGTAAACACCGGAGTTTTGCATGAAGTCGTTTGTATGCAAAGAGCAAACAGGCGCAGTGGTAATGCAAGCACGAAGACCCGCGGTGAGGTGAGAGGCGGCGGAGCGAAACCTTGGCGTCAAAAAGGAACCGGCCGGGCTCGTGCAGGGAGCAGGAGGTCGCCGTTGTGGCGTGGAGGCGGGACTGTTTTTGGTCCGAGACCTAAGGATTACAGCTATACTCTACCTAAAAAGGTAAGAAAGCTGGCTCTGAAGATGGCTTTAAGCGCACGTCATCAGGAGGGAAATCTGGTTGTCATTGATGCGTTTGAGCTGCCTGAGGTTAAAACAAAAGGATTTCTCGGGGTTATGTCCAACTTTGCATTCAAAAACTGCCTGATAGTCACCGATCAGGTTGACCAGACGGTCTCCTTATCCGCACGAAATGCAGTGGGATTCAAGGTGCTTCCGGTAGCCGGCCTGAATGTATACGACATCTTAAAGTATTCAAAACTTATGCTTGTCCAGCCGAGTGTGCCCAAAATAGAAGAGAGGTTGATGGCGTGAAAACAGTCTACAAAATTCTGGAACGTCCGTGTCTGACTGAAAAAGGGAATCTTCTTCAGGAAACTGAAAATAAGGTTGTGTTGAAGGTAAACACTCGCGCCAATAAAATTGAAATAAAAAATGCCGTCGAAAAACTTTTCGATGTTAAGGTGGCCAAAGTTGCCACTACGAACATGGTTGGCAAGAAAAAACGAGTAGGTGTCAAGTCGATAGGTCGAACAAGCAATTGGAAAAAGGCTTATGTCACTCTTGCTGAAGGGAAAATTAATTTTCTGGATGAGCTTTAAAACGTTCCTGATTGATCACCTAAGCTGAGATTATACATAGGAAACACAATGTCTATAAAAATCCACAAACCAACATCTCCTGGCCAGCGCAATCATGTGTCCGTTCGTCAAGAAGTGCTTTCTGATAAAAAGCCTGAAAAGGGTTTGCTCGAACCCCTCAAGCAATCGGGGGGGCGCAACGTTTACGGTAGGATAACCGCCCGTCATCGAGGCGGCGGCCATAAAAGAAAGTACAGAATTATAGATTGGAAGCGGAACAAAGTCGGTGTCACGGCTACTGTCCAGGCAATTGAATATGACCCGAACCGATCAGCAAACCTTGCGTTGCTTAATTATGCAGATGGTGAAAAAACCTATATTCTTGCCCCGAATGGTCTTGCCGTAGGGGACTTGGTTGTTGCTGGGAAAGACGCTGATATTAAACTTGGCAACTGTTTGCCGATGATCAATATACCGTTGGGTACCGTTATTCATAACATTGAGATGAAAATCGGTAAGGGGGGGCAACTGGTTCGTTCAGCTGGTGCTTCCGCTCAGCTGATGGCCAAAGACGGGAACCAGGTATCAGTCAAGCTCCCTTCCGGTGAGGTGAGAAAGTTTCATAAAGACTGTAGAGCCTGTATTGGCCAGGTCGGTAACCCAGAGCACTCAAGTCAGAAGTTGGGTAAAGCGGGGAGGAGCAGGTGGCTCGGTATACGTCCTTCGGTACGGGGGGTTGCCATGAACCCGGTCGATCATCCCATGGGGGGTGGGGAAGGCAGGAGTTCGGGTGGAAGGCAGCCATGTTCACCCTGGGGCATGCCTTCTAAGGGGTTCAAGACGAGAAAGCGAAAGAAGTCAGACCGCGACATTGTCAATAAACGCGGCTAATTGAGGAGAATTCACACATGGCCCGATCTGTCAAAAAAGGCCCCTTTGTCGATGATCACCTTCTGAAAAAGGTGGAGAACGCACAAGCAACAGGGTCACGAAAAGTTATTAAAACATGGTCACGTAGGTCGGATATACTGCCTGAAATGGTTGGGTTGACATTTGCCGTCCACAACGGAAACAAGTTCATCCCAGTCTATGTCACCGAAAACATGGTTGGACATAAACTCGGAGAATTCGCACCGACAAGAACCTACTATGGGCATGCCTCCGACAAAAAAGGCAGATAAGCTCATAACATTTAAGATATTGCTTTGAGGAGTCGAACGATGGAAACAAAAGCCGTCGCTAGAAATATCCGCATTTCACCACAAAAAGCGCGTCTGGTTGCCGATGTCGTTCGAGGAATGAATGCTGGAGCAGCTGTTACAACCCTGCGTTTTATGCCCAAAAAAGCAGCAAGAATAATACGTAAGGTGTTGGAGTCTGCGGTGGCAAACGCAGATCAGCTTGAATCGGTTGACGTTGACAACCTTTTTATAAAAGAGATTACAGTTGATGGCGGCCCGATGTTGAAAAGATTCAGGCCTCGTGCTCAGGGACGTGCTACTCGTATTTTAAAAAGGACGAGTCATATTTCTATAACTGTGACTGAGCCTTAAGCAAAAATAAAAAAGATAAAGCAGCAATTAACAGTGAGGAACGGAGGCGTATCTTGGGACAAAAAGTCAATCCAATAGGGCTGCGAATAAATATCACTCGATCCTGGGAATCTATTTGGTATGCAGACAAAGAGTATGCCAAAAATCTTCATCAGGATCAGCTCATTCGTAAATACCTGAAGCAGCGGCTCTATCATGCTGGAGTTTCCCGTATAATTATCGAACGTACCGGTGAAAAGGTTAAAATTAAACTGTTCACAGTACGTCCAGGTATTGTTATCGGCAAAAAAGGTGCTGAAATTGAAAATCTGAAAAAAGAACTGGAAAAGAAGTTTCAGCGTCCATGTTTCATAGATATCCAGGAAGTACGCCGCCCGGAAGCTGATGCCCAGTTAGTTGCTGAAAATATTGCTTCCCAGCTTGAACGACGGGTGGCCTTTCGTCGGGCCATGAAAAAGTCGATTAACTCTGCCTTACGATTTGGCGTGCAAGGTATTAAAGTGTCATGTTCGGGTCGCTTGGGCGGTGCGGAAATGTCACGAACGGAATGGTTCAAGGAAGGGCGGGTTCCACTGCATACACTTAGAGCGGATATTGATTACGGAACAGCTGAGGCTAAAACAACCTACGGAATAATTGGTGTTAAGGTCTGGATATTCAAAGGGGAAATACTTGCTGCGGAAAAGGAACCTGTTCTTGAGCAATCTCTGTAGAGTGCAAGAATCAACCTCATTTTTTCGTTTGTATTTGAACTAGGAGCTAGAAGTTATGTTAAGCCCACGAAAAGTTAAATATAGAAAACAGTTTAAAGGAAGAATGCGTGGGGAAGCTTACCGGGGTTCTGAGCTGACCTTCGGCGATTTTGCCCTTAAGGCAGTCGGGCGAGGCCGGATAACCTCTCAACAGATAGAGGCAGCTCGTATAGCTATTAACAGACGGGCGAAACGTGGTGGCCAGCTGTGGATCAGGGTTTTTCCGGATAAACCCATCACTAAAAAGCCTGCTGAAACACGAATGGGCAAGGGGAAAGGGTCGCCGGATCATTGGGTGGCAACTGTCCGTCCCGGCAGAATCCTGTATGAGATAAAGGGGGTACCTGAAGAGGTTGCGAGAGAGGCCCTGCGTCTTGCTGGTTTTAAACTCCCATTTCCTACCACAGTTATCAGTAAGAGTGAGACTATATGAAGATCAAAGAGTTGCGTTCTCTTTCCGGTGAAGAACTCCTGAAAATGAATCAGGATTTATCTGAAGACCTTTTTAGATTACGTTTTAAACATGGGATCCGAAGGTTGGAAAACCCGGCCAAGCTTCAGTCGCTACGTAAAGATATAGCGAGGATCAAAACCATACTCACTGAAAAACAAATGGATAGCTAAGAAAATAACTGCGAGCGGATGAGAAGATGAGCAAGCAAGTGAAAAAAAATCGGCAGGGCTTCGTTGTAAGTAACAAGATGGACAAGAGCGTTGTTGTGGTCGTTGAGCGTAAGGTCCCTCATAAATTATATGGGAAGTATATACGCCAGCGGATCAGATATATGGCACATGATCCGGAAAACCAGTGCCAAATCGGCGATATTGTTCTTATTGAAGAGTGTCGACCGCTTTCCAAACGAAAACGATGGCTTGTACGTAATATCATCCAACACGCCGCTTAACGTACATTGAGCTTCAATATATCATTAGCGATGGATAACATATTGTATCGGGTGAGTTTATGATCCAGACAGAAACCGTATTAAATGTCGCCGATAATTCCGGTGCCAAGAAAGTACTCTGTATAAGGGTACTGGGCGGGACACGAAAACGTTACGCAGGTATAGGTGATATAATCCTTGTCACTGTTAAGGAAGCAATTCCTCATGCAAAGGTCAAGAAAGGTGATTTGCTTCATGCCGTGGTGGTTCGAACGGCTAAGTCAATCAAGCGACCTGAAGATACCTTTGTCAAGTTTGACGAAAATGCTGCGGTGTTGCTTGCAAGTAATGGAGAGCCTGTAGGGACACGAATTTTTGGTCCTATTGCAAGGGAGTTGCGTTCTCTCGGCTTTATGAAAATCATATCTCTTGCGCCAGAAGTCTTATAAGGCACAGCTACCGCAGTATAGAGGCAGATATAATGGAACACGGAAAGTGCAGATTAAAGGTAAACGACAAGGTTGAAGTGATTGCCGGCAAGGACAAGGGCAGGGTCGGCAAAATTTTGAGAATAGACAATAAACATAGCCGTGTCGTGGTCGAACGTATCAACATTGTCAAAAAACACCAGAAAGCCACGGATGCAACCCAGTCCGGCCAGATAATCGAGAGAGAAGCAGGAATTCATATTTCCAATGTAATGCTTGTCTGTCCTGAGTGTGTTGAGACTGTCCGGATAGGAAAACAGATCCTGACAGACGGCACGAAGGTGAGGATTTGCAAGAAATGTCAAGCAACGATTGAAACGCCAAAAAAATGAGGCTGGTGACGGAGACAAGATGTCTACTTTAAGAGAACATTATAATAAAGAAATCAAGGCCTCCTTGCAGAAAGAGCTCGGTATTTCTAACGTCATGCAAACCCCGAAAGTTGAGAAGATTGTTTTGAGTATGGGGTTGGGTGAAGGTGTGCAAAATCCTAAAGCGGTGGATAAGGCTGCTGAGGAGCTATCGTTGATCGCTGGACAAAAGGCGGTGGTCACCCGTGCAAAAAAGTCGATTGCGACCTTTAAGCTGCGTGCCGGAATGCCGATCGGTGCCAGGGTTACTCTCCGTGGAGATCGGATGTACGATTTTTTGTCCCGGTTGGTGAATATCGCTTTGCCACGTGTAAGGGACTTCAGAGGGGTTTCTTCGAAAGGTTTTGATGGTCGCGGGAATTACTCTTTGGGGGTTGCAGAGCATATTATATTCCCTGAAATTGATTATGACAAAATAGATCAAATACGCGGGCTGAATATCACTATAGTGACCAATACACAATCTGATGAACATGCACGAATTCTTTTAAGCGAGATTGGCATGCCGTTTCGGAAAAAATAAATTTAGGACACTTGAATTAAGGTTTTAGGAGGGATCAGTGGCAAAAAAATCACTCATTGCCAAAGCTGAAAGGGCACCAAAGTTTTCTGTTCGCGCGTACAACCGTTGTCCTTTGTGTGGACGTTCCAGAGCGTATTTGCGCAAGTTTGGAATTTGCAGACTCTGTTTTCGTAAACTCGCCTCCAAGGGTGAGATCACCGGTGTCACTAAATCAAGTTGGTAGAAGCAAAAAGAACTGATACCTGCCTTATCATTTTAATAGAGGTACCATCATGTCAATGAGTGACCCTTTAGCCGATATGCTAACTAGAGTCAGGAATGCAACAAAAGCCGGATTTTCAACAGTTGAAATACCACTGTCCAATCTAAAGGTTGATGTTGCAAAGGTAATGAAACAAGAAGGGTATATTGCCGATTACTCCGTAAACGAGAGTGGTGTTCAGGGCGTTTTAAAAATTGATTTAAAATATGGTGAGAACAACGAGACTGTCATCAAGGGGTTAAGGCGCGTGAGCAAGCCCGGGTGTCGTCGATATCATCGATCGGATAAAATACCTAAAGTAATGAGTGGGTTGGGCGTTGCCATACTGACTACCTCCAAAGGAGTCATCACCGATAAGCAAGCTCGACAAGATAATGTGGGTGGCGAACTGCTTTGTGAGATTTGGTAATCCTATTGTGTGAATAAGGAAAAGAGCATGTCTAGAATTGGAAAAATGCCTATAACAGTACCCAAAGGGGTGACTGTTGAAATACAGGGAACAAATATTAAGGTTACCGGCACAAAAGGCGTTCTTGAAAGAGATGTGCGCCCCGAAATAGAGCTGGAACTTACCGAAAACCAACTTGTGTGTAAACCTAAGGGGACCAGCAAACGTGTTTTAGCACTGTGGGGGCTCACCCGTTCTCTGATCGACAATATGGTAACCGGGGTAAGTACTGGTTTTACCAAAAAATTGCTCGTTGAAGGAGTGGGGTATCGCGCAAGTGTGCAGGGGAATACCCTGACGTTGAATGTAGGTTATTCGTCAGCAGTTAATTATCAGTTACCTGACGGGGTTGCTGCAGTTACCGAGAAGGATAACTCAATCACTCTGCATGGTATCGATAAAGAGCTTGTCGGGTTAACCGCTGCTCAAATTCGCCACATCAGAAAACCTGAACCTTATAAGGGCAAAGGAATCCGGTATGCGGATGAATATGTTGCTCGTAAGGTTGGTAAAGCTGGTGGTGCAAAATAACGTAATCAAGTGACTTATCATGGCAAAGACAAGCTCGAAAGTAACAGCACGAAGAAAAAGGGTACAACGGATCAGAGTGAAAATCTCAGGTACTTCCGAGAAACCACGAATGAGGATCTTCAGAAGTAACCGCAATATCTATGCTCAGCTCATAGATGATGTGCACGGAAAGACCCTGGCTGCCTGCTCTACCGGCGATAAAGGGTTTGCAACGGATGACCCGGCAGATAAAAGTCAACAGGCTCGACAAGTCGGACTTCTTATAGCCGCCAGAGCGAAAGATCTCGGCATTACAAAGGTCGTCTTCGACCGAGGCGGATATCTGTACCATGGGCGTGTTAAAGCTCTCTCCGAGGGTGCTCGAGAAGGCGGGTTGCAATTTTAATGTAGGTGACAACTAAACTCATAAGGTTCTAATGAACGTGGGGGTGTTTCTTGGCTGAATTTAAACGAGCTAAAGAGGAAGCTCAAGAAGAGCTTATTGAGAAGATAGTCTATATCAACCGAGTTGCAAAGGTTGTTAAAGGCGGCAGGCGCTTTAGTTTTAGTGCAATAGTTGTCGTCGGTGATGGTAACGGTAATGTAGGATACGGCCTTGGAAAAGCGAATCAGGTCCCCGAAGCAATACGCAAAGGGATTGAACAGGCGCGAAAAGATATGAGAAAGGTTTCGTTGACCGACGTATCAATCCCCCACAACATCACTGGTAAGTTTAAATCCGGCTCTGTCATGTTAAGGCCCGCCGCAGACGGTACTGGTCTGATTGCCGGTGGTGCTGTACGAGCGGTGTTAGAAGCTGCCGGGGTGCAGAATGTCCTCACCAAATGTCTTGGATCGAATAATCCGCATAATTTAGTCAAGGCAACTTTAGACGGACTGCGGAACTTGAGGACAGTGGAGGAAGTGGCCAGGCTTCGCGGGATCGATGTGCAAGAGATAGCAGTAAACCAGTGAGTTATAAGGTAAACGTTATGAAGGAAACTGTAACATTCTCCATGATTCGAAGCAGTATCGGGAGTACTCAAAAAGTACGTGCCATATTGACAGGGCTGGGGCTCTCTAAAATGCACAGGAAGGTTACCAGGAAGAACACCAAGGAATTGCGTGGGATGTTGGCGAAAGTGCAACACCTCGTCAAAATTGAGGATTAAGTCATGTTAACGTTGAACAATCTTGTTCCGGCTGAAGGGTCCCGTCGTCCCAAGAAACGTGTCGGCAGGGGGCCTGGGAGTGGTTTGGGAAAGACATCGGGACGAGGTCATAAAGGTGCTCGTTCACGCTCAGGATACAAGATCCATCCTGGGTTTGAAGGCGGTCAGATGCCCTTGTACCGGCGGCTGCCCAAGCGTGGCTTTACTAACCTCTTTAAGAAAACGTACACCCTTGTCTCGCTCGATCAGCTTAACACCTTTGAAGCTGGCAGCGTTGTTAATACTGAGGCGCTCGTTGCAGCTGGAATTCTTGATAAAAATGGGCCCGTTAAAGTATTGGCGAATGGTGAGATAACCAAAGCACTGACAATAGAACTAGAAAAAATCAGCCATGGGGCAAAAGAGAAAATAATTGCAGCTGGCGGGGTTATAAAGGAATAATCGATGAGTGGAATTGCCAGAGCCGCGAGTATACCTGAACTGCGCAAGAGGGTAATATTTACCCTCTTGATGCTGTTCGTATACCGAATGGGGGTGCAAATACCTACCCCTGGAATAAATGGGGAAGCCCTTGCAGCATTTTTTGAGCAAAATGCGAGTACCCTTTTTGGCATGTTCAACATGTTTTCAGGTGGGGCACTGGAAAATTTTTCCATTTTTGCCCTCGGCATCATGCCATACATTTCAGCATCGATTATAATTCAGTTGCTGACTGTTGTTGTCCCTCATCTGGAAGCCCTCTCCAAAGAAGGAGAGTCTGGTCGTAGAACCATCACCAAATATACTCGTTACGGTACAGTTCTTCTCTCTGTTGTACAGGGATTTTTTATTGCCAGTGGACTCGAAGGCATGACGAGTCCCAATGGTGTACCGATTGTCATTGATCCAAGTCTTCAATTCAAACTGTTAACGGTTTTAACCCTGACGTCAGGGACCGCTTTCATTATGTGGCTTGGTGAACAGATGACCGAACGGGGCATTGGTAACGGGATATCGATGATAATTTTTGCCGGTATCGTTGCCCGGATGCCTGCAGCGGTTGCTCACACTGTCGAGCTTATGCGGTCAGGAGAACTGTCTCTGCTCTTTTTGCCAGTCATCATCACCATGATGGCCATGGTCGTGGGACTTATCATTTTCATAGAAACTTCTCAACGACGTATACCTATTCAGTACGCAAAAAGAGTTGTCGGCAGGAGGGTATACGGTGGACAAAGTTCTCATCTGCCGATGAAAATTAATGTGTCAGGTGTTATACCACCGATTTTCGCCTCCTCAATCATGATGTTTCCAGCGACTATCGGCTCTTTTATTAAGATTGATTGGGTGCAGCAGGTGTCTGCTATCCTTTCTCCGGGCACAATTTTTTACTACATACTCTTTCTGACTCTGATTGTTTTCTTTTGTTTTTTCTATACGGCCGTTACCTTTAAGCCAGATGACGTTGCTGAAAATCTTAAAAAAAATGGCGGGTTTATACCTGGAATCCGACCCGGGAAAAAAACAGCTGAATTCCTCGACAAAGTTTTAGTCCGGATTACGGTTGTCGGCGCAGTATATCTTGGTACTGTGTGCATAATGCCAACCCTGCTCATCGAGAAGTTGAATGTTCCTTTTTACTTTGGAGGAACGGCCTTACTTATCGTTGTTGGGGTCTCCATTGATACCATCGCTCAAATTGAATCACACGTGGTAATGAGAAACTATGATGGCTTTATGAAATCAGGGCGGATCAAAGGGAGACGTTAGTTTATTGTGGTTGGATCAGAATCAAGCAACAGTATTACTTTAAAAACAGCAGAAGAGATTGAGCTGCTTTTTCATGCAAACCAGATTGTCGCCGGTGTACTACATCTGCTGGAACAGACAATTCAACCAGGTATTACCACTTTTCAGCTCGATAAACTAGCGGAGGAATTCTGTCATGATCATGATGGCATTCCAGCTTTCAAAGGGTACAGGGGATTTCCCGCAAGTCTTTGTGCTTCAGTCAATGAGGAAGTTGTGCATGGAATACCATCCAAGCGCAAGGTATTAAGAGAAGGTGATATAGTCTCCCTTGATTTCGGTGTACTCTATCAAGGCTTCTATGGTGATTCGGCGATTACTGTTCCAGTTGGCCAGATCAATACTATGACATCCACGTTGATTGAAACCACAAAAATTGCTCTGTACAAAGGGATTGAACAGGCAGTTGTGGGGAATAGAGTTTCTGATATATCAAGAGCAGTCCAGCAGGTTGCAGAGCAGGCCGGGTTTTCTGTGGTTCGCCAATTTGTGGGACATGGAATTGGCAGCAACCTTCATGAGCCACCCGAGATCCCTAATTACGTCCAACGGCATGCTTCGCCGAGACTTGCCGCAGGTATGGTCCTGGCAATCGAACCTATGGTCAATATGGGGGCGGCTGGAGTTAAAATACTAAAAGATCAGTGGACGGTGGTTACACAAGATAATAAATGGTCAGCCCATTTTGAACACAGTATCACCATCACAACGGAAGGCCCAAGGATACTAAGTGAGCTTGATCAGAGCAAACATGATTAGTTGACAGCATATATGCTAAAATACTTGAAACAAAAAAAGTAATTATTTATAATGACTTTTTTTGTGACTCATTAGGAGTGATGTAGCTTATGGCCAAAGAAGAAGCCATAGAAGTCGAAGGTACCATCATAGAGCCCTTGCCAAACGCTATGTTCCAGGTTGAACTAGATAACGGACATAGAGTTTTGGCACATATTTCGGGAAAGATGCGGATGCACTATATTAAAATTCTTCCCGGAGACAGGGTGACGGTAGAACTTTCCCCTTATGATTTAACGAGAGGTAGGGTTACTTTCCGAGCAAAGGGCGGAAAGGGAAAAAGTAAATAGAGTTTGTTTGAGGCGTGAGATGAAAGTGCGATCTTCTGTTAGAAAAATATGCAGTGGCTGCAAAATATATAAAAGAAAAGGAGTTGTACGAGTGTCTTGTGTTAACAAGAAACACAAACAACGCCAAGGCTGAAGTTACGGCTTAAGGATTAAAGTTAAGTTACTTAAAAAGGAGTACGGACTTGGCACGTATAGCTGGGGTAGACTTACCAAGAAATAAGCACATGGATCGGGCCTTGACATACATCTATGGTATAGGTCTGACATCGGCCCGTCAGATTCTTGACAAGGCCGATCTGCCATATCAAATGAACAGTGATGATTTAAGTGCCGATGATATCAACCGGGTACGTATTGTAATTGAGAACGAATACTTGGTTGAGGGCGATAGGCGACGTGAAGTGTCGATGGATATAAAACGCCTGATGGATCTAGGGTGTTATCGGGGGAGACGACACCGAAGAGGTTTGCCGGTTAATGGGCAGAGAACCAAGACAAATGCACGTACACGAAAAGGTCCTCGCAGGGGCGCTGCGATCCGTAAAAAATAATATAAATGTCGGTTAACCTGATAAGGCCGACGAGGTAGCATTATGGCAAAAGCTGGCAAGGCGAGCGTTAAAACAAAGAAGAAAGAAAAGAAAAATGTCCCTGAGGGGATCGTGTTTATCTATTCCACCTTTAATAATACCGTCATAACAGTGTCTGATCGGCAGGGGAATACCCTCTCGTGGGCGAGCGCCGGTGTTCTTGGGTTCAAGGGATCCCGAAAGTCGACTCCTTTCGCAGCACAGAATGCTCTGAATGACGCTGTTGCCAAGGCAAAGGAACATGGACTGCGTAAGGTCGAGGTCTATGTCAAGGGTCCAGGCCCCGGACGGGAGTCCGCTTTGAGAGCGCTTACCACAGTTGATCTGGATGTTACCCGTATCATTGACGTTACACCTCTTCCGCACAACGGCTGTAAGCCTCCAAAAAGAAGGAGAGTTTAACTGTCAGGGGCTGCGGTCTTTTTCTATTATTCCTGATAGACGACATAAGTAAGCATTGGGGGTCAAAATTGGCTAAATATACTGGAGCTTCGTGCAGGTTGTGCCGGCGCGAAAATTTGAAGATGTTCTTGAAGGGTGATCGGTGTTATTCCGACAAATGCTCTTTTGAGCGTCGATCCTTTGGTCCGGGGCAGCATGGGCAAAATCGATTTCGTAAGGTGTCAGACTATGCCATGCAGTTGCGCGAAAAGCAGAAAGTCAAGCAAACATACGGGATGCTGGAAGCGCAATTTCTTCGTTTTTTCAAGAATGCCGATAGAGCCAAAGGGGTATCAGGGGAGAATTTACTCGTCCTGTTGGAGAGAAGGCTGGACAATGCTGTTTACCGGGCTGGATTTGCCAGTTCACGGGCACAAGCGCGGCAGATGGTTCGACATAACCTCTTTAATGTTAATGCTCAAAAGGTTGATGTCCCTTCGTTTCTTGTTAAACCCGGAGATGTCATCGCTCTGAAGGAAAGCAGGCAAAAACACCCGCTTATCATCGATAACCTTGAAGGTGCTGCTCGCAGAGGGGTGCCGACCTGGTTAGAATTAGATCAAGCAAAGTTTCAATGTTCTGTTAAAGCAATGCCTAACCGTGATGAAATAACGATGCCAATTCAGGAACGACTCATAGTAGAGTTGTGTTCCAAGTAACTTCTATCGTTAGGTATGTTCATGGAACAACACATGCGGGATGATAATCCTTTTTATAATAACTGGCACATGCTCATCGCCCCCGAGAAAATCGAGGTCGATGAAAAATCACTTACCTCCTGTTTTGGGAAATTTGTCTGCCAGCCGCTTGAGAGAGGTTTTGCTGTCACGATTGGTAACTCACTGCGTCGGATAATGCTCTCTTCCATACGTGGAGCAGCCATCACTTCGGTACGTCTTGACAATGCGATGCACGAGTTTACCACGATTGATGGGGTCCATGAGGATGTCTCTGAAATCATTCTCAACCTAAAGCAGATACGCTTACAGTTGCTTGGCCCTGAAGCGCGTATTGTCTCCATTGAAAAGGTGGGCCCAGGCCCGGTTGTAGCCGGGGATATTGCAGGCAGCGGATATGTTGAGGTGTTAAATCCCGCACAAAAAATCTGTACAGTAACCGGGGATACCACTTTTCGAGCGGAGCTTGAAGTGCAATGGGGTAAGGGGTATGTAGCTGCTGAGATGAATAAGCAAGAAGGGCAGCCCATAGGTGTAATACCTATAGATTCCGCTTTTTCACCTATTGTACGTGTCCAATATGATGTAAGTCAGGCACGTGTCGGACAGCAGACCGACTATGATCGTTTAACAATGGAAATCGAGACCGATGGCAGTGTTCAGCCGCAAGACGCTTTGGCATATGCAGCTAAAATACTGAAAGAACAGATGACCATCTTTATTAATTTTAATGAAGAGGATGTTAAAGCCCCGGTCGACCTGGAAAAGGGAAAAGATGAAAAATCTTATCCGCCGTTTCTCGATAAAAATGTGGAAGATCTTGAGCTTTCAGTCCGTTCAGCAAATTGTTTGAAAAATGCCCAGATTCAGTACATTGGGCAATTGGTAGCAAAAACAGATGCCGAAATGCTGAAGACCAAAAACTTTGGTCGTAAATCTCTCAATGAGATAAAAACGTTGCTTGCAGAGCATAATCTGACTTTGGGCATGAAGTTTGACGATTGGACTCCGCCTGAGAAGCGAGAGGAGATCGTCGAAGAGTAACGAACAGACTTGTATTGACGGGACAATTTTCCTAAGAGGATAAAATAGATCATGAGACACAGAAAAGCTGGCCGACGGCTGGGACGCACCACTTCACATCGTGAAGCCATGTTAAGGAATATGGTGACATCGTTGCTTGATGAAGAGCGTATTGTGACAACAGTAGCAAAGGCCAAGGAGGCGCGACGTATAGCAGATCAGATGATAACCCTGGGCAAACGCGGGGATCTGCATGCTCGCAGGCAGGCAATGGCGTATATACGTTCGAAAGAAGTTGTTGCAAAACTGTTTGATCAATTAGGAACTTTGTACGCGGACAGGAATGGCGGATACACGCGCATAATTCGGACAGGTAACCGCTTAGGAGATGCTGCCCCCATGGTTATCCTTGAATTGGTTGAGTATAAAGACGAAGCAAAGGTTGCCGTCTCCTGAAACAATCGACAGCCGGATTTGTTTGTATGGAAAAGAGCTGGTGTGCCACGCATACCAGCTCTTTTTTTGTGTTTTTACCGCCTTGTATTCTGCTGTTTTTCTCAGTACTGCCTTGGTACGATCTGATGCAGCTTATCCTCTCGCTGTTTGCATTTTTTAAAAGCTCTTTTCGACGACAGTCCAGTGCATTTGCCCAGATAGAAATTTGGTTTTCATTGTTCCGTACTGCTCTGGCCGGTTGTTGAAGCTTTCAAAGCCTTTTGGCTTATCTGGGAGTCTTTGCTATGATTGTGCTTTGTGTGATTGAAATAAACAGTTTTACCTGCTTGCCAAGCAGCCTTGATTCAAAAATAGAGTCCAATGAACAGAATCGTATCAAAAAAACTGCAGATTGGTATTGATATGGCCGACCACCCATGCCTGCCCTCTGATCGTACACAGCTCGACGAAAGACCTTTTCACTTTCATTGTCATCCACAAGTCAGTTGTTTTCTTGTTTGCTGCTATAACGTTGATTTGCTCCTTTATCCTTTTGATGTGATCCTGTTAAAAAATTCTCTGGGCATTCATTCTGAGGATTTTCTTCAAAAACACGTCATCGTGTGTGCAGGAAGTCATTCTTATTTCCCGGGAATACAATTAAAGATGACTGAAGATACGTCACGTGCCTGTCCTTTTCTTGCAGTGAACGGATGCCGTGTGTATCGTAGCCGTCCTTCCGCTTGCCGTACCTATCCTTTGGAAAGAGGTGTTGAACGGCTCCCCGGCACTCAAAAACTTCGGGCACATTATTTTTTAACCCACCATCCATACTGTAAAGGGCATCAGGAGTCGCGTACGTATACAGTTGAGCAGTGGGAGCGTGAGCAGATGCTCCACGAGTGCAATGCATACAATGATCGCTGGGCAGAACTGGACGCGTTTTTTGCCACAAATCCCTGGGCCGGTGAGGGACATGCCGGTCCATACCAGCAGTTGGCCTTTATGGTGTGTTATAATATTGATGGCTTTCGAGGATATACTGAACAGCATCGACTGCTCAATGCTTTTAAACTATCCAAAAATGAACGGCGACGTATTCAAAACGATGACGGGGCGTTACTGTTGTTCGGTTTTGACTGGCTGGAAACTATCCTGGGTGGTCAAACCAGATTAAGCAGAAAATAGCACAGGGACTTTACTTGAAATTCATAAGCCAACATGATATTAAAAAAGGTTTAATATAAAACGTGCATAAAAATGCACCTGAACGACACACACCCCGATGGTACTCTTTGGTGTCCTTGAAGTGAGGATATGAGTGTGGGGTGGAGGACAAAACCAAATCAGAGGAGATAAACAATGGCAGCAATCACAATGCGGAAGATGCTTGAGGCGGGCCTTCATTTTGGTCACCAGACCAGACGCTGGAACCCTAAAATGAAACCCTATATCTATGGCCCCCGCAACGGCATATATATTATTAATCTGGATATCACTATGAAACTGTTCAGGAAAGCATACAGTTCAATGGTGGATATTGTAGAAAATGGTGGGTCGGTTCTTTTTGTCTGCACCAAGAGACAGGGGCAGGCAATTATTAAAGAAGAGGCCGACCGTTGTGGCATGCATTATATCAACCACCGCTGGCTTGGCGGGATGTTGACAAATTTCCAGACCATTAAGCACTCTGTGGAACGACTGAAAAAAATTGAATCAATGCAGGAAGATGGGTCCATTAATTTGTTCCCGAAAAAGGAAATTCTGCAGATGGAAAAGGAGCGGGTCAAGCTTGATCGAAACATCGGTGGAATAAAGAATATGCGCAGTCTGCCGAGTGCACTTTTTGTTATTGATCCCAAAAAGGAACAAATTGCAATTGACGAAGCCAATAAATTGGGAATTCCTGTGATTGCTCTGACCGATACAAACTGTGATCCCGATGGGATTAATTTTGTTATTCCTGGCAATGATGATGCGATCAGGGCAATCAAGCTGATGACTACAATGATGGCCGAGGCGGTGAACGAGGGCAAAGCTCGACGCGGCGAGGAGACAGAGGCCAGTGTTGATGAGCTTGAGGAGGCGATGGCCGCTGGACCGGGAGAAGAGTTGGCAGCAGAAATGGACGAGGAGTAAGATCCCCTGCCAACATATTGTCTTTGTATTGTGTCTGATGAGCCGACGGAAGGATGGTGATTTTCGTCGGTTCATTCATCCTTAGGTGAATGTATATATTTAATCGACGTGTTGTACAAAGGAGAGGGAACGTGAAGATAACAAGCCAGATGGTAAAAGAGCTGCGCGATAAGACAAATGCCGGCATGATGGATTGTAAGAAGGCTTTAACGGAAACTGCAGGTGATCTGGAGAAAGCTGTTGATCTGTTACGGCAAAAAGGACTGGCAGTTGCCGCAAAACGTGCCGGCCGCGAAACTAAAGAAGGTGTGGTAGAGGCGTATATCCATGCCGGTGGCAAGCTCGGGGTCATGGTTGAAGTTGCCTGCGAGACAGATTTTGTAGCGAAAACAGATGATTTCAGAGCATTTGCAAAAAATGTTGCCATGCACATTGCCGCGGCAAATCCTATTGCCGTGAGTCGTGAGGGGGTTCCTGAGGACCTTTTGCAACGTGAGACTGATATTTATACCAATCAGGCGCTTGAATCCGGCAAGCCTCAACAGATTGTAGAGAAAATTGTTGCCGGGAAAGTCGAGAAGTACCTTGCTGAAATCTGTTTACTCGAACAAAAATATATTAAAGATCCCGATCTGTCTATTCAGGATTTACTGAATGAACTGGTTGCCAAGATGGGAGAAAATATCTCGATCAGAAAATTTGCCCGTTTCCATATTGGTTGATGTTTGTGCGCAGTTATAATCCGATGTGCAAATTTTTTCATTCTTCTGACGGGTTGAGATTCGGTTGCCGGGGGCGACAAAATGAAATTTAAGCGGGTACTCCTTAAGATCAGCGGTGAGGCGTTGATGGGAGAGGGCTCCTATGGTATCAGCCCTGAAGTAATCAGGTTTTTATCTCAGGAAATACAGGCACTGTACAATCTTAAAATCGAGCTTGGCCTGGTGGTGGGAGCGGGGAACATCTTTCGTGGAGTTGCCGGAGCTGCGAGTGGAATGGATCGAAGCTCAGCAGATAACATGGGAATGCTTGGCACAGTCATGAACTCTTTAGCCGTTCAGGACGGCCTGGAAAGTCTTGGCATCCCTGCTAAAGTTATGTCGGCAATTACTATGTTGAACGTCTGTGAGCCGTATGAACGGCTTAAAGCAATAGAACATCTTGAACGTAAGCGTATCGTGATTTTCGCCGCCGGAACCGGCAACCCTTATTTTACAACAGATACAGCTGCAGTCCTTCGGGCACTTGAGATTAAAGCCGATGTGATCATGAAAGCCACACGGGTCGACGGAGTGTATGATCGTGATCCTGAAAAAGATCCCGGAGCGATACGCTATCACACCCTCACCTTTTCCACCGTACTTCGAGACGATCTTCGGATTATGGATGCTGCAGGCATTTCCCTTGCCCGTGATAATGATTTACCGATTTTTGTTTTCAATATGACCGAACCGGGAAATATTGTCAGAGCCGTCATCGGAGAAGATGTCGGCACACTCATTACCAACTGACAGTTCATTGCGGCCGTAAAATACAGAACAGGACGGCTTTGCATACTTTATTAAATCCAGCGTAAACTGCCATGAGGTACCATGTCAAACGTGATTATACCGCAACTGCAAGAGAAGATGTCGGCAAGTGTCGATGCCTTGAAGCGTGAACTTGTTAAAATTCGAACGGGGCGAGCGTCACTTTCGTTGCTCGACGGCATTAAAGTGAACGCCTACGGCTCGCAGATGGCCATGGATCAGGTCGGATCCATGACCATCCCGGAAAATAATATGATTGTCATTAAACCTTGGGATCCACAACTGCTGCCGGGTATTGAAAAGGCGATTCTTGCCTCAGACTTAGGCCTGACGCCGCAAAGTGATGGCAATGTTGTTCGTCTGATTATTCCTGCCCTCACCGGTGAACGTCGTAAAGAGCTGGTCAAACAGGTGAAGAAAGTCGGTGAAGAGTATAAAATTGCTGTCCGCAACGTGCGCCGTGATGCCATTGATACCTTGAAAAAAATGAAAAAAGACAAGGACCTTTCTGAAGACGAGGTGTTTCGGCTGCAGGAAGAAGCGCAAAAACAGACCGATACATTTATATCGCAGATCGATGAGATTGTCGCGGGGAAAGAAAAAGAAGTTCTCGCGGTTGGTTAATACTTCATTCTCCTCGTGTGCATGGTGGCAACCGACTTGCCCATATCTATCCCCCGCCATGTTGCCATTATTATGGATGGTAACGGACGTTGGGCGGAAGAACGTCATCGACCACGACTGTTTGGTCACAAAGCCGGTGTTGACTCTGTCCGTGAGATCGTAGAAACCGCGCGAGAGATTGGGATATCCGTTCTCACCCTGTATGCCTTTTCTACAGAAAACTGGAATCGCCCTCATAACGAAGTCAAGGGGTTGATGGCTTTGCTGAGGAATTATCTGCAGGCGGAACTCAGGACCATGCTGCAGAATGATATCCAGTTGCGCTGTCTGGGCGAACAGGAGCAACTGCCGGACGATGTCGGTCATATCCTGCAGCAGACTATTACCGAAACCAGCGTCTGCCAGGGCATGATCCTCAATCTTGCCTTGAGTTACGGGGGGCGTAACGAACTGGTACATGCGGTTCAGAGCATCGTTCAAAAGTGTCAGGAAGGTCTGCTGGACCGGCACACGGTATCGGAAAGCACCATCAACGACCATCTGTTCACCGCAGGACTTCCTGATCCTGATCTTCTCATACGAACAGGAGGTGAACATCGCCTGTCGAATTTTCTGCTCTGGCAAGCCTCCTATACTGAACTGTACTTTACCGATACCCGCTGGCCTGATTTTAAACGCAAGGAGTTTTTACAGGCTCTGCAGGTCTTCCATCACAGGCAGCGCCGATATGGCCGAACCGGTGCGCAAGTCGCAGGGGAGTAAAGAAAAATGAACCGTGTCATCCCTGGTGCCTTCATGGTGGCGGGTTGGCTTTTACTCCTTTTTTGGGGGACTGCCGAATTTTTTTGGGGAGTTGCCATTGCAGGTACTGTTGTAGCGCTCATCGAGTTTTTTCGGATGGTTCTGCCGAAGTTAACCGGCATGCCACTCTATCTATCCGTCAGCTGCTGTCAATTGCCGGTATTTGCAACCTTTTATGGAAGAGGTGATGTTGTGCTGGCGGGGGTCATGGCCAGCCTGCTGGCTGTTGTCGCCCTTGCTCTGCACCGGTTTGGAAGGGTGAATGATACTCTTGACTATATGACAGCCTGTGGTCTTGCTATACTCTATGTTGCCCTTTGTCTTGCTCATATCGTGCTGATTCGCCACTTACCGGACGGTGCATTCTGGTTGACCATGCTCGTCGGTATTGTTGCCGGTTCAGACACAGGTGCCTACTATGCAGGCCGAGCCTTTGGCCGGCGTAAACTCTTCCCCATAATCAGCCCCAAAAAAACCGTGGCCGGTGTTGTTGGTGGGATGTTTGCAGGGGTGATTGCGGCTGAGGTTATCAGCCTGTTGTTCTCTAAAAACGTGAACCCCTTCATCCTGGCTGTCGTGGCGATGGGGCTTATAGCAATCGGTATTGCTGGTGATCTGACAGAATCGATGATCAAACGATCGGTCGGAGTCAAAGATTCGGGTACCATTCTTTTCGGCCATGGCGGCATCCTTGATCGACTCGACAGTCTGTTACTTGCAAGTCCTGTGCTGTATTATCTGCTCCACTTCGGCATTCTTTCATGAAAGCCCTGTCGTTGCTCGGTTCCACCGGATCAATAGGTCAAAATGTATTAGCGGTGGTTCGGCAATTCCCTGACCGTTTCAAGATTGTTGCTCTTTCTGCAGGGCAGAACATCCGGTTGCTTGCTGAGCAGGTGATTGAATTTTCACCGGAGTGGGTTGCCATAGGCAACCCGGATCTGGTTCCGGCGCTGGCCGAACTGCTTCCAGGCAGCTACCGTCATCGAATAATGGTCGGTACCGAAGGAAACTGCCATCTCGCTACCTTGCCTGCAGTGGAAATGGTGGTCTCGGCGGTGGTGGGGGCAACCGGTCTTTTGCCGGCGCTTGCCGCCATTCATGCCGGAAAGGATATCGGCTTGGCCAACAAAGAGACTCTGGTCATGGCCGGTCGTCTGATCATGGATGCGGTTCATACCCACGGTGTTCGGCTTTTACCGATCGATTCAGAACACAGCGCCATTTTTCAGGCACTTGAGGCAGGACGTCGCGAGGATGTGGCCCGGATCATTCTCACTGCCTCTGGCGGACCTTTCCGGACATGGGAGACTGAGGCCTTGACCGATGTTGGTCCGGATCAGGCTTTAGCACATCCCAACTGGTCTATGGGCAGAAAGATTTCCATTGATTCGGCCACCCTGATGAACAAAGGTCTTGAGGTTATTGAAGCCCGTTGGCTTTTCGATATCGATCCCGCTCTGATCGAAGTTGTGGTACATCCTCAGTCGATAGTCCATTCGCTGGTTGAGTACAAGGACGGCTCGGTGGTCGCCCAGCTTGGCATACCGGATATGCGTATTCCCATTGCCTATGCCCTCTCTTACCCGGAACGGCTTGATCTCGGACTCAACCGGCTCAGCCTGACACAGTGTGGTTGTCTTGCTTTTGAACCGCCGGATCTGGAGCGTTTTCCAGCCCTGCGGATGGCGTATGCCGCCCTGACCATGGGGGGGACAATGCCGGCGGTTCTGAATGCCGCCAACGAGGTTGCTGTTGAAGCTTTCCTTGCCGGAAAGATCGGTTTTACCCGGATTACAGCCATCGTGGAAACTGCCATGGGAGAGATCCTCAATGCCGATGAACTGGAATTGCAAAGTATTCTGGAAGCAGATCAGATGGCACGCATGATAGCTCAACGAGAGATCTGTTCGACCTGATTGCAGTTTTCAGATACTCTTTCGCCATTATTTCATACTCTTCTTCGTATTTGGAATGAACTCTGTTTTATCTTTCATAGTCGTCCTTGGTGTTCTTATCTTTGTTCATGAACTCGGTCATTTTTTATTTGCAAAAGCCTTTGGTGTCCGGGTACTGAAATTTTCCCTGGGATTCGGCAACAAGCTGATCGGCTGGCAGCGGGGCGACACGGAATATCTCATCAGTGCCTTTCCGCTCGGCGGATATGTCAAAATGTTCGGTGAGCAACGTGGTGAACCTGTAGAACCGGCTGAACAACATTGCTCGTTTTCTCATAAAAAAGTGTGGCAACGATTCGGTATTGTTTTTGGAGGCCCTCTTTTTAACCTCGTGTTTGCCGTCCTCCTCTTTTTCAGTATCTTTATGGTCGCCGGAATGCCCGAACCTGTGGATTCCACTAAAATAGGTGAGGTGACGGAAGGGTCTGCGGCTGAGCAGGTCGGCCTGAAAAAGGGAGATCTCATTGTCACCATTAACGATAAACCTGTCATGTCCTGGCTGGAGGTATCAGACACCGTAAAAAACAGCCATGGGCAGGAAGTGGTGCTGGTGGTGGACCGTCAGGGAGTGGAAATGGTTTTTACGGCAAAACCTTCCATGGAAAAAGTAAAGAATTTGTTTGGTGAAGAGGTTGGCGAAAGGTACATGCTCGGCATCGTACGCAGTGATGAGATCCGCTATAAAGAGACCACACTTGTGGAATCCGGCGAAGCGGCTCTGGTGCATACCTGGAATCTTGGTTATCTGACAGTCATGGGTATTGTCAAGATGATCCAGCGGGTGATTCCGGCCAGTGAGTTGGGAGGGCCGATACGTATTGCTGAGATGGCTGGTCAACAGCTGGAAGCCGGGTGGATGAACCTATTGTATTTCATGGGGTTGCTGAGTGTGAACCTCGGTATTTTAAATCTGTTGCCGATTCCGATTCTTGATGGCGGCCACCTGGTCTTTCTCTCTCTGGAGGCTTTGCGTCGTCGACCGTTGAGTGAACGGACCATGGAGATCAGTCAGAGGGTGGGGATGGCTATTCTTGGCACACTGATGATTTTTGTGTTTTATAATGATATCCTGCGATTGTTTAAAAGATGGCTGATGTCCTGATCCTTGCCATCGAAACAGCAACCGGTTGCGGCAGTGTTGCGGTAACCCGTGGAGTCGGCCATACCGGGAAGATAGTGGCCGAGTATACCTTACAGCCCGACACACCCCATTCCCGGCATTTACTTGGGTTGATCCAAAATATCATGGCGACCGCCGGACTCCGGTGGCAGCAGCTGACTGCCGTAGCGGTGAGTCAAGGTCCGGGGTCCTTTACGGGTTTGCGCATTGGTATGGCTGCGGCACAGGGAATAGCTCTGGCTGCCGCTCTACCTCTGTTAACGATACCGACACTGGATGGGTTGGCAGTTCAGTTGCCTCCGGTGAACTGGCCGGTCTGCTGCCTGCTTGATGCAAGAAAGCAACAGGTCTATGCCGCTGTGTACCGTTTCCGTGAAAAAGGGTGGGAGCGGACCAGCCCGTTTCTTGTCATGAAGCCCGAGGAGCTGGTCTTGTCTTTTCAGGAGCCGACCCTGGTTCTTGGCCCCGGTCTGCCAGCATACAGAGCCATCTTTCATGGGCACCCCATGGTCCGACAGCTGCATACAACCCCGGTGACGCCCCGGGCGGCGGCAATTGGACTGTATGCTGCCGACCTGCTGGTACAGGGAAAAATACAGGACAATAAACAGGCAGCACCACTCTATGTTCGTGCTTCTGAAGCAGAGGTGAACCTGTTGACCACGAAAGAACAGACAGATAACGGACGATGATTATTCGGAAAAAAACCCGTACAATCCAGATCGGGTCAGTACGTATTGGTGGTGGACATCCGATCACGGTCCAGTCCATGACGAATACCATGACCACTGATACTGAAGCCACGGTCAGGCAGATCCATCAGCTGGAGCGGGCTGGATGTGAAATTATCCGAGTAGCTGTGCCGGATATGGACGCTGCCAGGGCACTGGTCCGTATTCGCGAACAGATCACCATACCGCTGCTGGCAGATATTCATTTTGATGCCCGTCTGGCAATAGCTGCCATGGAACATGGTGCCCAGGGGATTCGTATCAATCCGGGCAACCTGGGCGGAGCGGATCAGCTGGCCCGGGTGGTGGCGGCCGCCAAACATCACGCTACACCCATACGCGTTGGCGTTAATTCCGGGTCTATTGAAAAACATCTTCTGGCCCGTTACGGGTATCCTACCCCGGATCGTCCAGATGCCTTGATCGAAAGTGCGTTGACAAATGTCCGTTTACTGGAAAAACAGGGGTTTTACGATATCAAGATCTCGATCAAATCCTCTGACACCCTGACCACAATCAGCGGCTACCGGCAACTGTCAGCAATGACGGACTACCCTCTTCATCTGGGTGTTACTGAGGCGGGCGGCCTTATTCCCGGGACGGTCAAGTCCAGTGTGGCCTTGGGAATACTGCTTGCCGAGGGGATTGGTGATACCTTCAGAATTTCCCTGACCCGTGATCCGGTGGAGGAGATTCGGGTGGGGTTTGAGCTGCTCCGGTCGCTGCGTATCCGGGAACGAGGTCCGGAGTTGATCTCATGTCCGACCTGCGGCCGGACACGCATCGACCTGTTTTCGTTGGCCGAGACGGTGGAACGGCATCTGCAGACATTGCAATCGCCGCTCAAGGTGGCGGTCATGGGATGTGTCGTCAATGGGCCGGGGGAAGCCAGAGAGGCGGATATCGGTATTGCCGGTGGCCGTGGTGTCGGCATTATTTTCAAGAAAGGCACGGTCTACAAAACCGTACCAGAGGCTGAATTGGTACCGGTTTTCATTGAAGAGCTGAATAAGTTGGAAGCTGAACGACAAAAAGGGTGTTGAACCAGGGTCTGGGACTGATGCTACGGTTCGTCCCGATCTGTATGAACGGAGAGTTAAAATGCGTTATTCTCAGATGTTGTTGCCCACAACCAGGGAGACTCCGGCAGAGGCTGAAGTCATCAGTCATCAACTGCTGGTACGCGGGGGATTTATCCGAAAACTGACGTCAGGTATGTATACCTACCTCCCTCTTGGTGTGCTGGCGTTGCAGAGGGTGGCCAACATCGTACGAGAAGAGATGAACCGGGCCGGGGCCCAGGAGATCCTTATGCCCATGGTCCAGCCCGGTGATTTATGGATGGAATCGGGACGATGGAAAAAGTACGGACCGGAGTTGTTGCGGTTTCGTGACCGACACGACCGTGACTATTGCCTCGGACCGACGCATGAAGAGGTGGTCACTGATATTGCCCGTCGGGAACTGCACTCTTACCGGCAACTGCCGGTCAACCTGTATCAGATTCAGACCAAATTCCGCGATGAGATCCGCCCGCGTTTCGGATTAATGCGCGGTCGTGAATTCATGATGAAGGATGCCTACTCCTTTGACAGCGACGACTCCGGAGCCAACCTGAGCTACGAGACTATGCGGCAGGCATATGTACGTATCTTTCAGCGGTGCGGCCTGGAATTTCGAGCTGTAGAGGCTGACAGCGGTACCATTGGTGGCTCCTTTTCCCATGAGTTTATGGTTTTGGCCGAGGCCGGTGAAGACACTTTGGTGATCTGTGATGCCTGCTTGTATGCAGCCAATGTGGAAAAAGCCGCAATTGCGCCAAGGCAACCCGTTGCTCAGAGTGTTGCCCTGATGGAGATGACCAGGGTGGCGACACCGGGTATGAAACAGGTGGATACAGTTGCCGATTTTCTGTCCGTGAATGCCACCGACATCATTAAGACGATGATCTATCAGGCGGACGGGGTATTGGTGGCGGCGCTGGTTCGTGGTGACCGTAAGGTACAGACGGTCAAGTTGAAGAATCTTCTGGGAGCAGGTGAGATTGAATCGCTGACCGATGAGCAGGTCTGGCAGCAGGCTCGCCTTCCTCTCGGGTATGTAGGGCCGGTGGGCCTGCCGTTGAAAATTATTGCTGATCAGGAAGTGATGGCTATGATCAACGCTGTGGCCGGTGCCAATGAAAAGGGATACCACTATACCGGAGTGAATCCCGGACGGGACTTTCAGCCTGCAGTGGTCGGCGATCTGCGGCAGGTTGCAGCGGATGATAGCTGCCCCCTGTGTGCAGGCCGTCTGCGCCTGACAGAAGGTATTGAGGTCGGCCACATCTTTAAACTGGGTACCAGCTATTCCGAAGTCATGAAAGCCTCTTTCCAGGACTCTGACGGTCTGGATAAACCGTTTATCATGGGGTGTTACGGTATTGGTGTCAGCCGGGTCGTCGCAGCAGCCATTGAACAGAACCACGATGACAGGGGGATTGTCTTCCCGGTTCCACTGGCCCCTTTTCAGGTGATTATTCTTAACCTGGGGCCTAAAGAGGATGATTATTGTCAGGCTGCGGAGCGGCTCTATACCGAGCTGCGTGATGGTGGCCTTGACGTACTGTATGATGATCGGGATGAACGGCCCGGTTCCAAGTTCAATGATGCCGACCTCATCGGGATTCCTTTTCGCCTGACTGTTGGTAAAACCTTTGCAAAGGAAGGCAAGGTTGAGCTGAAAATACGAAAGACTGGGGAAACGCGGATCTTGACAATGGAGGCGATGGTTTCGGAGGTAACTGAACTGGTCAAGCAGGCACTTTCCTGTTAAAAGTAGTCGAGACAATGACTGGTAGACTGAGGCCGATTGCCCGGTTGCGACCGTTGCAATCTGCTCTTATGGGTAACTCCCCCTACAACAACATGTAAATAACATGTCGAATATTAATCCTCTGCTCTCCTTGGCGTCAGCGTACCTGCCCGGAGTCGATCTCAGTCGCTTGAGTGAGGCCTACGAATTCGTCTGTGAACGACATAAGGGACACCGGTACCCCACAGGTGAATCGTATGTCGACCATCTTCTGGCAGTCGCTTCAACCCTGGCTTCAATGAAGCTGGACCTTGACACTGTTGTTGCCGGACTTCTGCATGGATCGATCAAAGAAGGTGTCGCCACACTGGATGAGCTCAAAAAGAAGTTTGGTGAACCGGTCGCCAATATCGTCAACGGCACAACCCGTATTACCAATGTACGGTACAACAGCCAGCTTGCACACGAAGCCGGGAACATCCGCAAGCTCCTTCTGGCAATGGGTGCTGACATCCGTGTGCTTTTGGTCAAGCTTGCAGATCGTCTGCAGGATATGCTCAACCTCGATGCCCTGGATACAACCGAGCAACGCACCAAGGCACGGGAGACCATGGATCTGTATGCTCCCCTGGCGAGCCGGATCGGTATCGAATGGCTTAAACGCGAGCTGGAGGATCTATCCTTCAAGTATCTTTTTCCTGTTGAATATGCCGACCTGACAGCTCACATGGAAAGCACTCTGGCAGAGCGTCAGGCCTATGTCGATGAGGTCATTGATATTCTGTATGCTAAATTGCGTGCCAATAAAATTGAGCCGGTACGGATTGTCGGCCGTCCAAAACACCTCTATTCGATTTACAAGAAGCTGATGGTGCAGAAAATTCCCCTGGAACGTGTCTATGACAAGGTTGCTTTCCGGATCATCGTCAACAGTGTCAAAGACTGTTACCAGACCTTAGGGACCGTTCATGCCGACTGGCCGCCGGTACCCGGACGGATTAAGGACTGGATCAGTGCGCCGAAGTCAAACAACTATCAATCGTTGCACACAACCGTTTCCGGACCGGATGGTCATTTTATTGAAATCCAGATTCGGACCATTGAGATGGATCGGATAGCCCAGGAGGGAGTTGCTGCACACTGGGCCTACAAAGAGGGACAGCAGATCACCGATGGTGATGCACGTTTGTTTAAAGAGCTAAAACAGCTGGTGCAAACTCTGCAGGATGTTGAGGATCCGAACGAGTTCATGGAATCCGTGCGTGGTGAGTTGTTTGAGCCGGATGTCTTTGCCCTGACACCAACCGGTGAGGTCCGTGAACTTCCCCGGGGGAGTACACCGATCGATTTTGCGTATGCCATCCATACCGCCATTGGTGACACCTGCGTTGGCGCCAAGGTGAATGGTCATATTGTTCAGCTGAAACATCAGCTGCAAAATGGCGACATTGTTGAGATCTTTACCCAGAAAAATCAGCATCCCCGTCGTGCCTGGCTGCAGTTTGTCAAGACAAGCAGGGCACGTACCCGAATTCGTCAGTATCTGCGACGTGAAGAAAGGGAACGGGCACTGAAACTCGGTCGCGAAATCTGCGAACGCGAACTGCGAAAGTACGACATCCGGTTTCGCAGTTTGCTGAAAAGCGGCCACTTGCGTCTATTGTTAAAGGAGCTGAACTGCCAGTCACTGGATGATCTGCTTATTCGGGTTGGGAACGGCTCCATAACGATTCCACAGCTCGTCCGGACACTCCAGCCTGAAGAGTTCCGTGAGGCTGAAGAAAAACGCCATAAAGCCGAACTGATCGAACGTGCCCAGCGAACTGCGGCCGGCATTCGACGGGAAGCGGGCAAGGGTAAGGCGAATGATATTGCCGGGATTGATGGTATGCTGATGAGGATCAGTCAATGCTGCCACCCGATTCCCGGTGACCCTATCCTGGGTTTTGTGACCACCGGATCCGGGGTTTCAATTCATAGGGCCGCCTGTCAGAATTTGTTGGCCACTGACCCCGGACGTTGGCTGGAGGTAAGCTGGTCCGATGCACCACAGTCGACATATCGCACCGCCTTACGGATCAGGGCGGAGAACCGGAAAAGTCTTCTTGCTGATATCAGTTCCACCATAAGTGCTGACGATGCTGATATCGTTGAGTTAACGGCTCGAACCACCACAGAAAATATTGCTGAACTGGATGTGCTGCTCGACATTATTGATCTGAAGCATTTACAGGTCCTGCAACAGCATCTCCTGCAGATGCCTGAGGTGCTTGAGGTCCGCCGTTCCTGATTGTGTGTGGTGAAGGATGTGATCAGCAGCCATCAGGAGGTGTTTGTGTGCTGTGCAGTTTGCGGCAACGAAGTTGAGGTGACCGGGCATCGATGTCCGTTTTGTCATGCACAGCAGCCAACCTGTTCCGAGCACATAAAAAGACCGCTGCACCGGCTGGTTAATCTGAAAATGGGCAAGCCGGTGGTGGAGCAGGCCCTTGATCGTTTGGCCGTGGTCCTCCTCAGCAGCAGTCAAGAGGGGCACAAGGTGTTGACGTTGATCCACGGCTATGGATCGAGTGGAACCGGTGGGGGCATTAAACTGGCGGTTCGTCGACAGCTGCAGGACTTTGTGCAACAGGGAAAAGTTCGCACTGTTATTCCGGGTGAAGAGTTTGAGGGACGTTCCGCCCGTGGACGGCAACTTGTCCGATCGTATCCTTTTCTTGCCGGGCATCGTGATCTTAATCGCGCCAATCCCGGTATCACCGTGGTTATTCTCTGAGCCGGCCGAGTACCATCAGCCGGCTTCTATCCGCGTTTACCTTACAAAGGAGCAGTTATGCGCAGTGGTAACCGTCCGGCCGACGGAATGCGACCGGTCAGTCTTGAGTACGGCGTTCAACCCCATGCCGACGGCTCGGTGTTACTTCGGATCGGTAACACACATGTGCTGTGCAGCGTGACTGTTGAAGATAAGGTGCCGGCCTTTCTCAGGGGAAAAGGGCAGGGATGGCTAACGGCTGAGTACGGTATGCTGCCCTGTGCCACCCATAGTCGTGGCCGGCGCGAGGCTGTTTCCGGGATGTCCGGGCGGACATATGAAATTCAACGCCTGATCGGACGATCACTGAGAATGATGCTTGATCTGCAGGTGCTGGGTGAACGAACGCTTCGGATTGATTGTGATGTGCTGAATGCGGATGGCGGCACCCGTTGTGCCTCGATTACCGGCGGTGCTCTTGCCGTTCGCATGGCTCTGCGGCGGATGGTCGTGCAGGGACAGCTGGCGTCCATGCCGTTGCTTGTACCGGTGGCAGCCGTCAGTGCGGGTGTTGTTGGAGGTCGGCCTCTGTTGGATCTCGATTATTCTGAAGATTCCACTGCTGATGTTGATGCCAATTTTGTTATGAGTGGCGATGGTCGGTGGATCGAGGTGCAGACCACTGCCGAAGGAGCCCCGTTCCATCCCGATCTCTTCATGGCCATGGCCCGTCTGGCCGCCGAGGGCGGACAACAGTTGTTTGCTCTTTGGGAGGGGGAGGAATAAATACGCTGCCGCTTTGCAAGTGTTTACTTGTCTGCAGATCAGGGGCGGCGACTGTACAGATTAAACGATAGTGCCGGCAAACTGGATGGCTTCCAGATACAGTCTCGGTAGTTTGGTGCAGTCTACTTCCAGTTCTTTTCCAGCCGCCAGACAGCGCTGCCAATTGCCCCTTTCATACGCCGCTACAATCTCAAGAAAGGGTTGGTATGCCCCCTGGCCCAGTATCAAAACATCTTTAATGGCACCGCTCAGGGGAAGTTTCTCCATTGCCTGAACCATCGGTATATCGACAATGGCATCAATTAAGGAGAACAGGCCCAGTAGAAAAAGCTCCGAAGCACTGACATCCTGCGGACACTGTCCGGCGATGAGTTCGCAGAACCGTGCTCTGACTATGGACAGACGCATCAGCTCTCTTGGTTTACTCTCTGCCAGCTCCGAGATCAAAACCAGCGTTACAAACCGCTGGATCTTTTCTTCCCCCAGATAGGTAATGGCCTGCCGGACAGATTCCACCTCTTTGAGTAAATAAAAAAAAGCTGAGTTGATATAGCGCAGCAACTTGAACGTCAGGACGACATCAGTGGCAATGATCTCTTCAAGTCTGGATGTCGTGATATTCGGGCTGTTCACCTCGGCAAGCAGCCGCAGCAGGTTGGCTTTGCTGGGTGCAACTTCAGTCAGTTGCAGTGGTTCCGGCCTGGCAAAGAAATACCCCTGAAAGTAATTAAAACCCAGCCTTCCGGCCTGCTCAAATTCTTGATGCTCCTCTATGTTCTGTGCCAGATACTTGAGATGCAACCCTGCGAGTTGTTGCCGCATCTGTTGTATCTGTTCCGGGGTTGATCGTTGCCAGTTGATCTTGATGATGTTGACCAGTGCGACCAGAGGCAATGCTTCTTCCGAATGGACAAAGTCATCAATTGCCAGGATATACCCATTTTGGGAAAGAGAATAACACGCAGCCAACACCTCCGGGTCAGGGCTGGAGATGTTGGGAATGTCGATGATCATCTTTTGTTTCGGAAAGGCCTGCGCAATCTCTTTGACGAGAAGATTAGTCGTGAAATTGATAAAACAGGGCTTGGAACCGGTAATCTTTTCTATGTCTTCAGTGAGAAAGGATGTGGAGAGCAGGCGGGCGGTGATGCGGTCGTTGCTTTGATCGGGCGGGGAACAGGCGACAGTTTTGTTGTAGAGCAACTGGTAGGCAAAGAGATTCTTGTGGATATCAAAGACCGGCTGTCGGGTAATATGCACATTCATAACGTCCTGAGAGATGAGATCAACAGAATGCCTCTACAGTGGAGTATAGAATAAAAGAGAATGTACTCAAAACGTTTTATGCGCTAGTACGGCAGTCTGGAAAAAATCATTACACTGTCCGGAGTGACGGGTTCTTTCTGCTGGAGGATACGCAGCTGTGAGGGATGTATGAAGTGACCACGGGTGATCTCTTCCGGCTGCAGGATAAAGGGACCTTCACTGGTACAGCAGTAGACGCGTCCCCACACCCGGTTATGGCTGTCTTCATAGTATTGATCAAACAGATGTCTGAGGCGGACATCGCCGATGCCCAACTCTTCCCGCACCTCCCGTAATGCACACTCCTGATAGGTCTCTCCGGCCAGGACAACGCCACTGGCAGCGATATCCCAGTAGCCGGGGTAGATATCTTTGTTCAGCGTTCGTTGGTGGATAAACAACTCTCCTGTCCGGTTAAACACCAGCACGTACGAGGCACGATGCAGGAGATTTTGCTGCCGCATAACAGACCGGGTGGTTACACCCAAAGAGATATTTTCCTGATCAACGATCTCTATCAGTTCCTGGTCCGGGGTGGCAGGCATGGGTACATCCTGGAAGCAGATCAGAACCGGTGCTGGTGCTGCAACTCCCAGCACCGATGCATACGGCGGTTACGTTGAAAGTCGGGTGGAATCGTTTCCGCACTGATTTCCCGCACCGCAAATTCACTGTCCAGTGTCGTGTCCAGGGTAAATTTTCGGGAGTTAGTGGAAAAGATAAGGAGACCGTCCCTGCTGAGCCGCCGCATCGCCAAACGAAGGAGAACGGCATGATCTTTTTGTACATCAAAGACCTGTTGTCGGTGCCGAGAGTTGGAAAAGGTTGGCGGGTCGACAAAGATAACGCCGAATCGTTCCGTTGCTGTTGTCAGCCAGTGCAGGCAATCAGCCTGAACAGTCTGATGGAGCGGTCCGCCATAGCCGTTAAGGGCCAGGTTGGCTCTGGCTCTGGCAAGGTAGACCTCGGAGATATCAACAGTGGTTGTGGCTGCTGCGCCTCCCATGGCTGCATAAACTGTTGCCGTCCCTGTGTAGGCAAAAAGATTGAGAAATGTTTTTCCCTGAGACAACTGTTGCAGCCGTGCCCTGGTCAGTCGATGGTCAAGAAAGAGTCCGGTGTCGAGGTAGTCGGTGAAGTTCACCAGAAAACGGGCGCCTCCCTCCCGGACTTCGTATAACGTGCCGGTGTCTGCTGTTTTTTGATACTGTTGCGGTCCTTTCTGCTTTTTTCTGGTTTTAAGAAACACCCGGCTGCGGGGCAGGGAGAAGAGAGAACGGATCACATCCAGGGCGAGGTTGAAACGCTGTTCCGCCTTTTGCCTGTCAACCGTGGATGGTGCCGCATACTCCTGAACATGCACCCATCCTTCGTAGATATCGATCGCCAGATTGTACTCGGGAATATCAGCATCATACAGACGAAAACAGGAGATCTCCTCACTTCTTGTCCATGGGAGCAGTGCTGCCCAGTTTTTCATGAGTCTTTGCGCAAGGTCCTGACCAGTGGTTCCGGATGGAAGTGGTGTCAACGTCCAGTCAGGCGCCTGTTTTGCAACCGAGCTGCTTTCTTTGCCAATGAGCAGCTGGCATCTGATCGGACCGTTATAGAGACGCTGACGATCCTTCCACTGTACTCCGACCATTTCAGCCAAATCCGGGTTGGCAGTAAAAAAGCCGAGCGTCCATCCGGAAAAACGGGTGCGGAAGATCCGTCCCAGACAACGGTACAGGTATTTGACCGTCTCCTTATCGGCGAGCCGTTCACCGTAGGGAGGGTTGGTCAGAAGACAGCCGTGTGTTCCCGGCGAATGCAGCTGAGCCAGCTGCCGATGCTGGATAACAATCACGTCGCGCAGCCCGGCGGCAACAGCGTTCTTTCGCGCTGCAGCCACCACTCCGGGGTCGGCATCATAGCCGATAAACTGCGGCCAGACTTTGGGCATACTTCTGTTTTCCTGTTCAAGCGCCTCCTGTACCAGCCGTTCCCAGAGCAGGTGATCGTGTTTGTTCCAACCCATGAAGCCAAAGGTTTTGCGTAGCAGGCCCGGTGCACTGTTGCTGATCATGAGAGCCGCCTCGATCAGCAGGGTCCCGCTGCCGCACATCGGATCAAGGAGAATCGGTTCTTCACCGATCCGTTGCGGCCAGCCGGAGAGGTGCACAATGGCCGCGGCCAGGGTTTCCTTGAGCGGGGCCTCGCCGCTGCCGGTACGATAGCCTCTGCGGTGAAGACTTTCACCCGACAGATCAAGGGAGAGAGAGGCAGCCGTTCCCTGGATATGGAGATTGAGACGAACATCAGGATCGCTGATATCAACGTTCGGGCGTTTACCAAAGCGTTTGCGAAATTGATCAGCAATGGCATCTTTGACCCGAAAGGCGGCAAACTGACTGTGATTGATGGCTGCAGATGCGTTCACAAGTGTGGTATGCACTGCAAAGGTCGATTTTACAGTAAAATGGTCATCCCAGTGAATCGTGCCGACATGCGAGTAGATTGCATCCGGATCAGGTGCATCAAACCGGGTCAGCTCAAGCAGGATTCGCGAGGCAAATCGTGACCAGAGACAGGCCCGGTATCCTGTTTCCAGGTTGCCGATCCAGGTGACGGCTCCCTGCTGTCTGGTGACAGAGCTTCCGCCGAATCCCTGAATTTCCGCCTCGACCAGCTCTTCCAGCCCGGAGGCACAGGTGGCGGTGAACTGTAACGGTTGTTTTTTTCGCTTTCTGGCTTTGCGGGGTGAGTTGAGCATGGAAAATGGTGGGTAATGGTTGATTGGCTGTGGTGCTGCAGGTGCCTGACACATCAACGGTGTTTCTTTGGCGTCTGCAAAGAGCACTGGGTGGATATGTGCATTTTTATATGCAATAAATGCCGGTGAACAAACAGTCTTCAGGTTCACACGGGATTCATTACCAAAGCAGTCTTATGATTTCTGTCAGCAGCTGCATACCTGATCCTGTGCGACAAGTAAACAGCAAGCTGCAGGGGATGCTATCTGTGCTGGGCGTCTCTACATGGTAGGCAGACAACAGAGAAAGCGGGTAGTCCGGCCTGTTGGCGAGATAGAGGTGTCTCCTGCGGCAATGCGGCGATGATCTTCATCTGCCCTGGCCCTGTTTTTTTGTCGGGGTATACGTGTACCCCTGCCTGTCCTGAGCGTTGTCCCTCTGTCTGGCGGCTGTCTGTTGCCCGTTCTCAGGCAACAGGATCAGTGGGCGTTTTCGGAGCCATTCTCCTTGCTTTGACCATGTAGTACAGTACCGGCACTGCCATCCGGCTGATGAGCAGTGAGGCAACTTCTCCGAACATCAGGGCAATGGCTAATCCCTGGAAGATCGGGTCAGCAAGAATAACCGCCGCTCCAACCACAAGAGCGAGAGCTGTGAGAAGCATGGGGCGGAAACGAATGGCCCCGGCTTCAACCACTGCTTCGGCAAGCCCCAGGCCGTGGCTGAGGCGCAGTTCAATAAAGTCGACCAAGATGATCGAATTCCGCACCACAATCCCGGCTCCGGCCATAAAGCCGATCATCGAGGTGGCGGTAAAAAATGCGTTTAATCCCCAGTGGGCGGGCAAAATCCCGATTAAAGAGAAGGGGATGGCCGCCATCACCACCAACGGAGTGATATAGTCCTTAAACCAACCGACCATCAACATGTAGATGAGTACCATCACCGCACAGAAGGCCAGACCGAGGTCGCGAAATACTTCCAGGGTAATATGCCACTCACCGTCCCATTTTATGGCCGGTTGGCTTTCCAGGAAAGGTTGCGTCAGGTTGTAGATGGTGATCGGTTCGTCCCGGCCGCCGAAATCAGCGCTGTTGAGCTGTGCAAGCTGTTGATTCATCTGCAGAATCGGATAAACAGGGCTTTCAGCTGCTCCGGCCACGTCGCCCAGCACGTGGATGACTGGTTTAAGGTTTTTACGGTAGATGGGTTGGTCAACGGATTCTTCTCGTACCCGGATAAGTTCGCCCAGCGGGACGAGAGGCGCCTGCGGATCAGCCTGTGGTCGCACACGTATTGACAGGATGTTTTCAACTCGTGCCCGCTGTGCCTGCGGCAGCTGGACAAGAACATCGATCTCTTCTTTATCCTTAGGTTGGTGAAACAGGTCAACAGACTGCCCGGCGAGTGCCATTGCAACGGTCTGAATAATCTCTGCTTCCGAAAGTCCGTTGAGAGCAGCCTTTTCCTTGTCAATCTCAAGAACAAGTTTCGTTCGTTCCTGTTCCCGATACCAATCAATATCAACCACACCCTCGGTAGCGCTGAAGATATTTTTGACCACGGTTGCCAGCTTTACCCGGCTCTCCTCGTCCGGTCCGTACACCTCAGCCACCAGAGTCTGCAACACCGGCGGTCCTGGAGGAACTTCGGCAACCGCCGCTGTAGCACCGTAACTGGCTGCAATCCGGGCGATTTCCGGACGTACATGTTTGGCTATCTCGTGACTTTGCCTGCTTCGCTCACCCTTGGCTTTGAGGTTGACCTGCACATCGGCCACCGTGGATCCGGAGCGAAGAAAGTAGTGTCGAACGAGGCCGTTGAAGTTAAACGGAGAGGCAGTGCCTGCATACAGTTGATAGTTGACCACCTCAGGTTCACGGGCCACCACATCGGCCATTTCCATGGCAACCCGTGTTGTCTGTTCCAGTGTGGAACCCTCCGGCATGTCCAGGATGATTTGAAATTCCGATTTGTTGTCAAAGGGCAGCATCTTTACCTTCACGCCACCGAAGAAGAGCAGTGAACCGGAGGCCAGGAGCAGCAGGAGAATGAGCAGAAAGAACAGAAGTCGCCACCTGGCATGGGCAAGCAGTGGATCCATGACCCGGTGATAGAGCCGGGTGAACCAGTCGTCAGGGGCGTGGTCCGGGTCCAGTTGTTCACCCTGTTCGTCTTTTGCGGGCCGATGGAGGATGTGGATTGCCGCCCAGGGAGTGACAGTAAACGCAATCAGCAGGGAGAACACCATGGCCGCCGAAGCACCGATGGGAATGGGCCGCATGTACGGACCCATCAGGCCGCCGACAAAGGCCATGGGTAAGATCGCGGCAATGACCGCCCAGGTAGCCAGCGTGGTCGGGTTGCCGACCTCAACAACAGCGGTTACCGCAATGTCCCGCAAAGAGACCTGTCTGCTGCCCTGAAGCCGGATATGACGGACAATATTTTCGACAACCACAATGGCGTCATCAACGAGGATACCGATCGAAAAAATCAGGGCAAAGAGGGTGATACGGTTCAGGGTATACCCGTAGAGATAGAAGATCAGCAGGGTGAGCGACAGGGTGGATGGAATGGCGATCAAGACGACGATTGATTCGCGCCACCCCAGAAACAGGAGAATGAGCAGCACCACACCGAAAACCGCTATTCCCATATGGAGGAGCAGTTCATTGGATTTTTCGGCTGCAGTGGCCCCGTAATCGCGGGTGATGGTGACCTCGATATCCTGCGGGATCAGCGTTCCTTTGAGGCTGTCGACTTTACGCAGTACTGTCTGCACAACATCAACGGTGTTGGCACCCGGCCGTTTGGCTATTGACAGGGTCACCGCCGGTTCAACGGTATGGTCCTGTTTGCCGAACAGGACGTAGGATTGCGGTTCTTCCGGTCCGTCATGGATGGAGGCGACCTCGTGGAGGTATACCGGTGCATTGTTGTGCACCCCGACAACCACCTGTCTGAAATCTTCAACCGAGGCAAGAAAGGTGCCCGCCTGGATCAACACCTCGGTGTTTTCGGCCTGCAGGGTACCGGCCATGGACTGACGGTTAGCCTGCTGAAGACGCTGGACCAGATCAATCGGGCTCAGATGACGGGCCTCCAACTGTATTGGATCAAACAGTACCCGTATCTGGCGGCGACTCCCGCCGATGACCTTTGTTTCCGCTACCTCAAAGATTGACTTGATCGCATCGTCGACTTCAGTGGCCAGGCGGCGCAGAGTAAAGTGATCGTATCGGGTTGAGTGCAGCGTTAACGCCAGGATCGGCACATCATCTATGGTGTGTGGTTTGACCAGCGGCAGGGAAACACCGTGGGGAATGCGATCAAAGTTGGTTTGCAGTTTCTGGTTGAGAGTAACAATTGATTTCTCAAGATCTTCACCGACAAAAAAACGAGCAATCAGGAGGCACTGGCCAGGCATTGAGGTCGAGTAGATGTACTCAATCCCCGGGAGTTCATAGAGCAGCTTCTCCATGGGAACAGCCAGACGCTGCTCCACCTCCTTGGCGGTGGCACCGGGCATGGTTACCATCACATCGATCATCGGGACCTTGATCTGCGGCTCCTCCTCCCGCGGCAGCAGAAACACCGCAAAACAACCGAGTAACAGTGAAGCGATGAGGACTATCGGGATCAGCTTTGAATGGACAGAGGCCGCAGCAAGGCTGCCGGCAAAACCGAGCCTGGAGTTCTTCTGTGCACTCATGGCTGAACCTGTACAGCCTGACCGTCAACAAGCCGGCTGCTGCTGGTTGTCACCACCTTTTCACCCCGGGTAAGGCCGGCCAGGATTTCCACCATGGCATCATCTTGGGTCCCGCTGCGTACAATGCGCAACCGTGCCTGTCCGTCGGCAACAACGAAGACGGTTTCCATCTGTCCGGATTGGATGAGCGCACTTTTCGGCACAAAGAGACTGTACTTTTCATGGTCTGGTACCAAGACCCGACTGAGTTGGCCGGAACGCAGCGCAGTATTTGATGGAACGGCAAGTTTGATGACAGCACTGCGCGAGCGGGGATCCACAGCCGGGGCGATTTCGATGACAATGCCTGTGGTTGTCAGGGGTATTGTTTCAACGAGAACCGTGAGTTCATCACCAGGGTGAATGGTGTGCAGCAGCCGTTCCGAGATCATCACCTCTATCTGCAAGGATTGGTCGTTTTCAAGATGGAGCAACACGGCCCCTGGTGTTGTCAGATCGCCGCTGGTCAGTAATTTTCGAGCCACCACACCAGCAAACGGGGCAGTGATGCGTGTGTAACCGGCCATGGCTCTGGCCTCGTCATATCCTGCCTGGGCAATGGCCGTCTGTTCAGCCGCGGTTTTTGCACTCTCCGGAGTGGTGGCGTGTTTTTGAAGAAGAGTCTGTTCTCTTTTCAGTATGCGCCTGGTCTGCGCCAGGGTCGCTTCGGCCTGGTGGAGACGGGCGGTCAACTCTTCAGCATGGATTTTGGCCAGAAGATCGCCTTTTTTGACGCGTGATCCTAACTGTACCGGCATGGTGACAACAGTACCGCTGATCTTTGCTGCGATGGCTGCCTGTTCGGCAGCCTGCACTGTTCCTGTCACCACGGTGAAATGGGGGATTTCCTTTCTATCGACCGTTGCAATACGCACCTGTACCGCTGCCCCGGCCCCCCGGGGTGCCGCCTCTACTCCTGCCGTAAAAATGACGAGCAGCCATAACCACAGGACACCGGAGATAAAAGACTGTTTTGTGAGCAGTTGGTGTAGAGGCATAAATCATCTCTCCTGGTCGAATTGGCGCAGACCGATGGCACGGCGTAGATCAGCGATGGCAGTCTTTCGGGCGGCCGTGGCCTGATCATGGCTTAAGCGGGCGTCAGTGAGTCTGTTTTCAGTGTCAATGAGCTCTGCGGTCAGCAGGGTTCCCTCTTGAAAACGAAGCCGGGCAAGTCGAGCGCTTTCAGTGGCTGCAGCCACTCTTGCCCCGGTTACTTTCAGCCGTTCTTCTTCCTGGCGGAGGGCAAGAGCTGCCTGCTCCATCTCCAGATTGCAGTCCAACTCCATCTTTCGCTGTTGCTCTTTAACAGCTCGCCATTGTGCTTCCGCCCTGGCAACAGATGCTTCGACCTGTCGACCTTCATAGAGCGTGTAGTGTAATCGGACTCCAGCCACCCAGGAGTTGCCGGAGCCTTTTTCCAGCTCAGTTCCTTTGTCTGTCTGCACACTGCCAAAGGCATCGGCTGTCGGTAAAAATGCTGCTCTGGCCTGCCGGATATGCGCTTCCTGTGCCTTGACAAGCGCTGCAATACCAGCCAGCTCCGGGCGATTGTGGGTGTGACGCTGGGTAGGAACCTCGGGGCCTGATTCGGTTGTGGCGTCAATGGACACCGTTTTTTCAGGAAGTCCGAGTAGTGAAAGAAACGCATGTTTCGCAAGCTTCAGACCATGTTCAGCCCGGATATACAGCTCCTGAGTCCTGGCCTGCTGGACTTCAAGATTCAACACTTCCTCGTGCAGGAGACTGCCCTCTTCAAAACGGGCCCGGCCCACCTGCAAAGATGCCTGTATCGCCTCAACTGCAGACCGCATGATTTTTACCGTATCTTCACTCTGGGCAATGGTGTAGAAGGCCCGCACAACCTCATACTCCAGGCGGTTACGGACGGCCTGGTGGTCATATCGTGACATCTTGCTGCGTTCATCGGCGGCCTGGATAGCGGCCAGATCATGTCCACCGTTGTACAGCTGGTACTGCACGGTCGCCTTGGCCCGCAGGTTGTCGGTGGTACCGGGGTTGTTGAAGTTGATGGTCTCGTTAAATACTCCCTGATTGAGGATGTTGCCGAATGAGTACATGGGATTGTCTGTACGATGATACTCGGCGCTGACCCCAAGGCGCGGGTAAAGAACAGCCCTGACGCGCTCTATGTCGTGATCCGCAGCCCGGATTCGTTCCAGGGCGGCCCCGATGTCTGGATTGTGGGTAAGAGCATGCTGGACCGCTTCACGAACAGTCCATTGTTTTTCTGCAGAAGGGCGGTCATCGGCTGACAGGAGCAGCGGAGCACCTGTTGCTGCACACAGCAGAAGGAGGATGAGGAGATAGCGGAGCATAAGCATTGGCTATAAAATAAAGTTTTCAGGTACAGAAAAAAGTGATTGTCAATATATGCAGAATTTATGTAATAAATAGCTGTAAAAGTGTAGAAAAAAATTCTTCGAACGAGATTTTATAAATAGAGTATCAGTCTGTATTTTGCAATAACAATACAGGTCCGTACGGCCATACACTCATACGGTCGAGTGATGAAGAGGAGAGAGCAATGAAAGCGATGCAGAGAATACAGCGATTATGGCTGCTGCCTCTTGTGGGAATACTGACGGTTCTGCCCGTGCAAGGCGCAGAGCAGCCGCCGCCGGAAGAGAATGTTCCCCAGGAAAAAAAGATCGAGCAGCAACCGGATAAGTGGAGTGAGGCCGGTAGAGAGGTGAGGCAGGCAACGGGCTCAGTGGCGGATGCCACGAAAGAGAGCGCCGGTACAGCCTGGGAGTCCTTAAAAACGGGATCAACAACAGCCTGGGAAAAGACCAGGAGCGGCTCTGTGCACTTATTTGAGTCAGTGGGAGAAAAATCAAGAGAAGCGTGGTCAGTTACCAAAGAAGAAACCGCGGATTTCTGGAACAAGGGGAAATCTCTGATTCATGAAGCCACAGCTCCTGATCCACCAGCACCCCCGGTGCCGCCACAGGAGCCGGTCCCGCCCCCGCCGGCCGACGTTCCCTCCGGCGACACAGGTCAGTCTGACTGATTCGGGAGCAGGGGCCGGATCGATATCCTGTGAGCGGCAATGATGATGAAAACGGTCACATCAATGCCGCGGTATGGCCGTGCACCTACAGATCAAAGGATTGGTGCAGCATGGGCATCTCGACATGGGTTGCCGTGAGATGATCTGCCAGGGCAAGCATGGCTTTTTCTTCACCATGCACCAGAAAGGTTCGTTCGGGTTTGCCGGTTTGGCTGTGCCAGCGAAGGAGTTCGCGCTGATCGGCATGGGCTGAAAAACCACCGATTGTGTAGATGTCAGCGTGAACTTCTATCTCTTCCTGAAATATTTTAACGACCTCTGCCCCGTCAATGATCTGCCTGGCCAATGTTCCCTGGGCAGCATAGCCGACAAAGACAATGGCCGCCTCTTTGCGCCAAAGATTATGGCGAAGGTGGTGACGGATACGACCTCCGGTGCACATGCCCGAGCCGGCGATGATCACCGAGCCACGGGTATGTTTGAGTGCCGTTGATTCGGCAACATCGCGAACAATTTCAAGGTCGGGCAGATCAAAAGGATCACGGCCGGCTGAGATAACCGCCCAGGTCTCTTCATCAAAACATTCCCGGTGTCGCCGGAAAATCTGGGTGGCTGAAACAGCCATCGGTGAATCAAGATACACCGGCAAAAAAGGTGGCAGTTGCTGTTGTTCAATACCTTCCCGTAAATAGTAGAGTAACTCCTGTGTACGCTCCAGGGCAAAGCTGGGGATGAGTACATTGCCGTTACGGGCTATGGTGGTGTTGATTGCCTGGTACAGCTCATCAAGGGAGGGGGCAAGTGATTTGTGGAGTCGGTCGCCATAGGTGGATTCCATGATAACGATATCGGCATGGGGAGGCACGGCAGGGTCCGGCAGAATGGCCCGGCCGTTGTAACCGAGATCACCGGAAAACAGTACCCGCCGCTGTTTGCCGTCTTCTTCCAGCTCCAGGAGGATGCAGGCAGAACCGAGGATGTGACCGGCCTCGTAGAAGGTTGTGCGGATACCTGGACAGAGATCATGGGGACGGGTAAATGAGGCAATATCGATGAAGGTGTCCAGGCTGTTGAGCGCGTCCAGGGTATCGTACAGCGGCTGCACCGATGCTTCCCGTCCTCGTCGTCTGCCGGCTCTGGAATTACGGTATCGGGCCTCTTCCTCATGGATTCGGGCTGAATCAAGCATCACAAGGCGGGCCAATTCCCGGCTGGCAGCACTGGTTACGATGGTTCCCTTAAAGCCCTGTTTGCAGAGAAGCGGAATGCGTCCGCAGTGATCAAGATGGCTATGGGTCAGTAACAGATGATCAATGTCGGCGGGATCAAATCCGAAGTCGTTTAAATTTTCTTCATCTGTCTCCCGTTTTCCCTGGTAAAGGCCACAGTCAATAAGGATACGCTTATCCCTGCATTCGACCAGGAAACATGAACCGGTTACATTGCGGGCAGCTCCATGAAAGGTGATACGCATGGTCAGTCCTCTCGTGCACTTGATTGAAGATGATCGGTTGGGTGATGCTTGTCTCTGATTAAGCTGTTTGTTTGAGCTCTAAATGTCTGTGGGTGTGCTCAGGAAGAGCGGTTCTGCATCAGCGCATCGGGATACCGTGATGCTGGTGTTTTTTAGTGCCTTTGTCCCTGTGCAGTGGAGCGGTGGATGCTGCTGGTCCTCTGCAGTGTCTTCTGATCACTTCTGTCTTTAAAACTATACCGGATTTTTTCATAGGCGTAATGAAGATCTTCGGTCTTGCTGTTTTGCTGTGGTCAACGAACCTGAGCAGGGGGCATTGTGCCTTGCCGGTTGTCTGGCGGACTTTTTTTGCATGGTGGTACAACTATATCGACCAGTCAGGGGACTGGCTGCTGCAGGTAAGCATGGCTAGGGGTTTTTTCAGCCGGCCGGAGATGTTGAACAAGATAGGGTGTTTTTTTAAGAAAGAGGCGGGTCAGAAGCGTCCCAGATCTTTCGGGTCAAAGGAGATCCAACGAAAAAGAGAGTCTTCCAGGGTGACACATTGGTCAAAGTTATCCCTGATCAGACCTTGGCGGGTCGGATTGCCTTTGCCGTAGTGGTCCAGGATGTATTCCAATCGTTCGCTCAGATGCACCACAACATTATGACGAACGCGTTTATCGGCATAGTACACAATTTCAGGGGCAGTGAAACGACCGTCCAGATACCGTTGCGGATCATAATCGGCAAGAAGTACATGCTGTTCAACAATTGTCGCAATATCCGGATATCCGTGTTGCCGGCAGATGTCACCGCCGATCTTGGCGTGGTCACAGGTGCTGTTCAGACACGGGGTTTTGGCGATGTCATGGAGCAGGGCGCCGGCGATCACCAGGCGTTGATCGGCCTGGGATCGGTCGGGCGCAAAGGCACATAACCCTGACAGCAGATGGTCAGCCAGCCGGGTAACGACCAGGGAATGATGACGGATATTGGCGAGCATTCCATACTGATCCATGAGCTTGATGCACTGTTTCAGGGAAGGGATGGAGGGGCGCGATGGTTCCATGCTCGTTAAAAGGTATGTTGTTGTTCACGATTTACCGCTGAATCGGTGCACTGCGTTCACTGCAATCCGGACGTGTTCTGTTGGCGTCTCCGGTTGGATGCCATGACCGAGGTTAAAGATGTACCCCTGCGCATCCTGGGCATCTATCAGCATTGTCCTGATGCGTTCTTCCAGTTGTTTTGGCGGTAAAAAGAGGGCGAGCGGGTCAATATTGCCCTGGACGGCGTGCCGTCCGGCCCGGGCAACAGCCTCTCTGATGGGCAGCCGCCAGTCAAAACCAAGCACATCAGCACCCACGGTGGTGGTGAGGTCGGTCAATGTGGCACCGTTATTTGCAAAGTAGATGATCGGAACATCGGTGCCGGCCCGCAGATCTCTGATAATGGATCGGGTGTAAGGAAGAACAAATTCTTCGTAATCGCAGGGGGCCAAAATGCCGACCCAGGAGTCGAACAGCTGCAGCGCCTGGGCTCCGGCTCTGGCCTGTGCTTGAAGATAGACACTGGTGCAGGCGGTAATTTTTGCCATCAGGTTATGGAAGAGCTGCGGCTCCTGGAACATCATCTTCTTGGTGTGAAGAAATACTTTGGAGCTGCCGCCTTCGATGAGATAGGTCGCAAGCGTGAAGGGAGCACCGGCAAAACCAATGAGCGGCACCTGCAGGGTGAGACGCAGGAGGCGAATTGTTTCCAGCACAAAGGGAAGTTGTTCTTCAGGTACGGGAATCACCAGGGCATCAACAGCTTTCTGGCTTCGAACCGGTGTGGGGAAAAGCGGACCCCTGCCCTCATGAAACTCGAGTTCAAGGCCCATGGCCTCCATGGGAATGAGGATGTCGGAAAAGAGTATTGCCGCATCAAAACCGAAAATATCAATGGGCTGTAACGTCACTTCAACAGCAAGTTCAGGTGTCTTGCACAGTTCGAGAAAACTGACTTTCCCTCTGATTTTTTGATACTCAGGTAAATATCTGCCGGCCTGCCGCATGAACCAGACAGGTGTGTGGGTTGTTTTCTGACCCCGGCAGGCTTGGAGAAATGTGTTGTTCATCGAATATCCGTGTTTGTGGGTTTATGATTCACAGGTTGTCTGTGTTGGGGTACCAGGTTGTTGGCTCAGGTGCCGGCCGGGAACATGGTTGCAGAAGGGCTCGCCAGCCAGGTAATCTCCGGTCAGTGCATAAGCTCTGGCCCGACAACCGCCACAGACCCCGACATATTCACAACGGCCACAGTTACCTTTATAGCCGGAAAAGTTGCGCATATCGAGCATGAGCTTTGAATTCTCCCAGATATCCTGGAAGGATTGCGTCTGGAGATTACCGGCAGCCAGGGGGAAGTAGCTGCACGGCAGAACATTGCCATCAACATCGATCAAACAGATCAGCTGTCCGGCGAGACAGCCTTTGGATCCGCCGGTGGAGAATGAAAGACTGCGGCGTTTGAAACGCTCTCCCTCAGCTTTGGAGCGCTGGAGTACAAGGCGATAGTACTGGGGGGCACAGGTCGGGCGGACCAGGAGCTCATCCTCTTCCTTCTCCATATCATAATGCCAGTTGAGCATCTCCTCATACTCATCAGCCGGAATCAGTTCTGCCAGGATATTTTCACCACGGCCGGTGGGTACAATCATGAACAGGTACCAGGCAGTGGCTCCCAGTTTTTTTACCAACTGATAGATTCTGGGTGCTTCTTCTTTGTTACGTTGAGTGAAGGAGGAGTTGATGAGAAAATCAATACTATGCTCGTTGAACAGGCGAATGGCGTTCATGACTCCGGAAAAGGCTCCGGGCTGGTTTCGGAAATCATCATGCACCTCGGCGGTGGCACCGTCCAGGCTTAAAGAAACCATTTTGATACCACTGTCTTTAATGTGTCGGCAGGTTTCGGCATTCACCAGTGATCCGTTGGTTGCCAAACACATGCGTAAACCAAGCTCCGTCCCGTGGGCGGCAATATCAAATACATCCGGCCGCAGGAGCGGTTCACCGCCGGAAAGCACGACGACCGGATTGGCATAGGAGCGGATCTCAGCCAGGATTCGCTTTGCTTCGGCTAAAGAAAAATCGGGATGTCCATCAATCTCAAGCTGGGAAGAGGAACGGCAGTGTACACAGTGGAGATTACAGCGGCGGGTAATTTCCCAGGCAATCCATTTGGGGACGAAATCCATAGTCTGATATCCGATCTTGTGAAGGCAGTAGCGATGTTGACACCAGTTTGAACAGAGTATAAACCGGATACTCCAGATCGTAAAACGACCAGAGAGAAAAAGAAGAACAAAAGATATAATCAGTTGAACAGGTTGGACTATATATATGATTGATTGGTCTTGCGGTCAACAGCTTTATAAGGATGACGCACGATGATGGCGGGTATCGTGGTTATTTCTGATGAAAAAATCTGTAAACGATTTATCTTTATATCATAAAGTAGTTGATCGCCCACCTTCTTTTATGCAAGGAGTCGCCTTATGCAGAGTATTAAAAGTATCCTGACCCCCATCGATTTTTCAGACAATGCCGAAAAAATCATCAAGGCAGCTGCTTATATGGCAGGAACATTCAAGGCGGAACTGCACCTGGTGTTTGTGGCACAGACTTTTGAAGATTACAGTGGTTTTTTTGTTCCTCCCATAAATCTCCCGAACCTGGAGGAGGAGCTTTTTGCCTCGGCCCAGCAACAGATGGAGACCTATATCGAAGAAAACAGGGCCGGACTTCTCGAAGCCGGAGTACAGCATGTGACAGGGAAAGTACTTTCCGGTGATATAGCCGAAGAAATTCTGAAGTATGCCGCAAAGAAAAAAGTGCAGCTGATTATTATGGGGACCCACGGCTACAAAGGTCTTGAGCGAATCATGTTCGGCAGTGTTGCTGAGAAGGTGGTGAAGTCGGCCAGTTGTCCGGTTATGACTGTTAATCCGTATCGTGAGTAGTATGAAAACCGGGCAGCCTAGGCGCGGGGAAGCGTTTTGTCGCCTCGATGGTCCTGACCAGGAGCGCATCCTGATGATAAAACCACGACGCAGGTCAGGAGGGTAACGCTATAAAAAAACGAAAGTATCCACGGGTGCTGGTTACCAATATGTTTATTGATGTCTCTGACGGCATAGGCTTCTGTACAGGGACGGTCCAAGACGTTTCGCAGGTGGGTCTTTGTCTGACTGATTTAGCCAAAAGATTCGGTCAGGATATGGATACCTATACCGCTGTGACCTCCAGTGGAAGTGAGTATTTTAAGTTCAGGGTTCGACCACGATGGGAGCAGACCGGAAGTGTCAGCAAGCGAATGGGAGTGGAGATCACCGAGCCGTCCGGATCATGGATGGATTTCGTTTCCAGGCTTGAAGCCCGGAACAGAAAGGGGGCACAGCAGGGCCACTGAGACCCTATTGCGGAGCCAGTATGCCGACAACACAACCCGCTGCCGGTTGCGTTGGTCGACAGTACTCCTGTCCTGCGGCATAGCTCTTGGCGAACAGCGAGGGCAGGGAGATGTTTTCAAACAGGTAGAGTTCAAGTTTCCATTGAACATGTTGTGTCGAATCGGAGTTGGCAGCCGTACATTGCGACCATTCCAAGATACCCTTTTCAAGAAGCTGGATCAGTTTCTCACGAGAGTACGCCTCTGTCCGGCCGGTGTACAGTGTGCTGAGTGCCATCTTGAGGCTTTGGCATTGTTTTGCCGGCGACACTTCCAGTGTCTGCGCAAATTCAGAGTCTTTTTGTGTTGCGGGGATCTTCAACGTGGCTAACAGGCGAGGACTCTGTCGCTCTTGTTTTTCATAAAATTCGTGGAGCAGGTCCAGTGCGGTTTGGTACCTGGTGATCAGGAGCCCCGGGATAACGGGTTGAGCAGCCGTGTGAAAAACAAGCCGGGTCCAGGCCCTGAGCCGGTAACGCAGAAAACTGTCCATCTCCTGATCGGACGTTAAGGTTGCAGCGGGAAGGGTGAAGAGGTTGTTCTCATCGTCGCGCAACATTGCTAAGAGCTTGTTTTCCTGTTCAGTAATATCCTGAAAGGCCAGTCGCAGCCCGGCACGTTCTCGGTCGTACATCTCTGCCAACTGAAGAATAAGTCGCGATTGCCAGAGGAGTTGTTCAGTCTCCTGTTCCGGACGAATACCGCTGTTGTTGAGAATGTCACTGATGATGGTCCGGCGTGACTCCGACTGATCGCCGCGATTAAGACCTGCCAGGGTGAGCATGCCCAGCTGGCTGATATACTGACTGCCTCTTTGCTGCAGGTCCTGGTTGAGGGCAATGAACCGTTGACGTTGCTCGCCAAGGGGTACAGCGGTGAAGTACTGGAGCCTGTCTTCTGCATGGTATCGGCTGATCAGCTGCGATTCGCTCTTTGTCAACGGTAGACCATGTTCAATTGTTTGCAGGTAGACAACCTGATCGAAAACTTGTACAAGGGGGCGGAGAAAACGCTCTTCAGGCAGCGTGTCTGGAAATATGCAGGCAATACTTTTGTTTGGAACCATGGCAACACTTCGAGAAAAAATAACGTTTATTGGAACAGCACTGGCGTACATCCTGTTTCATCTGCGTTTAGGGGCTGACTGGTATGCCGTTTTTACAGGCACCCTGTACCAGGTTTTGCTCACAGCGCCCTATGCACTGGGGTTTACCTATATCATTGCCGTTATTATCCGGCGCTTAACCGGTAAAGGATGGCTGCCGTGGGACCGGTTGTTGCGTCTTTTTTTTACTGTGGGCATTCTTTTCGCCTTTTATTTTGCGCTGTACGAGTATGCCGGTCAGCAACCACCGCTTACGGATCGGCAACTGGAGTCTGACTCTAGCGTATCACGCTTTTTTGAGGATGTACTCCAGCGAGTGCGGTAGAGTTGGGCATAAGAAGGCTGTCCGGCCCTATAAGGGTACCCGGGCTGGTTACCGCGTTACAACCGGTTTGCACATTGTCCCCGAGCACAGCACCGAGTTTATGTAAACCGGTGTCAACAGAGCCGTTGCTGGTCCGAAGTTTGACCGTTCCTGTAAAGAAACGTAAGTTTGCACACTTGGTCCCTGCACCAAGGTTGACTTTTCTGCCAAGGATAGAGTCACCAAGATAGGCAAAATGACCGGCTTTGGCATCGTCCAGAAAAATGGAGTGCTTGACTTCAGTGGTATGACCAACCACACAACGCCTGCCGATGAGACAGTTGCCCCGCAGATAGGCGCCTTGGCGAATTTCCGAACCATCGCCGATGATGGCCGGGGATTTAATCATGGCCCCGGATTCAATGAGAACCCCTTTACCGATTGCAACATGCTTGCCCAGGATCACAGCACCCGCCATGATGACCGAGGCCCCTTCCAGAATCTGACCGTTTTCCCAGACTGAAAGACCGCCTTTGGTCGCATCTCCATAGGTGATAATGCACTCTCTGGCATTGCGCAGTTTGCCGTTGAAGGAGATGTACGGGCTGTCAAGAGGTACACCGTCGGTGATGCACAGGTGCTGGAAAGTCGGTTTGACCAGGCCGGCGATGTACTCCTTCAGCTTTTTTAAAGGAGCCCAGACATGGGGGCAATCTGCAAAAAGTTCCTGATGAGTGCAGTCATCAAGGGAAAAATAGGATTCGACTGATAGCATAGGGGGCTCCGATATAAATGAAAAATGAAACGGATGAATGATCTTTTGTATATTGAGCGGCTGGTAATTATTCAAGGAAAATCTTCGTTTACTGCATGTAGCGTCTGCTTGACTTCGGAAAGGGTCATGTTTACTGTCGTGGGACTATTTTGAGCATAGAAGCCATTACCTGAGGTAATGTTGAGGAGGAAAGACGTGGAATTTGATGATTCGTTGTCCACCAGTATGGGTGATTTTGACGAGCAGGCACAGGATTTAGAGATCCCGGATTCTCTGCCGATGATGGCGGTGCGAGATGTTGTGGTCTTTAATTATATGATTATTCCGTTGTTTGTCGGCCGTCCAGGTTCCATTGAGGCGGTGAATGAAGGGCTGGCCGCCAACAAGCTGTTGATGCTGGTTACCCAGAAAGATGCCACCAAGGATGATCCTGAAGAAAAGGATATCTATGAGGTGGGTATGGTCTCAATGATTATGCGGACTCTCAAGCTCCCGGATGGACGGTTGAAGGTGTTGGTCCAGGCCTTGTCAAAAGCCCGCATTCGTTCGTTTCTTCAGGAGAAGCCGTTTTATCGGGTGGAAATTGATCTGATTGAGGAACCCGAATCTCCTGAAATGACAGTGGAGATCGAAGCGCTGATGCGTAATGTGCGTGAGCAGACCGAAAAGATCATGTCGCTTCGCGGACTCCTTTCCTCAGACCTGATGACGATCATTAATAATATTGAAGAGCCGGGGCGCCTTGCTGACCTGGTAGGTTCCAACCTCCGATTGAAGATTGCAGAATCTCAGAAGATCCTGGAAACCATTGATCCGGTTGCACGCCTTCGTCTTGTTGCGGATTTGCTGCACAAGGAACTGGAAGTCTCGACTGTGCAAGCTAAAATTCAGTCGGATGTCAAAGAGGAGATGACACGCAGCCAGCGGGAGTATTTTCTCCGTGAACAGATCCAGGCGCTGAAGCGGGAACTCGGTGACGAGGACAGCTATTCTCAGGAGATTGAGGAGCTCCGTCAGCAGCTGCGCAAGAAGAAGATGCCGAAGTATGCCAAAAAAGAGGCCCGCAAACAGCTGCGGCGCCTGGAGATGATGCATCCGGAAGCTTCCGAGGCAACCATCGTCCGCACCTATCTTGACTGGTTCCTTGATTTACCGTGGCGGCAGTCCTCACCCGATGTGCTTGACCTGAAGGAGGCGGCAGCGGTTCTTGACGAGGATCATTACGGCCTTGACCGTATCAAGGAACGCATCCTGGAATATCTGGCTGTCCGTAAGCTTAATGCCGATACCAAGGGGCCGATCATCTGTTTTGTCGGTCCGCCGGGTGTTGGCAAGACTTCCCTTGGGCAGGCGATAGCCAAGGCCATGGGGCGAAAGTTTTACCGTCTTTCGTTGGGTGGTATGCGGGATGAAGCAGAGATCCGCGGTCATCGCCGCACGTACATCGGTGCCATGCCCGGTCGGATCCTGCAGGGGTTGAAAAGTGTCGGTGCCAACAATCCTGTGTTTATGATGGATGAGATCGATAAGATCGGTGATGACTACCGGGGTGATCCCAGCTCAGCCTTACTTGAAGTGCTTGATCCGGAACAGAACAACACCTTCTCCGACCACTATATGAACTTACCCTTTGATCTCTCCAAGGTCATGTTCATCACTACAGCCAACCGCAGTGATACTATTCCAGGACCATTGCTCGATCGTATGGAGGTGATCCAGCTTTCGGGTTACACGCTGGAAGAGAAAATGGCAATCGCCACCAAGTATCTTTTACCCCGACAGATCCAGGAAAACGGGATCAGGCCCAGCCAGATCAGGATTGACGACGCCACTCTGGAGACAATTATCAGCAGATATACACATGAGGCAGGGGTCAGAAATCTGGAACGTGCCCTGGGCAAGGTCTGCCGCAAGATCGCACGTAAGGTTGCCGAAGGTGGTAAGGGGCCGTATGTTGTTTCCGGAAACACACTGGAAAAGTATTTAGGTCCGTACAGGTATCTTCCTGAAACCGAACTGGATACCACCAATCAGCCCGGGCTTGTCATCGGTCTTGCCTGGACAGAGGTCGGTGGTGAACTGTTGCATATCGAGACCTCGGTTTTGCCGGGGAAGGGGAAACTGTTACTGACCGGTCAGCTGGGTGAGGTCATGAAAGAGTCTGCCCAGGCGGCTCTCAGTTACTGCCGGAGTCGTAATAAGGTTCTTGGTGTGGATCCGGAGTACTTTGATGCCGTGGATATTCATATCCACGTTCCTGCCGGCGCCATCCCCAAAGACGGCCCTTCCGCCGGTATTACCATGACCACGGCACTGTTTTCAGCAATCAGCGGCAAAGCGGTGAAACGCGGTTTTGCCATGACCGGTGAAGTGACTCTGCGCGGGAGAATTTTACCGATAGGTGGATTGAAGGATAAGGCGCTGGCTGCCCTGCGAGCCGGTATCAGCAAGGTGATTATTCCTGAGGAAAATAAAAAAGACCTGGTGGAGATTCCCGAGGAGTTGCGTAAGAAGATCACCTTTTTTCCGGTTAAACACATGGATGAGGTCATTGAGCTGACACTGGGTAAGATTCCGAAAGGGAAACTGCAGCTAAAAAAGATCGACAAAAAAGAGTGATCGCTTGGTCGGAGAACAGTGGTGAGCAAGGTTGCGCTGTTGTGCCGGCGACTTTCACCCTTTAACTCCCCGGATGTTTTGAATTGTTACAGGTCCCGCTTATGCGTCGTATTCTGCTGCTGCTTCTCCTTTTCTTCCTGATCATCGGCAGTGGTGTCGGATTGTGGTACCTCTCCTATCTGACGACGAGAGCACCCGGAGAGGGTGATGTTGTTCTTCTGATTCCCAAAGGATCAGGTGTACGCTCCATTGGCAGACTGCTTGCCACCAGTGGACTGCTTGAAGACGATGCCCGTTACCTGGCCCTTGTTTATCTGTCCGGGGCCAGGTCCAGGTTGAAGGCAGGCGAGTACAGCATCCCCAGAGGCCTGACTCCACCCGAGATCTTAGATCTGCTTGTACAGGGGAAAACGCTGCGACATTATATCACTGTCCCCGAAGGAGTGACTGCTGAGCAGATTGCCGCTATCTTTGCAAAAGACGGCTGGGTCGAACAGGAGCGTTTCTTGTCGCTTGTGACGGACCTGTCTTTTATCAGACAGTTTGGGATTAAGGCTCCGCATCTTGAGGGGTATCTTTTCCCGGAAACATATGCACTGGTTCGAAATGAAACGAGTGAAGAGGCCATCATTCGCAACATGGTGGGCCGGTTTCAACAGGTCTGGCACAGTCTTGAAGTGCCGGCCCGCACAGCATTAAATCAGCACCAGCTGCTTACGTTGGCATCAGTTGTGGAAAAAGAAGCAGCCGTTGCAGCTGAACGACCACTGATTGCCAGGGTTTTTTATAATCGATTGGACAGGAAGATGCGCCTGCAATCAGATCCGACCGTAAGTTATGGGGTTCGCGATTTTAACGGCAAGCTGACCAGGGCTGATCTTAGACGACCCACACCCTACAACACCTATGTTATTCCGGCCTTGCCACCCGGGCCTATCTGTAGCCCGGGACGGGCATCTTTAGAGGCAGTGCTTCATCCAGTTGAGTCTGACGCGCTCTACTTTGTCTCAAAGAATGACGGTACACACGTCTTCTCAACCAATTTAACCGATCACAATCGGGCGGTACAACTGTATCAGCGTGGTTTGTAATGGTTTTAAATGAAAACGACCGGCATCTCCTTTGTGTAAGGAGCAGGGGCGGCCGATAACCGTGCCATCAAATTTCTTGTTTTTCATGCTGAGAATGGTATGTTTGCACGGAGAGGCAGATTAGACGACGCTGTGTCGAGTGCAGTCTCGCGAGTTTTTTTGAGGCAAAAAATAGGCGACCCTGTCGCATGAATACAACGTATAGCCCACGTTAAGGAGTAAAAAGGAACGATGCTGGAAGGAAAAGTAAAATGGTTTAACGAGTCGAAAGGTTTTGGTTTTATTGAACACGAAGCAGGCAAAGATGTCTTTGTCCATTATTCAGCGATCAGCGGCTCGGGATTTAAAACGCTTAATGAGGGCGATACGGTCCAGTTTGAAATTGTTGACGGACCCAAGGGGCCGGCAGCAGCCAACGTTATCAGGAAGTAATTCAACGTTCTTTGCAGCCCGGCTACTTTCTGTTGCCGGGTTTTTTGTGTGCGCAGAACAGGCGACCATCTGCTTCGCATATCGAAATCCCCGGCCAACGAGGCTGGATTCAATAGAGCCGCACATCCATTGTACTGTGCAATGGCATTAATCAGTTTTCCTGGTTGGTAAGATGGCGAAAATCGCACTTGTGCAAACAAATCCTATCATCGGTGCTTTTGAGCGGAATCTTCGCCAGGTCCTTCAGTGGATTGACAAAGCCAGAGAGGCCCGTTGCGACCTGGTGATCTTTCCCGAACTGACACTGAGCGGGTCTCCTCCCTATGATTTTCTGGAACGCTCCTCATTTCTTGAGACACATGACCGTGTTCTGGCTGAGCTCATTCAAACACTGGAAGGTGTCACCTGTATTGTTGGTGTGCCGGAGCGGCGACAGGGACCGGGCAAACCGTTGTATAACTCGGCTTTGGTTCTGGAACGTAACAAAATCGTCTTTCATGCACGGAAACAGTTGCTTGCATCCAACTGTGTGTGTGAGGAAGCCCGCTATTTCGAACCTGGAACAACCCCGACGATCTTTCCCTTCCAAAAAATGTACTACGGTTTGACTCTTGGTGAAGACATCCTGCCGGAGAGTCGTTCAGGTCGGGTGCATCCACTTGCCGGTTTGGCCGTGGAACCGGTTATGCCGGATGTACTGATCAATATCGCCGCCTCTCCCTACTATTTCGGAAAGTTGAAAGCCTATCAGGACACTTTCAGTCAGATGTGCAGGCAGAACAACATCCCCCTGCTGTACGTGAACCAGATCGGTGCGCAGGACGGGTTGGTTTTTGACGGGCATTCCATGGTCATGACAGCCGGTGGTGTGCTCCATCAGATTGGTGCCGGTTATGCAGAGGATATGTTGATCGTTGACAGCGATGAGATTGACACAACGAGTGTTCCGTTTGTCGAAGAAACCGTTACTCAGGTCTATAAAGCGCTGGTGCTGGGTGTCCGTGATTATTCCCGTAAGACCGGACTGACCAAAGCAGTGTTGGGACTGTCCGGAGGGATCGATTCCGCGGTTGCCGCAGTGATTGCCTGCCATGCCCTGGGGCCTGAAAATGTGCTTTGTGTCGCTCTGCCATCTCCGTACACGTCCCCGCAATCCGTTGAAGACGCTGAAAAATTAGCAGAGATTGCCGGCTGTGATTTTGAAGTTATCAATATATCTGCAGCCATGGAAGCTTATCGGCTCGGTTTGGCCGCTTGTTTTACCGGATACCCTGAAGATACAACAGAACAAAACATCCAGTCCCGGATTCGGGGCAATCTGCTCATGGCCCTGTCCAATAAATTTAACCGGTTGCTTTTAACTGCAAGCAACAGATCGGAGCTAGCCATGGGATACTGTACGCTTTATGGTGATATGTGCGGTGGGCTGGCTGTTATTGCTGATGTACCGAAAACCCTGGTGTATACTCTGGCTCACTTTATCAATAAGGAAAGTGAACGTATACCTGAGCAGATCATACTTCGCCCACCGACCGCAGAGCTCAAGCCCAATCAATATGACCAGGATGACTTGCCGCCGTACGATGTGCTTGACGCTGTTTTGCAGGCTTACCTGGAAGAGGGAAAGGGTGTTGAAGAGATTGCAGCCCTGGGATTTGATACCTCGTTAGTGCGTGATATCATTCGTCGAGTAAAAACAAACGCCTATAAACGTCAGCAGGCTCCGCCTTGTATCAGAATAACCACCAGGTGTGCGGCTCCCGGCTGGCGTTATCCACTGGCGCATGGGTTTGTTGAGTGAACGTCCGGGATATCCTCAGATCTGTAGTATTGTTTTTTTGCCGCTGCTTTGTTCTGTCTCTTAGATAAACCTGCCCATCTCTTCCAATCTCAATGCGTATCTGAGACAATCTACATGCACTATGGCCCGGTCGTCTAAAAATCCTGCTCCGATTATAACCTTTGTTCTCGTTGCCCTTGTTTTGGTCGGTGTTCTCATCACCCGTGAATATACAACTTCGCGACCGGAACAGCTTGCCGTGACCACCTCCGGTATGGTTGAAATGTGCTTGAATTGCCATACCGATGAAAAGCTGGATGGCGCCCATGATCGTTTAGTCGTCGGCTGTTCACCCTGTCATCTCGGTGACCCGTTGGCTATTGATAAGGACAAGGCGCATGCGGGTATGGTGCTCAACCCCGGTGATTTACGATGGGTTGAAAAGACCTGTGGTGTCGAGGGGTGTCATCCCGCTGATATCGGTAAGGTGAAAAACTCGTTGATGGCGACAAATCGGGGTATTTTAGCAACACTCCTGTACTATTGGGGAGAAGAGGAGCACCAGCATGCTGACATAAGCGTTGAGCAACTGCTGAAGACCGGTAAAAACTCCCTTGCCCTTGATTACTACCGCAAGTTATGTGCAACCTGCCATTTGTGGAAACAGAAGAACGATCTGCCCGGTGCACCCGCCTTTTTTAACGAGAAGGGTGGTGGTTGTTCAGCCTGCCATTACATCCTTCCCTCAGAGGTACCGAGAAATACGGTCACCACGGAACTCTCTGACAAGACTTTGAAGGCAGTCAAAAAAAGTCTTCCCCACCCTCAGGTGGTTAAACAGATACCAACGGAAAACTGTGTGCGCTGTCATAACCGGTCCGCCCGGATCGGCCTGTCGTACACGGGGGTTTTCGAATCTGAAGGGTATGGAACCCCTTATGAGAAGGGGGAGCAGACCACGCAACGGCTGCCCGGTGATCGTTTTTACTTGCAGATAGCTGATGATGTTCACCATGCAAAGGGGATGGAGTGCATTGATTGTCACACCCGTGAGGAAGTCATGGGTGATGGGACCAGCTATGCACACTATGAGGAGCAAATTGAGATAACGTGTGCAAGTTGTCATAGCGACAGCCCCGGGTTAACCCGTAAAAACAATCCGTTGAATAACCTTTCCCGCAAACAGGGCCAATGGTTTCTTACTGGTAAGGTTGATGGAAAAGAACGGTTGCTCCGGCCGGCATCACAGCAGGTTTGTCTGATGCCGGCGCATAAACGGGTCTCTTGTTCGGCCTGTCATTCCTCCTGGGTCCCCCAGTGCTACGGGTGCCATATAAAGCGCGATAAACGGGAATCACATCTTGATAAACTGACGTTGAAAGAGACCCCGGGCTGGTGGGAGGAGGGACGGTCGTACATCCGCTATGAGAGACCAATGCTTGCTGTCTGGGGAGAGGAGGTGGTGATAGTCACTCCCGGATGCCAGGATCTGGTCACGCTTGTTGACGAGCAGGGTGCGGCAGAGGGCGGGTTTAACCGGTTTACGATGGCTGCCATCAACCCGCACACCATCCAGGCTAAGGGCCGGACGTGTAAAGACTGTCACGCCTCTTCAAAAACAGTTGGACTGGGAGAGGGGAGTGTTGAGAAGAAGAACGGGCAGTGGCACTTTACTCCGGTTGATCGCGGTGTGGAAAATGAACATGGCCGGACACCCGGTTTTGACAATTTTGTGACCATCGATGGTACTCCTCTGCAGCATGGCTCTCGTGCCAACTTGCGACCCTTTAATGGCGAAGAACTTCGACGTATCCTGCGGGTCGGTCTGTGTCTTGAATGTCACCCGCAGGCAGATGATCCAGCCTATCGAAATTATGATTCGCAGCGCCCCTGTCCGGTTTATGTTGAACCGTAGTTCTTTGTATTTTTAACAAGAGTTGTTTTTTGTTCTTGTGCATTTTGATGAAACACGTTACAGCGCACTGCTTTTTTTACCAACAGAGAAACAAGAGGAAGGGGGGCGATGATTTTTTCAAAAAAATTTGTCTTGGCTGACCGGGTTCTGCAAATTGCACCTTCATTGACACTGGCGGTCAATGCCAAGGCCAAAGCTTTGCGGGAAGCCGGGGTGGATGTGTTAAACTTCAGTGTCGGTGAGCCTGATTTGGAAACACCGGCTCATGTCTGCGAGGCGGGAAAGAAGGCCATTGACGACGGACGCACCCGTTATACACCTGCTGCCGGAATCCTGGAATTGCGCCAAGCTGTTTGCGATAAGCTGCAGAAAGAGCAGGGCTGGGAGTATGAACCCGAAGATGTCCAGATCAGCTGTGGCGGCAAACATGGTCTTTACAATATCTTTCAGGCGATTCTGAATCCCGGCGACGAAGTGCTTGTCCCTGCACCTTATTGGGTTTCATATCCACCCATGATTCAGTTGGCCTGTGGCACACCGGTCACCGTCCCCCTGAAAGAGGAAGATCATTTTGATATTGCTCCCGAGATCCTGCTCAAGTGTGCAACGGAAAAAACCAAGGCTATTGTTTTAAACAGTCCGTCAAACCCCACGGGAGCTGTCTACTCCTATGAGGCCCTCGCCGAGGTCGGTAAGCTGGCTTATGAGAACGGTTGGTTGATCATCAGCGATGATATGTATGAAGACCTGTATTACGGTGAAGGGAAAGTGCCGCACATCTTGCATGTCGACCCGCGGTTAAAAGCACAGACAGTCCTGTGTAACGGTGTGTCCAAATCGTTTGCCATGACCGGGTGGCGCATCGGCTACTCTATCGGCCCGCGTGATGTTATCCGGATGATGAACAGAATCCAGAGCCAGTCAACATCCAATCCGGCAGCGCCGTCCCAGTATGCTGCACTGGCGGCCCTGACCGGGCCCCAGGAATTTCCTCATCTGCTGCGTGAGGCGTTCATTCCGCGTCGATCCTATATTGTTGAGGCCCTGGACGCGTTACCGGGCGTCACCTGTGTTGCACCCATGGGTGCTTTTTATGTGTTCCCTAACTTCTCAGCCTATTATGGCAGGTCCTTCCGCGGCACCACCATTGATGGTTCAGTCTCGCTTGCCGATTATTTCCTCAGTGAGGCTCAGGTTGCCTCTGTGCCGGGAGCAGCGTTCGGCGCTGATGATTTTGTTCGATTTTCCTTTGCCACCTCCATGGACATCATTGAAAAGGGGATGGTGCGTATTCAGCAGGCCTTGGCAGCTCTTCAGTAACTGATGCGGCAGCGGCCGCCGATTGATCGCATGCCGGGCAGCTGGTTCGCCTGGAAGGAGCGCGGAGGAAAGTCAGCTGTCTGCCGGCGGTGTCGAGAGTTGACTTTTATTGAGGAGAGACTGCAGTTTCCAGGGGGAAGAGAGGCATTCACGGCCAAGATGATTTTTGGCCACAACCTCACAGAATCGGAGGAACTCGGCCATCAAACGGGTGATGATTTTGTCCTTGTGCTGAATGATCCAGAGCTGGCGGCTCATGTCCATACCCTCAATGGGTAAAATTTTAAGCCAACCCTCCTCAGCCTCTCGACCGACCGTCAACATAGAGAGACAGGCCGCACCCACACCGGCTTCCACCGCCTTTTTTATGGCCTCAGTGTGGCCGGTTTTAGTGACTACTCGTAAGAAAGAAGCGTGGCGGCCGAGTTTTTTTGTAAAGATCTCAGCTGTCCCTGATCCTTCTTCCCGCATAACCCAACTTGTTTCCTTAAGATCGTCCGGAATCCGAAAGGTTGTTCTCTTGGCCAGGTTATGGGTTGAGCTGACAATAATTCCCAGCTCGTCTTCAAACCATGGGGTGGCTACCAGCGCATCCACATTGATATCCCCTTCCACAAAACCAAGATCAGCCTGACCCGTGGCTACTAACTTTTCTGCGGTCATGGTATTGACGACCAGCATGTTGATATGTGCCTCCGGGTGGAGGTGCATGAAGGTGCCGATGAGATAGGGGAGAACGTAGTTACCGAGGGTGGTGCTGGCGACTATTTCGAGAACGCCGGCAACAACATCCTGCTGTTCCGTGAGGATGGTCTCAATATTGGCGACCTGATGTAAGATATTTTTGGCAAGAGGGAGGAGGTAGCGACCACGATCATTGAGCAGTAAGCTTCGACCGTGTCGGTCAAAGAGGTGACCACCCAACTGGTTCTCCAGTTCACCAAGGGCCATGCTGACAGCAGACTGAGTAAGCAGTAATTTTTTGCTGGCCCGTGTGACCTGTTGTGTTTCAGCGACGGCAATGAATATTTCTATCTGCCGGAAAGTAATTGGCATAGCGTATCAGTACAGCTGTATCAGTTTGACTGAAGAGATTCATGATCTAAATTGAAACAGCAGTAACCGTAACACGTTCCGGAAATTGGTCAACGTTTTTTCGACTGTTCGAGAAAATATCATGGCTGGCCAGCGCGATATCCATAGACTTTTAAATTGTGCTTGACACAGAAGCGGGTATTCGGTAATTTAATAAGCTGTGTTGATATGAAGTATCAGTTGAATTGATACCGGTCTCATGGCTGACGAAGGAGCGGAAATGGATCAGGTTGTTCTCACCGACATCATCTACATTGCCATTTTCTTAATGGGAGCCCTCCTGTTCGGAGTCGGGCCGATCATCATAGTCAAGCTGGTGAGCCCCACCTCACATACCAGACAGACAGCCGACCGCACTGATCAGTTGATCGAGTGCGGTATGGAACCCATCGGTACCGCCTGGATTCGTTTTGGTATCGTTTATTACCTGTACGCCTTGATTTTCCTCGCCTTTGATGTTGATGTCATCTTTCTTTTTCCCGCAGCGGTTGCTTACAACCATCCGGAACTTGGCGTTCAGGACTTTTTTGAAATAGTACTGTTTGTTGCCATCCTTTCATTGGCCATTGTTTACGCCTGGCGCAAAGGAGTTTTTACATGGGAGAAGAAAGCGTACCTTCGTCAATAGAAAGTGTACCTTCGTCGATAGTTCAGTTTGCACAACTGGATAAGCTGCTGAATCTCGGTCGGGCCAATTCATTGTGGCCCATGACCTTCGGGCTTGCCTGCTGCGCCATTGAGATGATGTGCACCGGTGGTTCCCGTTACGACATCTCCCGGTTCGGGGCTGAAGTGTTTCGACCCTCTCCGCGACAAAGTGATGTGATGATCGTCGCCGGAACCATCAATAAGAAACTCGAGCTGGCCGTTAAAACACTGTACGACCAGATGCCTGAACCCAAATGGGTGATTGCCATGGGGAACTGCGCCATCAGTGGCGGACCGTTTAAAGTCAAAAACAATTATAATGTGATTGAGGGAGCGGACAAACTTTTTCCTGTAGATGTCTATATCCCCGGTTGCCCTCCCCGACCCGAAGCATTGCTTGAGGGTATTATGACCCTTGAGGAAAAGATAACCGGCAAACGGCGTTGGCCGCGAGTAGAGTCGTGCTGAAGAGGGCAATCTTATGACGATATGCGAAAAACTTCAGCAGGCATTGCAACCGCTTTTCCCCTTGTGTGATGTGTCTTCTGAACCACTGGTAAAGGATGAACCTCAGGTCGCTGATTCTGAAAAAGAGGAGTCGCAGACTGCTGATACGCCGACTGTCGGAGTGCTGTGGACTGATGCAGGCAGGTATGGCCATCATCTTGATATCGTCTGCCTTCCAGACCAGGTGGTGCCTGTGGCCGGTATTATGGACAGGGAGGGGTTCTTCCTTGAGGCCATTACCGGCGTTGATTGGCTCAAGCGACAGCAACTTGAAGTGGTGTACGATTACAATCGGTTGGGCGGTGAACATTGCCGGGTCATGGTCAGAACATTTCTTCCCCGCAATAATCCGGTCGTACCGACGGTCTCCTCGGTTTTTCCGGCTGCTGACTGGCATGAACGAGAAACCTATGACTTTTATGGAATACAGTTTCAGGGTCATCCAAACCTGATCCGCATCCTGCTGCCTGAAGATGCTGATTTCCATCCCCTCCTCAAGGATTATACCCCATGAGCGTTCCTCTCCATCTGCGGTCGGATGAAGTTTTTGTTCTCAATCTGGGGCCGCAGCACCCTGCCACCCACGGTGTCCTCCGGGTGAAGCTCACCATGGATGGCGAGTATATTGTCAAGGCGGAACCGGTATTGGGATACATTCATCGCATGCATGAAAAGATGGCGGAAGACGGCATCTTTGCTCAGTTTATGCCCAATACCGCCCGTATGGATTACCTGCATGCCCTTGCCTTTAACCATGGTTGGGCCCTGGTCGTTGAAAAGGCAGCCGACATTGAAGTCCCTGAACGTGCCGAGTATATCCGGGTTATCACCGTTGAACTCAACCGTATAGCCAGCCACCTCTTGTGGTGGGCGGCATTTCTTTTGGATCTGGGTGGCTTTACTCCGCTGTTGTATGCCTTTGATGATCGCGAAAAAATTATTGATCTGCTTGAGCGTGTCACAGGATCGCGGTTGACGTACTGCTACATGCGTTTCGGTGGCGTCTTAAACGACATTGACGATGAGTTCATCACCGGTACCCGTGACTTTATCAAACGGCTTCGCAGCCGTCTGCCGCGCCAGTATCATGATCTGGTCACACACAATATTATTCTCATAAAACGAATTAAAGATATCGGTTTTGTTTCAGCTGAGCAATGTCGTCGTTACGGTGCAACCGGACCTGTGGCCCGCGGTTCAGGCATCAACTACGATGTCCGTAAAAATGAACCGTACTCGGTTTATCCGGAGTTTGATTTTGATATCCCGGTTTTTCCGGAAGGCGATTCCATGGCTCGTTACATGGTCCGCATGCATGAAATTGAGCAGTCGATGCGTATCATCGAACAGGCGCTTGACAAGCTGCCTGCCGGTCCGGTGATGGGCAAGGCACCACGGCAGTTGAAACCCGATGCCGGTTACTACTATTCGGCGGTTGAAACTGCCAGAGGGTTACTCGGTCACCGACTGGTCTGTGATGGAGACAAAAATCCCTACAAACTGAAACTGCGTTCACCAACCTTTTCCAACCTGAGTCTGTTCGGCGAAGTCGCTGAAGGCATGCTGCTGGCAGATGCTTTGGCCTTCATGGGGAGCCTTGACCTGGTTATTCCCGAAATAGATCGCTGACCGGCGGAGGAGTCATTGATGGAAACAAGTGTGTGGCGTGCCCTGCTTTATCTGGTGGGTATCATGGTCTTTGCCGGACTCAATGCCGCCTATCTCGGCTGGTGTGAAAGAAAGGGAGCCGGCCGGATTCAGCGTCGTATCGGCCCCTGTGAGGTGGGGTATGCCGGTTTGCTCCAACCAATAGCCGATGGTGTGAAGCTGTTGAGCAAGCAACTCCTGGTTCCGCGCGGTGTTGACCATATCCTTTTTCGCACAGCACCGGTTTTGGCTATGATTCCGGCCATGACCTCGATGGTGGCGATACCTTTTTCAGCAAACATTCAGGCACGTGCTATTGAGCTGTCTGTCCTCTTACTTTTTGCCCTGGCATCAATCGGGATGATGGCTGTGCTTCTGGGAGGCTGGGCTTCCGGAAACAAGTACGCCATCATCTCCTCGGCTCGGGCCGTCTCCCAGAATCTGGCTTATGAAATCCCAATGCTGGTGACAGTCATCACAGTGGTGCTGCTCACCGGCTCCCTTGAACTGCGGGAGATCGCTCTTAAGCAGCAGGGTGGGTTCTGGCACTGGAATGTTTTCCGTCTGGAAAATGGTCATTTTCTGACCATGTGGATCTCGTTTATCATTTTTTTCATCTGCTCTGTTGCGGAGACCAACCGGGCACCGTTTGATATGGCTGAGGCGGAAAGTGAACTGGTGGCCGGATATATGACGGAATACAGTTCCATGGGGTTCGGCCTTTTCATGATGGGCGAGTATCTTAACATCGTGGTTGGTGCTTGTCTGACGACGACGCTCTTTCTCGGAGGGTGGGACTGCCCCCTTGGTCTGACACCGGGTGTCTGGTGGTTTTTAATTAAAATTTATATCCTTATCTTTACATTTATCTGGATTCGCTGGACCTATCCGCGCACGCAGATCTATAAGCTCCTGAATCTTTCCTGGAAGTTTCTGATTCCTTTTTCTTTTGCGAATCTTTTGATTACAGCCGCTTTGATTAAGGTGTTTTGACGATGAACCAATATTGGACAGATATTATTTATGGCGGTAAAAGCCTGCTCACCGGGCTCGCCATCACTGCACGGGAGTTTTTCAGTCCGGTGGTTACGGAACAGTATCCGTACGAAGTACCGACCATGACGCCGTTGTTTCGCGGGCATACTGAGTTGATCGGCAATGAGGAAACCGGTCTGCCGAACTGCGTTGTCTGCGGGGCCTGTCCCAGGGCCTGCCCGTCCAACTGTATTACACTGGAGGGTAAAAAGGCGGAGAGCGGCAAGGGGCGGGTGTTGACCCGGTATATCCTTGATTTCAGCAAGTGCAGCCTCTGTGGTCTGTGTGTTGAAAGCTGTAAGTTTAATGCGCTGCGTTTTTCCAGGGATTACAATCTTGTCAGTTTCGATAAAGACGATTTTATCTATATGGATTTAATGAAAAGATTGGAGGAACAGAACAGATGCAAGAAATAATCTGTCAGACCGAAGCTCCTGCCGATCTTTTTTCTGCAGAGGCAATGGTCGGGTTGATCTTTCTGATGGCCGTGTTTCTTGTTGTTGCAGGTGCCGTTGTCGCCGTGGCAAGCGGGGGGCGAGTGCGTTCAATGCGTTTAGTCCGTGCGATCGCCGGTCTGGCTGTCTGTTTTTCCGGGTTAGCCATAGTGTATTACTATCTGCTCAGTCCGTTTCTGGCGATGATGCAGCTGTTGATCTATGTCGGCGCTGTATCGGTTCTGATCGCTTTTGGAATTATGATGGCTACGCCGGATGCCGGCAAGCTCTCAGGTATGAAAAATCCTGCAGCTCTGGCGGGGCCCCTTGCCCTCGGGGTCGGCGGATTGCTGTTTGCGGGGTTGACGGTCCTCGTCGCCAGAACCCAGTGGCAGCCTTGGCCACGTCAGAAATCAGGGGATATTGAGGCAATCGGCTTATCCCTTTTAACGACTCATTCCATGGTCTTCGAACTCATCTCCATTGTTCTGTTAATGGCTATTATAGGTGCTTTGGTCCTGGCGCGAAAGGGAAGGAGTTGATCTATGTTTCTTCTGAATTTGCACAACTGCCTGACAACTTACCTGGTGCTGGCCGCCCTGTTGTTTGCTTTTGGCATGTACGGCATGGTCACACGACGCACGGTCATCGGCATGTTGATTTCATCCGAACTGCTTCTTTCCGCTGCATCCACTAATTTTATTGCGTTCAGTCGATTCTTAGCCCCTGATCCTGCTACTGGTCAGATTTTTGCACTGTTTATCATGGCGATTGCCGCTGCCGAAGCCGCCATTGCTGTCAGTATCATGATTGCCGTCTACCGGAACTACAAATCGGTCGACACTGAAGATCTTGTCGACCTGCAAGGGTAAACGGAGAACTGGTCTATGGAAACCCTTCTTGTTCATGCCGATATCATAGAAAATTCGAATCTTTTACTGGCAGTCATCATACCGTTGTTCGGCAGTCTGGTGGTCATGACGTTGCGGGAACATCCGAATTTAAGGGAGTTTGTCTCGTCAAGCGCATCGGTTTTGTTGTTTTTGATGGTGCTGTCGTTTATTCCGGCACTGCAATCCGGACAAACCCTGGTGTACCCGATCTTTCAACTCCTTCCCGGCCTGTCGATCACCCTTCGGGCAGACGGCTTTTCCATGATCTTTGCCCTGGTGGCTTCATCATTATGGATGATAGCCGTGTTCTATTCCCTGGGGTATATGCGGGCCCATGATGAACCGTGCCAGACCAGGTTCAATGCCTGCTTTGCCCTGGCGATTTTCGGGGCCATAGGTGTGGCTTTTTCCGACAATCTGCTGACCCTGTATCTTTTTTATGAGATTGTCTCGATCTGCACCTATCCGCTGGTGGCGCATCATCAAGATGAAGAGTCGTATGAGGGGGCCAGAAAGTACATTGTGTATCTGACCGCAACAGCCAAATTTTTTCTCCTGCCGGCGTTGATTCTTATTTATGTTCTTTCCGGAACGCTGGATTTTCCACACAATATCAATACCGGCATCATCCCTGCCTCCACTACTGAGTGGGTAGTGATCATGCTCTATATCTTTTGTCTCTTCGGGTTTGCCAAAAACGGGATCATGCCTTTTCATCACTGGCTTCCCGGTGCAATGGTGGCCCCGACTCCGGTCTCCGCCCTTCTCCATGCAGTGGCTGTGGTCAAGGTCGGCGTGTTCTGTACGACCCGAACCATGTTGTACATCTTTGGCGTTGATCTCATGGACAGTCTGAACCTTGGGATACCAACCGCCTACTTTGTCGGTTTTACAATTATCGTGGCATCGATGATTGCCCTGTCCAAGGATAACCTGAAGGCACGACTCGCCTATTCAACGGTGAGCCAACTGTCCTATATTATCCTCGGAGTGGCGCTCCTGACACCACACGCCATAGAAGGCGGACTCCTCCACATTGTCAATCATGCCTTCTCCAAGATAACCCTGTTCTTTTGCGCAGGTGCCATTTACATCGCAGCTCATAAGAAGTGTATCTCGGAAATGGGTGGACTCGGGCGAGTTATGCCCTTCACATTCGGGGCCTTTGCTGTGGCATCTCTTTCCATGATCGGTGTACCGCCGGTAGCGGGCTTTGTATCTAAATGGTATTTGCTGGTCGGTTCGATGGAGGCACATCAAGTGGGTATTGTTCTCATTCTGATAGCTTCCACGGTGTTGAATGTCGCTTACTTTGCGCCGGTCACCTATAAGGCTTTTTTCGGAAAGCCACCGGAAGGAGAGGTGACGGGCGGCATTAAAGAAGCACCACTCAGTATGCTTATCCCGTTGTTGATTGCGGTGACTGTTTCGGTGATTATCGGCATTTACCCTAACTTCATGATGCAATTTGTATGGATGATAACAGGATGACCAACTGTACGACTTTTTTACAAACCCGACAAAAAACACTGGTTGCACTTGGTTGGACGCTGCTGGTGCTGATTGCCGGTGCGTCTTTAGTGGTTGACTCTGGAAGCGCTCATTCGTGGGCTGAGCAGCATGTACCTTTTTTCTGGTCGCTGTTCGGTTTTATCGCCGCAGTTGTGATCATCGGCATTGCCCGATGGCTCGGACGTTCCGGTATTCAGGCCCCGACCGACATATATGATCGCTCCCTGACTCCAATCTGTGAGGAAGAAGAATGAGCTTTGGTTTCATCCACCCCTCTTTGCTGCTGATACTGGGTGCGTTTCTTGTGCCATTCATTCGTGGACCGTTGCGGCAGCCGTACCTCTTTTTCATTCCCCTGCTGACCCTGGTGACGGTGGTGTTCAACAGTTCATTGACCGGTAATTTCGGAGTGGTGTCATTTCTCGAGTGGCAACTGGTCTTTGGTCGCATCGACAGGCTGACCACGGTATTTGCCCTGATCATGGCCCTGATGGCCGTTCTTGGGACGCTGTACGGACTGCATGTTGATCGGGCTGCAGAGCACATCGCTGCCTGGTTGTATGCGGCTGGATCCCTTGGTGTCATTTATAGCGGCGATTATCTCAGCCTCTTTGTATTTTGGGAGATGATGGCTTTTTCCTCGGTTTTTCTCATCTGGTTCAGAAGGGGTCCACAATCGATACAGGTTGGGTATCGTTATCTTCTTATCCATACCATCGGCGGTATTATGCTGCTTGGCGGTATCGTCTTACACTATAATTCGGTGGGTAATCTTGTTTTCACGCATTTGGATGTCACTGCCCCTGATCTCTCCACCTGGCTCATTCTGATTGGTTTCGGGTTAAATGCCGCCATCGTTCCCCTACATTCCTGGTTACCCGAAGCTTACTCTGAAGCCTCGTTCAATGGTGCGGTCTTTCTCTGTGCCTTTACCACCAAAACAGCAGTGTATGCCCTGGCACGGGGCTTTGCCGGTATGGATATTCTCATCGTACTTGGCGTTATCATGGCGCTGTACGGTGTTATTTATGCGGTTATGGAAAATGATATCCGTAAGCTGCTGGCCTGGTCGATTGTATCACAGGTAGGGTATATGGTTGCCGGTATCGGTATAGGGACTGAGCTGGCCATCAATGGAGCCGTTGCCCATGCAGTTATCCATATCCTGTATAAAAGTCTGCTGTTTATGGGAACCGGAGCGGTTTTGTACATGACCGGGAAGACCAAGTTCACAGAGTTAGGTGGACTGCATGCCAAGATGCCTGTCACCTTCTTTTTTACTCTTGTCGGCTGTCTGTCGATTTCAGGGGCTCCATTTTTCGCTGCATACGCCAGCAAATCGATGATCATCACCGCTGGGTTTGAACACCACCTCAACTGGGCTCCATGGTTGTTGATGTTTGGTGCCACCGGAACCTTTCTGTACAATGGACTCAAGTTGCCTTATTTCCTCTTTTTTGGACGGAACAACTGTACCGGATCCACGTGGGAGCGGGCAGCCGATCCATCCTGGAACATGCTGGTCGCCATGACTCTGGGTGCCACCCTCTGTATTCTGGTCGGCACCGGGCCCGGTTTTCTCTACGCGCTTCTACCCTATGCGTCCGCCTATACACCACATACCCTCTATCATTTTGTGGAAACCCTGCAGTTACTCGGGTTTGCAACGTTGGCCTTTGTTTTGCTGAAACGATACCTTGAACCGGTTGATCGCCTCCTGGTTGATCTTGATTGGCTGTACCGGCATGTGGGATGCGCCTTTTTATGGCTGGTCAGGCATCCACTGCAGTGGCTTGATACAGCATGGGGGGAAGCTTACCGGACGGTGGGCATTTATTGTTTGATGGTTGTCAGCCGCTTTTGGAGCTGGTTTGACTGGCACGCCATTGATGGGGTCGTTGACGGTCTTGCCAGGTCGGTGAAAGGGACCGGTAACAGGCTTCGCATCCTGCAGAGCGGCCAAATCCAGCTGACTTTGTATGCAGTGTTTACGCTTGCTGCTATTTTGCTGGTCACCTTTATTTTCTATCAGTTGCTCTAAAGGGAAGGAAAGATGGAATTATTGCTTATCAAAGAGGGGTTTCCTCTCCTGAGTTTTCTCATTTTTCTCCCCCTGGTCGGAGCTGTTGTCTTACTGTTTTTCCATGGACAAACTTTTGCCCGCTTCTGGGCGTTACTTGTTACCGGGGTAACTGCCGTCAGCTCGATTCCCCTGCTCATAAGTTTTGATAGCAGCAGTACGAAGTACCAGTTAGCCGAAGCCTACTCGTGGATTCCACGGTTTCACATCAACTATATTGTCGGTGTAGACGGCATTTCAATTCTTCTGGTCCTTCTGACAACGCTCATCATGCCGTTTTGCGTACTGGCATCCTGGAAGTACATCCAACAGCGGGTGGCACCTTTTATGTTTTGCCTGCTGGTCATGGAAACCTCCATGATAGGCGTGTTTGTGGCGCTTGATTTTGTCCTGTTTTATATTTTCTGGGAATTTATGTTAATCCCGATGTACCTGCTGATAGCTGTTTGGGGTGGTCCACGCAGGGTGTACGCTTCGATTAAATTTTTCCTGTACACCCTTGCCGGATCAGTCCTTCTTCTGGTAGCCATCATAGCCCTCTATCTCAAGTCAGGCAGTTTCTTTATCCCTGAGATGATGTGGCAACCGTATTCACTTACCTTTCAGATTCTTGTATTTTTAGCCTTTTTCTTGGCCTTTGCCATCAAGGTACCGATGTTTCCTTTCCATACCTGGTTGCCTGCAGCTCATGTGGAGGCGCCGACCGCGGGATCCGTTATCCTGGCATCGGTCCTGCTCAAAATGGGAACATACGGCATGCTCCGCTTTTGCCTGCCCATCACACCTGATGCCACCTTCCTTTTAGCAACACCCATTCTCTGGTTATCGATAGCCGGTATTATTTATGGTGGTTTCACTGCTTTGGCGCAGCAGGATATGAAAAAGCTGATAGCCTATTCTTCGGTAGGGCACATGGGGTTCGTCACCCTGGGGATCTTCGTTCTTAACACCCGCGGAGTTGAAGGCGCAATCTTACAAATGGTCAATCACGGTGTAACGACCGGTGCTCTCTTTCTTTTAGTGGGTATGATCTATGAACGCACCCATAGTCGGGAATTGGCCCTGGCAACGGGTGTGGGGCGGTATATGCCTTGGTTTGTCACACTGCTGACCTTTTTTTCACTTTCCGCTTTCGCCTTTCCTGGAACCAATTCGTTTATCGGTGAATTTATGGTGCTGGCCGGGGCATTCCAACACAACACTGCATTGGCCCTGGCAGCTATCCCGGGTGCCGTGCTGGCCGCTGCCTATATGTTGAGGATGCTGCAGAAAATTGTCTGGGGAGGAACAGCTAATCCTGATCAATCGTATCTGACCGATCTCGGTGTTCGGGAAGTAGTGGTGCTCACGCCTTTCCTGCTGTTTGTTTTTTGGATAGGGTTGGGACCGCAGCCCTTTGTTAACCTGATCCATGGATCGGTAAACCATTTACTTGAACAGTTGCAGGACTGGCAACAACACCAACAGGTAGCCAGTGTGCTGTGGCATTGATGCATTCCTTCTGTTTTGGGTTTTCATATCCATTGATGATCGGACCGCTGTCAGCGGTTCAGGTTGAGGCAATACGTTGCAAGGCATATATATGACTATCTTTCCCGAACTTGTTCTGGCCGCTGGCGCGCTGACTCTTTTTCTGGTCAGTCTTGCCAAGACACCTTCTGAGCGACTGTCCTACGCAGTGGCTTTGGTGTTTGGCACGGCAACATTCGTTGCGACTCTGCTTTCGTTTCACTCCCAGGGGCTGCTGTTTTACGGTGCGTATGCTGTTGATCAGTATTCGCAACTGTTTAAGGTATTAATCGCTTTTTCCCTGCTCATCAGCCTTGGTTTTGTAAAAAATCTCAAAGGGGTAAGTATAGACATCCATGCAGAGTACTATCTGTTCCTTCTGCTCTGTGTACTCGGCCTGATGATGCTTGTAAGTTCGGTTGAACTTATTGCGATTCTTGTGTCATTGGAGCTCTCTTCTTTTGCTCTCTACCTTCTGGTTCCCATGCGGGATGATCGTACCGGTCTTCGTATGCAGATGGAAGCCGGTATGAAGTATATTCTGTTTGGTATCATGGCAACCGGATTTATGCTGTACGGGATGAGCCTCCTCTTCGGCCTGACCGGTACCACCTATCTGAAAGACATTTTAGTCTTTTTGGGAAACAGTCCGCCTCAGCCTGTTGTGGTGATTGCCATTCTCATGGTTCAAGCCGGCTTTCTTTACAAATTGGCCGCATTTCCCATGCATTTTTGGGTACCGGATGTGTATCAAGGTGCATGCAATGCGACTGCCGGTGTCATAGCAACACTCCCTAAATTTGCAGCTGTAGCCCTCCTGATTCGATTTTTTATTCTGCCGACCGGTCATGCACCAATGGTCGTGGAGTTGCTTGCTGTTCTGGCTCTGTGTTCGATGTTTTACGGGAATCTCTGTGCTCTGGTACAAAAAGATTTGAAGCGGATGCTTGGATTTTCAGGCATTGCCCATGCCGGTTTTATCCTCTTGGCACTGCTGACCCTCAAGGCTGAAGGATATGGCGTGGCGATTTACTATATTGCCGGTTATGTACTGATGAATCTGGCCTGTTTTCTGGTCATTAATCAGGCTTCTCAAGGTGGTGAGAATGTACGAATTGATGATTTAAGCGGATTGTACAAACGACAGCCAATGCTCGCGTTTGTGCTGGCCACCGGGTTGTTTGGATTGGCCGGCATACCCCCGTTTATCGGCTTTATGGGCAAGTTTCTGGTGTTGACCACTGTGCTGCGTGCAGATCATTTACTTGTGGTCTGTTTGGCTGTAATCAACACCGCCATTGCCATTTATTACTACCTGTCGGTTGTCAAGGTCGTCTATACGGTTGAGCCTGAGGACAGACCAGCTATTGCGGTTGGACCGATGGTGCAGCTCAGCGGTATTGTTTTGGTCATTATGATCACGCTGCTTGGTGTTTTCCCGGGAAAACTTGTCGATTACGCCAGTACGGTCGTGCAATCGTTACATTGATGTATCCTGGTGAGGGCAGAAAAAAGGGAAGCCGATATGTACCGGTCTTCCCTTTGATCTTGAGTATAGTGTCGGTTGTGTGTTCAGGCTGCCAGGTGCTCCAGGCCGGGAGCTGGAAAGCCGATACAGAGACGTTGCACAGCTGTTGCAGTTTCCTGTTGTAATTGAAGGTTGGATGGATCGGCTACAATGGCATCGATCCATTTGCCGATCTGCACCATCTGCTCTTCCTTGAACCCCCGTGAAGTCACTGCAGCGGAGCCCAGGCGTATGCCGCTTGGATCAAAAGGCTTGCGCGTATCGTAAGGAACAGCATTGTAATTAAGGACAATACCTGCGGCATCAAGTGCTTTGGCTGCAACTTTTCCGGTTATTCCCTTGTTGGTCAGATCGATGAGCATGAGATGATTCTCTGTTCCACCGGTAACGAGGTTGAACCCTCTGTCAAGCAGGGTCGCTGCCAGGGCCTGAGCGTTTTTGACAATCTGTTGCGCATAGAGTCGAAAGTCATCGGTTGCAGCCTCCTTCAGGGCTACGGCAATGGCTGCGGTGGTGTTGTTATGCGGACCACCTTGCAAGCCTGGGAAGACGGCCTTGTCAATGGCTGCAGCATACTCTTGTTTACAGAAGATCATGGCGCCACGTGGACCACGCAGTGACTTGTGGGTCGTGGTTGTGACCACATCAGCATAGGGGATGGGAGTGGGATGCACACCTCCCACCACCAGGCCGGCGAAATGGGCCATATCAACGAGCAGAAGAGCTCCACAGGCATCTGCGATTTTTCTGAATGCAGGGAAATCCAGGATACGTGAATAGGCCGAGTGGCCGGCAATTAAAATTTTTGGCTTGCAGCGCAGGGCTGTTTCGCGAATAGCGTCATAGTTAAGGCGGCCCGTGGTCTCGTCAAGAGTATAGAATTCGGCATTGAAATACTTGCCGGAGATGGAGACCTTGGCGCCATGCGTAAGATGGCCGCCATGGGGAAGGGCCATACCGAGAATTGTGTCACCGGGCTTGAGAAAGGCGAGGTAGACTGCCAGGTTAGCCGGAGATCCGGAGTAGGGTTGCACATTGACATGTTCTGCCTTGAAAAGAGTTTTTGCCCGTTCTATAGCTATGCTCTCAACCTGGTCAATGTACTGTTGGCCCTCGTAATACCGTTTCCCGGGATATCCTTCTGAGTACTTATTGGTCAGAACTGAACCGGTGGCCGCCATGACTGCAGTTGATACATAATTTTCAGAAGCAATGAGACGAATTTTGTCCCTTTGGCGTCGTTCTTCCTGTTCAATCAGATGAAAGATTTCAGGGTCATACTGTTGCAGGTTATTCATAGAGTCTCCTTCGGTGTTTCTTACTGAGCGACAAACACGTTTTCCTGCTCTTGCAGGAGCAGGTTGTTTGTACGGATAGCATGAGAGTACAGCAGTACATATATCTAAGAAAAAAAATTGTACTATACTCAACCTTCCGGTTGTTGAACAGTACAAAAAATGGTCGCTGAATGGACCTTTTGTTGACGGCAGGTTTTTGCTCTCGGTTCTGCAGGGGGGCTGATTTTTTTGATATACTGCTTATGCACTTGGAATTTAACCGATAATCGAGTAACTTCAGCCTTTGTTTTGATTCGTACATATTCTGTCGTTCTTGCCCCACTCCGATGGACGGGACGGAGGAAATGTACGCAGTTGCGTGTATCAAAAAGGAGAAAGGACTGCGTGTTGTTGTTTGCCGAAAAATGAAGCATCTGTAATGGTTGTAGCGTTGGAATGGTAATGCAGGGAGTCGAAAGGCCCCACAAATCAGCTGAAGAGTGGTCGAGAGTATGGAGAAAACAGCCTTGTTTTGTTATGGGACTTTACAGTCTCCACTCGTGATGAAGGTTGTAACCGGTCAGCCCTATGAGGGCCGGGAAGCCACATTGATTGATTGGGCAAGATACCGAGTTCGTGGTTCAGAATATCCCGGGATTGTGCCGCAAGAGGGTTCTCTTGTCTGCGGCAAGCTTTATTGGGGATTAGATGAGCAGGCAGTTGAAAAGCTCGATGCCTTTGAAGGTGACAAGTATGAACGTGTGCTTGTCAACGTTATCCTGGCTGATGGCAGTAACCAGCAAGCCTATGTATATGCTATCCGGCAGGACTGCCGGACAATGCTCTCAAATGACCCCTGGGATTTTGATCGTTTTTTGCAAAACGGGTTGGAGAGGTTCATTCATTGGTTTGTTGAAGACCGTCGAGACCTCTTTGACAGAGGAGACCTCTAGCCGCTATTTTCGCGTTCAGTACTTTTTTTAAAGACAATAACGGCACCCGGTCGGCTGTGCGCGGGATGGCGTTCTGCTTGGGGGTACACAGTCGTGCTCAATTCCCCTTATGCCCATCGCATCAATGGTCTGTGGCGGCTGTCATAAGTTTAAGCTGTTTTTCCGGCGGCAGGTCAGGATTCGCCAGATAAAGGGTAACGACCCGACCAATAGACTGCACCAGGTCAGCTCCAGTGATGTCAACCAGTTCCTGTGTCGCAACTTTTCTTTCCACAGGGCAGTTCTGCCCAATTTTAACCTTAATCAACTCATGCGTCTTTAAAGCAGCCTTGAGAGCCTGGCACATGGTGGGTGAGAATCCCTCCTTGCCGACATAGACAACCGGGGCAAGATGATGGGCCCGGCTGCGCAGGAATTTTTTCTGTGCACTGGTCAGTGCAGATGGTGCAGTCGTTTTGTCATGCATGGCAAGATCCGTTAGTATAGTAAATGTCCACACGCACTTCAGTTTCAGAATACAGCCATTACCGGTTGATGAATGTGCGGGTCGTTTTTGCCAAGTCTGTACTCTATATTGTCTTGTGGAGCTATAACAAATGAGCTCAACAGACGTCACAGATCGATATTACCGTGCTGTGCATTCACTTTGCTTTAAGAAAGAGAGGTCTGTCTTTTGAGAGCACGAGTTGCAATCTGCTGACAGAGGCGGGGAAAAACCAGGTTGTGGAAAGGAAGAACCGCATACCAGTACAGGTATCCCATAAGACCGTTGGGCACAAAACCAGCAGTTTGTCTCAGCGTCTCCTGTTGAATATCAAACTCCAACCACCCTTTTCCCGGGAGCTTCAGCTGGGCCACCAGGAGCAGCCGTTTGTCGGGAATGAGGTCTGCAACCTTCCAGAAGTCCAAAGCATCGCCGATGCGCAGGTCGCAAATTTTTCTTCGTCCCCGATTTACTCCGTATCCGCCGACGATTTTATCCAGCCATCCCCTCAGGTTCCATAAAAATGAATAAGAGAACCACCCATTTTTACCACCAATACGTGTCACGATGGCAAAGACCTGTTCCGGCGCTATACCGGTGATGGAGATGGTACGGACATCGTAGAAGATTTTTCGGTTTGTGGTGAGGGGTTTGTCGATATCACAGACAGGGCCCGGGGTGGAGTCACACCAGCGGCTCAAGACATGGTCCTTGTGTACTTCATCAAGAGCCTGGCGTATCGTCTCTGGAAACGGGTGAAGTCTGATCTGGGGAAAATACTGGTTGGCAGAGGTGTTCTCATCCACTGCTTTTGCTTGTAATGCCTTAATGAGTGCAGCTGCTCTTTGATAGGAAACTCGCGTCAACAGCATGAGCAATGAGGAGCTGAGGCGAGGAGCAGAGGGAAAGCCGGGTAAGAGCCGACAACGGATCCCCATGACCTGAGCCGCCTGGCGCAGCATCTCCAGAAAGGTTATCTGAGGAAGCCCGATGTTAACCGTTACGTTTTCATCCGGTGTTACATCAAGAGCCGCATTAAGATAAGCAATAACATCTTCTACCCCTATGCACCGGGTTTTGGTTGCTGCCCAGCGGGGCATGACCATGGCAGGAGTTTTTTTCACTAAATCGTGAAGTATTTCAAAGCTGTGACTGCCGGAGCCGATGATGATACCTGTCCGCAACCAAAGAGTACGAATGCGGTCTGGACGGCTGGAGAGTATTTTACCCGTCACAGTATGGCTTGGTATCTGTGAAGAACCTGATCCATGAGCCTCAAGGCCACTCAGGTAGATTATCTTTTTAACCCCCTGGGTCAGGCAGGCACGGAGAAAATGTGTGGCACTGATCTGGTTGAGGTGACTGAGTCGGCGGTTTTCCTCTACCGGTTGTACAAGATAGACAGCGGTATGAACCCCGGTGAGAGCGTGTTGTAAGATCGGTAAACTCAACGTGTCTCCTTCGATTATATCTACATCAGAAGAGGGGTGTTGAGTAAACTTTTGAACATGACGAACCAGCAGGCGCAGATGTATATCAGGACGGGTTCGCAGTATTTTTTCGAAACGTCGTCCAATATAGCCGGTTGCTCCGGTGAGAAGAACGGTACGTTTCATGGCCGATGTGCTGGTTGCCTGTGTCGACCGGGTGTGGGAAATATGGCAGTCCCTTCAGAGACACTGCAATCATACCCTGTTGACGAAAAATGCAAAATCGCGAGCTGAAAAGATCTCAATTCATTGCTGACGGAGGATATGTAAAGTGCGTATCTGCGGCTGGGATTACCCTTTTTTTACAATGAGCTTGTTGCCGATCTGCACAGTTGTACTGCTGAGTCTGTTCCAGCTGCGAAGATCTTGAGGAGATGTTTGAAATTTTTTGGCGATGCCCGACAGGGTGTCACCCTGTTTGACCACATACCAGGTGTTGGGTATTTTTTTCTGTGGTGAGGATGCGACAGATTTTACCACTGGTTTGAGTTGTGTTTTAGCAAGACCAGCTTTTGGGGTCGGTGGGGAGGCTTGTTTGTGTGCCGCCACCTTGATGTTGGTCGCTATTTTTGCAACAGAAGCGTTCTTATGGGCAACAGAAGGAGAACCCGCTGTTTTTTGCGGGGCAGCTGTGGAACGCAGGGTGATCTGTTGACCCTGTTTGACAATGGTTTTTGCGTCAAGTTTATTTAAAGCGAGAAGGTTTTTAAGCGGGATCTGGTGTTTTTTGGCCACAGCTTCCAGCGTATCGCCGGATTTCAACGTATAGGTGGTTTGCTGTGGCTGATTGCCTTTTTTACCGGCAATCGCTATGCGTCCAACAGGTTGTTGATGTTTTTGAGCCACAAGGTATTTGGTTGACGTCGACGGGATACGAAGCCGGAGCCCTTGTGGAAGCCGGGAAGAACGGAGATTGTTGGCCTTGAGCAGTGCTGTTTTGTTGGTGCCATACTTTTTGCAGATGCTGGTCAGCGTTTCATTCTTTTTAACCACATGGGTGATAAAAACAGTGGTCGTCACTGGTTGCAGTTTATTGATATTCGCGGCAATTAGTTCTTTGGTGCCGACAGGAATGCGGAGCGTGTACTTTTGGCTCGGAGGAGTCTGACTTTTTCGTAACTCGTTGTTTAAAGAGCGCAATGTCTTTACCGAGGTATTGGCGGTGGCGGCAACGGCATCAAGGCTGACTCCGCCCGGTACACTGATGACCTCATATTGAGTGGGTTGCATGTACTGCGTGTTCCTGAAACCGTACTGTTCCGGATTGCGTGCAATGATGATGGCAGCGATCAGTTTGGGAACATAGCGTTTGGTCTCCATGAAAATACCATCGGAAACAGCGACCTCCCAGAAATCTTTGGCATTGTGGGTCTTCATGGCATTGCCTATTTTACCCTCGCCGGCATTGTACGCTGCAACCGCAAGATGCCAGTCACCAAACTGATTGTACAGATTGGCGAGATAGCGCGTGGCCGCCTTGGTGGCCTTTTCCGGTTCCCGGCGTTCATCCACCCATGAGTCGATCTTGAGTCCGTATCGGGTGCCCGTACCGGCAATAAATTGCCAGAGACCGCAGGCATTGGCCGGTGAGTAGGCCGAGGGATTGAAACCCGATTCGATCATCGCAAGATAGACGAGATCCCGGGGTAGACCAGCCTTCTTCAGTTCCGACTCGATATAGGGTTGGTAGATGGTGGATCGGGCGAGCCACTGGCTGAAATAATTTCTCTGTTTGCCTTGAAAGAGTTCCAGGTAGTACAGAACCTGTTTGTTGATGGTGATGGGGAAATCGTATCTGGAAGGATCAATTCCGAACTTTTCGGGAGAATAGTTTTGATTGGCTCCATACTCCCACATACCGGGTTTATTCAGTGCTTCAAGTTCTTCGAGGGCGGTTTCCTCGGGCTCTGCCGGCTCGACATCCTCTTCTTCCACATCATGTGATATATCTGTTTTGCCGTAATTGCTGTACGACTCAACCGGTGCTGGAGAGTGCGTGGTACAGGCTGAAAAGGAAAGTGCAAGAAACAGGATCAAACAGTGCGTCAGCAAAGTGGTCGATGTTTTCATATGGAATAGTGTGATGTATGCAATGAATTATGCTGCATTTAAAGCGATATCATTTTGATCTGATTGCTGTTTGAGAAAAAGTACGACGTTTCTATTTAACTTTTCACCACAAGAATGACAAGCAAAAGTCTTTGTTTGCGTTGTTTTGTTTCTTTTTTCCGCCTTTTTCACGCTGCTCTGTTTTTTGTGTACTTTATGTTTTCCGATTTTTCGATTGCAAATATTAATGAAATGATTATCAACCTATCCCCGGTTTTTAATGAGGAGAGTTCTGTTAAAAGATGAATTTAACGTGAATGTCACTGGCTGTTTCCGCAAAAATCTTATGTGGAGCCACTCTGTTCTCAGTACAGGGAAGGGGGTGTGTGGCCCGAGCTGTGTGTTAACCTGTCGTTTGTTTGCGACGGTAAAAAAAACACCCTTTTTTTTAGGAACATGCTACAACTTCTCGCGTTGTGTGCATGAATAGAAGCTTGCAGCACGTTGACGATACTTTTTTGGATCGTGTGGAGATTGTATCAGTCAACTGCACAAGTGAAACATATTTTTTTAACCTGTATGCTGAAACTCATAAAGTACTGTTGTGCTCTCTTTCTCTTTCTGCTGATCCTGCTTGCCGCACTTGGAGCGGGAAGTTTTTATTATTTTATTGTTCTGGCACCGGCACCGGAGACTGAAGAAGCAGCTATTAGTGAAATTTTAGGTCGGGAAAGCCCGGTCTATTATCGTGACGGACAGACGAAACTAGGGGTGATCTTCGAGGGGATTCATCGTCAGTACGTGTCGTATGAAGATATCCCCAAAGCATTTGTCAGTGCTTTATTGGCCGCTGAAGACAAGCAGTTTTTTCACCATGTCGGTTTTGAAATATCTGGAATCATCCGGGCGTCGATTGCCAATCTGAGGGCCGGTCGGGTAGTGCAGGGGGGGAGTACCATTACCCAGCAGACCGCCAAAAATTTATTTAAACGGGAATCACGAAGCATCAGGGCCAAACTGAAGGAGCTGGTGTACGCCTTGCGGCTGGAGCGTAAGTACAGCAAGGAAAAGATCTTTGAGTTTTATACCAATCAGTTTTTTGTCAGTGGCAATGGCCATGGGCTTGGTGTTGCTGCCCGATATTTTTTTGATAAGGAACCGGAAGAGCTCACATTACTGGAGTGTGCGTTTATCGCCGGCAGTGTCAAGCGGCCCAATTACTATAACCCTTTCTTAAAGAAAAATTTGGCCAATGCTGAAGAGGTCCGGCAGCGTATCGACGAGCGTGTCCGTTACGTTCTTGATCAGATGCGTAAAGAAGGCATGCTCAGCGAGGCTGAGTACACCTCTTTGCAGACAGATGATCTTGTCTTTAAGCAGGGGAAGATGGGATTTTCTCAGAGCACGGCAATGGACCTGGTCAGGGAAGGGGTGGAGACGCCATTTATTGCCGACTCTCTTGAGGAGAACGGTATTTCAAACATTTCCACTTCCGGCGTCCGCATTATCACCTCATTGGATCCGGAAGTGCAGCACAGTACCATGCAGGCTTTACGAAAACATCTCTCTCAGCTTGATGTGCGTTTGCGGGGGTACCAGCAAACGAAAGTGCAAGCCGAGTACAATGACATGGAATACCGGGGAGATGAGGATGTCAGTCCGGGTAACTTTGTTTTTGGTTTGATCGCTGCTGTTCATGATGCCAGGGGTAAAGAACCAGAGGTCCGCGTGCACTTTGATGATGGTCGCCTTGAAGGTCTGATTGACGCAGCGGGATTGACGCGTCTGGCCAATGCCTATGCCATGTATACGCGGGGTGCCGGTACAGCGACGATGGTGGACCGTAAAGCGCTCGTGCGCCAGATGAAAGTCGGCGACAAGGTGTATGCCAGTGTCCGCGGTCGTGTGGAAACTGGTGGCCTGCTGCTTGATCTTGAGCGATATCCCAAAGTTGAGGGAGCGGCTTTTGTTGTCCAGGAAGGAGCGATCAGAGCCATGAGCGGCGGCATGTCGAACCTCAATTTTAATCGGGCGACAACTGCCAAACGGCTGATGGGATCAACGTTTAAAACTTTTCTGTTAACTGCAGCTCTTCAGATGGGATGGAGTCCTGTAGACATGATCAGTAACAGCCGGCAGACCTTTGTCTTCTCTAACCGGCCTTATTCACCCCAACCGGATCATAACAGCCCGTTTAGCTCTGTATCACTCAGCTGGGCCGGCGTTACCTCTGAAAATGTCGCTGTTATCTGGTTACTGTATCACCTGACTGATCATCTTACCTTGCCTATGATCCGGGAATTAGCGACCAAAGTGGATATGGCTCCTCGTGTGGTGAATGGCAAAACCGAAGATAAACAGCGTTATCGAGAGAGGATTCGTGATTCCTTTGGCATTACCATTTCACGTCAGTACCTGGATTACGCCGCCTATGCCGGAGCGGTTCGGGCGTTGCAGCCGGACTTTATTTTTGATGGTCGTGAAGAGGAGTACAATCAGCTGCAGCGCATGCGCTTTGATGACTTTCATGCCGCCCGTTCGTTGATTCCGGCTCTGCAGGCTTTTCGTACCGATCTTGCCTTTTCCGGCCACCGTATCAATCCGGATGTCATTTTTGAAGATCCGGAGTCGGCTATGGCGATGAGTGGTGGGCAGATGGCGCGTACCGGTGGCGGCCGATATGTGTTCACCCTGCGCCAGAACTTACCGGATCACTGGGTACCGGTCAGCCCGGCTGAGCTTATTGATCATCTGACGCTCCTTGATGCCGCCGACCTTGACACATTCTGGCAGGATCAGGTCCTGCTCAACGGCACGGTCACGGCAACGACTGTGCAGCAGGTTGAGCAGCAGTTGCACGTTGAACGGGGGAAGTTGGGACCGGATACGCTGTACTCATTGGATGTGTTGGCTGAAGTGCGTGATTTCAGAGTGATGCTTGGCCTGCAGTATTTAGTGCAGTTTGCCAGGGAGTGTGGTGTCAACAGCAGGTTTGAACCGGTTTTATCGTCTCCGCTCGGATCGAATGTGGTGTCCTTGTCGGAACTTACCCGTATGTATGAAACCCTGATTACAGGTTTTCGCTACGATTCGGCTGATGCCTCCACATTAATTCTGGCCGAACTCGACGGCAAAGTGGACCCTGACAGTGCCGCCATCATTGAACGGATCGAAACACCGGAAGGCCGTGTTGTCTACTCGCGACAGGCGCATAAGGTCAGGGTGGTGGATGCGAAAAGTGCTGCCGGCACAGCCAATATCCTCCAGAATGTCATTTCGTACGGCACGGGAAGATATGCCCTCAATCATGTAAAACTGCGCAGTGATGCTGCTGATCGCAACAGGTTGCTCGGGAAATCAGGTCAACCCTATCCGCTGCTCGGGAAAACAGGGACAGCCAACGAGTATCGGAACTCCGCCTTTGTAGGGTATGTGCCTGTTCTCAATGCGGATCAGTCCAGCCTGGTCCTCGATGGAGGGTACACTGTCGGGGTGTATGCCGGATATGACCATAACGCCCCCATGGTGAGAGGGGGATTTCGGGTTACCGGATCCGTGGGGGCCCTGCCGGCGTGGAGCGCCATTGTGCAGAGTCTGTTGGAGACAGAGAAGATAGCTGATCGAATTGATATTGCCGACCTGGCTTTTAATGGCCTGACATTGCAGTATCCAGAGGTGCAACAGGTGTTTCTGCCGGTTCTTCCGCGCCAGGGAGGGGCGGTCAGAGGGACGGCCGGGCTGCGACAGACAGCTGCCCCAAAATATCCGGCAAGCCTTTGTTTTGGGAGCGTGGATGCTGATGGTCGTTTTAAGCCGAATCGATTATTCATGCCCTATTGGAAAAATCAATAAAGTCAAAAAGAGCTGTCTGTCATCTGTCGTTGTATCGCCTTGATGTACGGTTTTTTTAAGAGCAGAGGAGAAAGCGATTGTCCAGTCAAAGCTTATTTGCTATCTTTTCTGCGCAGCGGCCATGGTACGGTTGCATCATCCCAGGCGGGCCGACAGTGCAGACTCTGTTCAATCGTTTATGGTAACGGGTGTTGCTGTTGATAGTGACTGCCCGGTTCAATGATAAACCATTGATAAAAACAGCTCTGCCCAGCTCCATGAATTTTGGCAACAGTGACAGTGCGTCTGATCTTTCATCTACTGTGATAAGCGAATCATGAAACATGCATCTTGTTTAATACCCTTACGGTTGGTCATCGCCATCGGCACCTGCGTACTTGTTCTTGCCGGTTGTGCAATGGATGGGGGAGTGGTGGATCCTTATGATGCACGGGCCCGCCGGGAGGCGGCCGGACAGCAGACAGGGGCCGGCCGGACAGAGGCCGAAGCTGCACAGAGGGACGTGCTGACGCCGGTGATGAGTTCGATCAACAGCCGCATCAGAGCCAGTGAAAAGAAGATTGAGGAATGGAAGGACATTGAACAAAAAACCGCCTCTATGTCGCTGCCGCAGGAGAAACTGAACCGGATTGATGAGTGTCGCTCGCACCTGCAGCACATTTTACTTGAGTACACCTCCCTGAAGAAGCAGCTGCAGGAGGAAACCCAGGTTGAGGCGGCTCAGGTCTTTGCCGGCACCTCTTTACTCCGGCTTAATCAGCAGGATATTGAATATCTTGAAAGTGGCTGTGTGAAATTTTTAACTGAGCTGAAAGCAGCCGGCCAACCAATGGTTATCCAGCCTGACCCCCAAATTAAGGCTGCCTATGAAAATCATGATTATGACCAGGTCATCAATCTTTACTCGAGGATTGCTGCAACCCCGGGTCAGGTGATGGCTGCGGAAACAACGTATCAGTACGGTCAGGCTCTTCTTAAAAATTATCAGGAAGTGGAGGCGAAACGGGTTTTTTCTGATCTGTTGTCCGGGATTCGCTCACAAAAAGGGCAGGGTGAGCTGCAGTTGTATCTGTTGCAAAAGGTTGCTGATGTGAACTTCAGTTTAGAATCTTTTGATGAGGCCCGTAAACAGTATGAGGAACTGATTCAACTTTCCATTGAAAAAGGTGCAAGCCGTGATGAATGGGCTGGTCTGCAACTTGCCGCACTGCAATCATCGGCGCTGATGGCGCCTGAATTTAAAGAGTATATCGTACTGCTTAAGAGACACCTTGCCTTTGTTCCCAAACGTGATGGGTACAGTGTTGCTGAACTTGCGGATAAGTTTTTGCTTGCCTATCCGGCATCAACACTGACAGCAAACGTCAACCTTATAAAACGTTCCACTCGAGAGCAGCTGGATGCCTGGTTGAGTCAGGGTGTCAGGCGGGTGGAAAACCAGGTTGAGGAACGAAAGGCTGCTGATCTGCCGGTGGTTCCGGATGGGCAGGGAACAACTGCACCAGCCCCGCAGGAAAAACCGTTTATTGGTGCTGCGGGTTCGGCTGCGAGTACACCTGTTGTTGACGGCGGTGGCGAAAAAAATCTGCAGGAGGAGTACGATCGGGGGGTTGCCCATCTGCAGGCCAGGGAATATGACAAGGCGATTGAATGCTTCAATCGACTGCAACACACAGCTTTGGAAGCGCAGGCCCGACCTCACATGCAGGAGGCTTCTCGACTTGCAGTCCAGGATGCACGGCAGAAGGCTGCGGAGTTATTCGTTCGCGCCGCCAACAGCCGGGATACGGATGAAAAGCGAAAGCTTCTGCTGTCATCAAGGGATCTGTTGCAGGGTGCTCTGGTCAAATACCCGCAGTCCGGCCTGACCGACAGGGTACAGAAGAACCTTGTCCGGATCGAGGCTGAGCTGCAAGCCGTTGGGACTGGTTTGACGCCAAGGCCGGTAACCAGCGGTGGTGCTTATGTCCCGTCGAGCTCTGGAACCGGCGGGGGAGGTGGAACTCCGCCGGCATCACTGTAGAGCGTTTTTACTGTCAGGTGCAGGTAAGCAGCTGTTTGACGTGCTCAAATATACTTTTTTCGTTTGTCACTGTCATCTCGTACATGCTGCTTAGCCCCCGGGCCTGCTCTTCGTTCAACCCGGCGACACAGAGAAGAAAGTGCTCCGGTGCTATCTGCATCCGGCTGCGTAAGCGTTGCAGTTTGTCGAGGTCGCGACGAAATTCTCCGGACTTGCATTCGATGCAAAGAAGGATGGACTGGTTGATCAGAAAAACAGCATCCAGCTCATGGGTATCTTCATTGGCAAAGCGGATGTTCATCCGCCGTGTTCCGGAAAACGGCAGCTGTTTTTCCTGGAGTATGTTTGCCAGTTTGATAAAAACAAACCACTCAAGCCAGGAACCCTGGAAGAATTGAACAATAGCCGGTGAGGTCTGCAGGCTGATATGGGCAATTTTTTCTTTTTTCTGGTAAAAGTACTTGGCGATAAAAGAGTACGTGTACAGTTGTGAAAAGAAACTGGTGATTTTCTGAATATTTTTCTGGCTTTCCTGGGCAAGGGGGAAGTTGAGGTTGGTATATCCCTTGGTATGAGCTCGTCTGATCTTTTCACCTATTTTTCCGAAAACATCATACTCATTGCCTAGTTCAAGGGCGACTTCATCGAAAAAACCGGTGGTATCGAGTTCTTTCTGATCCACAGAGGCCTGCATCTGTTTTTGCGCAAACCAGTCGACTATCGGTGCGTACTGTTCGCTGGTTGCCAAAACTGTGGTGTTATGAATATCGATATCCTGCAGCGAGACATACTCTTCGCCCGGTCTGTCAACCACTTCCATCTCCAGGTGATCAGGTGGGCTGGTTGACTGACGCAGGGCGGCCAGTTCTTTTTGCAGAACCATAATCTGCTCAACGATCTTCTCGATGAAGAGGAGGGTGTCGTAAATTGGCGAGACCTCCCGGCACTGTGTACACTTTGCCTGTTTACCGATATGTTCCTGTGCAACTTCACGAAGATGTCCGCAGTGTCTGCAGTGAAAAAGAGCCATATTGCACCTGCCCGGTAAAAGAGATGTCTGATTTTGATGGATATAGATTTTCTTTAAGCACAGGCAGAGTTGCGCTGTTAAATAAAATGCAGATCCGGTTCTTTATTGACCGGTCATCCCGCAACTTAAGGAATTCACCTGGTTGACAAAGTGAGCTGAGTCGCTTACTTCTGTGACAACTTCTCTGACAGACAGCAGTTGTTGATCAGGGAGGAAGGAACAGGAAGGAGGAGAGAATGGAAACGATCCAAGTAAAAAAAATCGATTGCAACGGGTGCTCTGTTCACTGCCTTGAAAGCGGTCCAACAGACGGACTGCCGGTTGTTTTGTTGCACGGGATGAAATTTCAGGCAGAGACATGGCGGGAGCTGGGAACCATCCAGGCGCTTTCTGCATTACAACTCCGTGTGACAGCATTGGATATGCCGGGGTTTGGCAAAAGTCCGGACTGTACGCAAGAGCCCGCAGAGATCCTGGTGGAGGCGTTGCAGCAGTTGGGGGTGCAACAGGCTGTTTTGATCGGCCCGTCCATGGGGGGGCGAATTGCTCTGGAATTTGCCATGGCGCATCCGCAGAGGATCACCGGCCTGGTTCTGGTTGGTGCGGTGGGTGTGGAAGAAAATAGAGCCCGGCTGGGTATGATCACGGTCCCCTGCCTGATTGTCTGGGGTGAAGATGACCAGGTGTCTCCCCTTGCCAACAGTGATATCCTGCTCAGCAAACTGCCGGACGCCCGCCGTGAAATAGTGGCCAAAGCGTCTCATCCCTGTTATCTGGATCAACCTGCGCATTGGCATGATCTGCTGCGTACCTTTTTCACCACTCGGTTTTCTTGAGGATGCTCAGCAGTACGTTCATGGGAAAGACACTGATTATTGCCGAGAAGCCAAGTGTTGCCGCTGATATTGTCAGAGCGCTTCCCGGTAAGTTTACCAAGAGTAAAACCCATTTTGAGGGTGACGAGTATATTGTATCGTTTGCCATCGGCCACCTGGTTTCCATTGCCTATCCCGAGGAGATTAACCCGGAGTACCAGAAATGGAGTCTGGATACTCTACCTATTCTTCCTGAAGATTTTCCTCTGGCTGTTTTACCGGAGACCAAGGCACAGTTTAATGCCCTGACCAAACTGATCCGTCGCCGGGATGTGGATGTGATCGTCAACGGCTGCGATGCCGGTCGTGAAGGTGAACTGATTTTCAAGTATATCCTCAAACAGGCGACCAATCGGTCGCTTGGCCACAAGAAGATCAAGCGTTTATGGTTGCAATCCATGACCCTGGACGCCATTCGCGATGGGCTGGGTAAACTCCGTGATGACGCTGAGATGCGACCGTTGGAAGACACGGCGCTGTGTCGCTCTGAGGCTGACTGGTTGATCGGTATCAATGCCACTCGGGCTCTGACCTCTTTTAATTCCCGCTTCGGTGGTTTTCGTAAGACTCCCTGTGGTCGTGTACAGACACCGACCCTGTCGCTTCTCGTCAAACGGGAATCTGAGCGTCGTGGATTTGTGCCACAGACCTACTGGGAGCTGCACGGACATTTCCACTGTGGTGGAGTTGACTATACAGGTGTGTGGATTGACCCTGAGTATATCAAGGATGAGGAACAGACCCACGGTCGCCGCAACCGGCTTTGGCAGGAAGAGCAGGTTGCAGACATTATCCAAAAATGCACCGGTAAACCGGCGCTGGTTGAGGAGACCAGTAAAAAGTCAACAAAGGGCGCCCCACCGCTCTACGACCTCACCCTCCTACAACGGGAGGCTAACAACCGTTTCGGTTTTTCCGCTAAAAACACCCTGGCCCTGGCTCAGGCCCTGTATGAACGGCACAAGCTGATCACCTATCCGCGAACAGACAGCCGCTGCCTGCCTGAAGACTATCTGGCAACAGTGAAAAAGGTGGTGCATCAGCAGCAGAACTGGCAGTATGGGCAGTTCGCCACTGAGATGCTTGCTAAAAAATACCTTCGCCAAGATAAGCGGATCTTCAATAATAAGAAGATTTCCGATCACTTTGCCATTATACCGACCACCGGTTTACCTAAAACACTGTCCGAACCTGAACAGAAGATTTACCAGATGATTGTTCAGCGTTTTCTTGCCGTCTTTTTTCCGGTAGCAGTGTATCATAACACCCGGCGCCTGTCTGTGGTTGAGGCGGAGACTTTCCTTACCGAGGGGAAAATTCTGATAGAACCGGGATGGAAGGCCATCTATGGATCGGTCAGCGAAGAGGGTGACGATAAGGAGCTGCAGGCATTGCCGCCGGCAACCACGGTACTGTGCCGGGAAATCGAACAACAGGAACACCAGACCAAGCCACCGCCACGCTTTACTGAAGCAACGTTGCTGTCAGCCATGGAGAATTCCGGAAAAATGGTTGAAGATGAGGAGCTGGCAGAGGCCATGAAGGAACGTGGCCTGGGGACTCCGGCTACACGTGCTGCAATCATTGAAAAACTCCTCAATGAGAAATACGTTGTCCGCGAGCAACGTGAGCTCATTCCCACAGGCAAGGCTTTTGAACTGCTGAATTTGCTGGAAGCAAGGAATATTGATGTACTGGCTTCACCGGAGTTGACCGGTGAGTGGGAATACAAGCTGAACCAGATTCTGAAAGGCACCATGACTCGCCCGCAGTTCATGGGCGAAATTCGCCGGATGACAGCGGATATTGTGGATAAGGTCAAGCAGGGAGGGACTGAGAAGCGTCGGGAGGCCGACTTTTCTCCAGTAGCCGGCCGTCGGTTTTATGAAACGATCTCTGCATATGAGTCAGAGGACAAAGAGCTTGTCATCCGCAAGGTACTGGGCGGGCGGGTAATGACGGAAAATGAGATTCTGGCCCTGGTCAGGGGAGAAACCTTGGGGCCCTTCACTGATTTCCGGTCAAAGAAAGGGCATCCGTTCACTGCTTCGATCCACCTGGCTGATTCTAAGGTGCAGTTTCTCTTTGCTGATTCCACAGCTGAACTTGACCTTGAGGCAATCCGCGATCAGGAGCCGTTGGGGTTTTCACCCATTGATCAGTCAAAGGTGTTTGAAACCCCGATTGGCTTTTTATCTGAATCGGCCCTGGGCGGAGATCAGAAAAAGGGTTTACGCATTGCCAAGGTTATTCTTGGTCGACAGCTTGATGCACAGCATATCAGGCAACTGCTGACCGCCGGCAGGACCGGATTGATCAGCGGGTTTATCTCGAAGAAAAAAAGACCTTTTGATGCCTTTTTACTTCTTGATAAGAAGGGCAAGCTGAGTTTTGAATTTCCACCCCGCGGTTGGAAAAAAGATGCCGGACAGAGAACGGGGAACGAATCTGCCCCGTTGTAATGCAAGGACGTGTCTCAGACATGCAGGCGACCGGCTTTACCGACGAACTTTACAGAATAAAGGATAGATGAAGCATCTCAAGAAAAAATATGCTGATAAAGAGGGCAGGGAGCTCGTCGCTGTTTGCACCCGGATTGCGCTGGAAACAAAGGCGGAAGATGTGATGGTGCTGGATGTACGCGGGCTGGCATCTTTCACGGATTACTTTGTCATTATGAGCGGTCGATCCACTCGCCATGTGCAGGGGGTGGCTGAGGCGATTGTCGGGGAGCTGCAGACCAAGCGCATCAACAGTAAGAGTAGTGAGGGGTTGAATGAGGGGCTCTGGGTTCTCCTTGATCTTGGTGATGTGGTTGTTCATATTTTTTATCATGAAAATAGGGGCTTTTACAATCTGGAAGGACTGTGGCACGATGCTCCGCGAATTGATGTGGAAGCACTGCTCACTGTTCAGGCTTAACAAGAAGCAGCAAGAGAGGTAACCATGCCCGTCCCTGTTCCGATTATCCTGACGATCCTTGATGGCTGGGGGATTGCGCCCCCAAGCTCCACGAATGCGGTCTCTGTTGCCAAGACTCCGAATATGGACCGGTTGAGCAGCTCGTTTCCGATGACGACCCTGACAGCTCACAACGGGATGGTCGGGCTGCCTGAAGGGCAGATGGGGAACTCTGAAGTCGGGCATTTGAATATCGGTGCCGGTCGGATCGTATACCAGGATTATACCCGGATCAACCGTGCGGTTGATGCAGGAGAATTTGCTGCCAATCCGGTGTTCAACAAGATACTGGACGCAGCCGGGACCGGTGGGGGATGTCTTCATCTCTGCGGCCTGGTATCCGACGGGGGGGTGCATAGCCATATACGTCATCTGATCGCTCTTCTTGAACTCGCTGCCGGCAGGAAGGTTGAGGTTGCGGTGCACTGTTTTATGGATGGCCGTGATACTCTGCCCACCAGTGGCCTTGATTATATCCGGCAACTGACTGCAGCCATGGCGCGTCTTGGTCATGGCCGGGTGGCCACCGTTTCAGGGCGCTATTGGGCCATGGATCGTGATAAGCGTTGGGACCGTGTGAAAAAAGCCTGGGATGCCATGGTCAGGGGCGAGGGGTTAACGGCTGTGGATGCGGTGACCTGTGTTGCAGATGCCTATGAGCGGGGTGAGACCGACGAGTTTATTACGCCGACGGTGCTGGTGGATGACCGGGGAACGCCTGTGGGGCGTATCAGCAGCGGTGATACGGTATTCTTCTTCAACTTCCGTGCTGACCGGGTTCGGCAACTCTGCCATGCCTTCAGTGATGTCGATTTTTCCGGTTTTGATACCGGTGCTCGACCTGCCTTGCGATTGCTGGCCACCATGACCGAGTATGAGGCGGACTTTACCTTTCCGGTTGCCTTTCCGCCGGTCAGCCTGACCCACATCCTTGGTGAAGAGATCAGTCGTCACGGGAAGAGACAGTTGCGGATCGCTGAAACCGAAAAGTATGCCCATGTCACCTATTTTTTCAACGGCGGCAATGAGGAGCCCTATGCAGGTGAAGATCGGGTTCTCATCAATTCTCCCCGTGATGTGGCAACCTATGATCTTAAGCCCGCCATGAGTGCGGTGGAGGTGACTGACACACTGCTGCGCGTGCTGACCGAGCAGGAAGTGGCCGGTACACCCTATGATCTGGTGATCCTCAACTTTGCAAACGGGGACATGGTCGGTCATACCGGGGTTATGCAGGCAGCAGTGGCAGCCTGTGAAACTGTTGACATCTGTGTCGGCCGGATTGAAACCTTTGTTCGGGAGCGCGGTGGGATCATGCTGATCACTGCTGATCACGGGAACGCTGAACAGATGGTTGACCCGGCAACCGGGGGGCCGCATACCGCGCACACCGTCAATCCTGTCCCGTTCATCGTGGTCGCTGATGGCTGTGCAGGATGCCGGCTCCGTGCCGATGGGGCATTGAAAGACATTGCACCGACTATCCTCGCTCTGATGGACCTGCCGATTCCATCAGAGATGGGAGGCGAACCACTTCTTCTGCCCCGTTGCTGCCGTTAAAAGATCGCTGACCAGTCCACTGGGGAGTTGATTCAATCTTACAGAGAGAAACACTATGCGCTATATCAGTACCCGGGGCGGTATCGAGCCTCTTGCGTTTCAGGATGCCGTCATGATGGGGCTGGCCCGGGACGGTGGTCTGCTTCTACCACAGACGCTGCCGACAGTGGGTAATCAGGTGGTGCAACGCTGGCAGCAGCTCCACTATCAGGCCCTGGCCAGGGAAGTGCTGTCCCTGTTCATCGACGATATCCCGGAGACTGATCTTGAGGATCTGATTGACCGGTCCTATGCCTCTTTCGCACATCCGCAGGTGACGCCGATCACCCAACAGGGGGATCTGTATATCCTGGAACTCTTCCATGGCCCTACGCTGGCATTCAAGGATGTGGCCCTGCAACTGCTGGGCAATCTGTTTGAATATGTGCTGGCCCGCCGCGGCGGTTTTATGAATATCCTCGGCGCCACTTCCGGTGATACCGGCAGCGCCGCCATTGCCGGAGTGCGCGGCAAGGCCAATATTAACATCTTTATTCTTCATCCGCACGGTCGGACCAGCCCTGTTCAGGCGTTGCAGATGACCACTGTTCTGGACCCCAACGTGTTTAACATCGCGGTACGCGGCACCTTTGATGATGCCCAGGGGATTGTCAAGGCCATCTTCAATGACCTTGATTTCCGCGATCAATATCAGTTGGGAGCGATTAATTCCATCAACTGGGCTCGGGTTCTGGCGCAGGTGGTGTACTATGTGTTTGCTTACTGCAAGCTGTCCAGACTGGGAATGAAGAGTGTTGATTTCTCGGTACCAACAGGAAATTTCGGCGATATATTTGCCGGTTATATCGCCCGTCGGCTGTTGCCTCCCGGGTGTATTCACAGGCTGATCCTGGCAACGAACGCCAATGACATCCTGACCCGGTTTGTCACCAGTGGTGATTATTCCTGCAGTCAGGTCCAGGCTACCTTCAGTCCATCAATGGACATCCAGGTGGCATCCAACTTTGAGCGCTACCTGTACTATTTCTTGAATGAGGACGGGGCAGCGGTCAGGCGGTCGATGGAGAGTTTTGTCGCCTCGGGTCGACTTGATCTCACTGCAGATCGTCAACGGATAGGGCAGGATTTCAGCTCCCGTTCAGTGTCTGAGGAAGAGACCATCGCCACGATACGTGACTTTTATAGTGAACATCATTATCTGCTGGATCCGCATACGGCGGTCGGTGTCAAAGCAGGACTGGAGTTGCGCGATCCCGGCCGGCCGGTGGTCTGCCTGGCAACGGCACACCCGGCGAAATTCGGAGAGGCGGTCTCTTTGGCCATCGGTAACGAGCCGCCGTTACCTCCGGCGCTGGCTGAACTTCAAAAGCGTGAAAGTCGCTGTGTGATCCTTGATGCACAACAGGATACCATCAAGGAGTATGTTGCCGCCAACGCTCTTCACTGATACCCGGACTGGACAAGGGGGCGCGCAAGAATGATAGACCTGACCGAACATCAGCAGCAGGTTGAGTCGGCTGTTGCATTTATCCGTTCCCGTATCAGCGAGCCATTTGAAGTTTTAATTCAGCTGGGCACCGGTCTGGGCGAGTTGGCCAGGGCCATGCAGGTCGACTGCTCTTTGAACTACGCGGATATTCCCTATTTTCCCGAGGCCACGGTTGCCAGCCATGCCGGTAATCTGGTGGTCGGTACTTTAGCCGGCAAACGTACCGCTATTCTGCAGGGCCGTTTTCATTACTATGAAGGGTATACCGCCCGTGAAGTTGCCTTTCCGGTACGGGTTCTTGCCTTATTAGGGGCCTCCACGGCCATCATCACCAACGCCGGCGGTGGCCTTAATCCGACCTTCCAACCCGGCAATATCATGGTGTTGAACGACCATATCAACCTGCTGGGGGACAATCCGTTACGTGGACCTAACATCGATGCCTGGGGACCGCGTTTCCCTGATCTGTCCACCCCCTATGATCCTGAACTGTCACAACTGACCATGAAACTGGCCAGTCGGCTGGGCCTTGAAGAGGTGGTCAGCGGAACCTATGTCTGCGTTCCCGGACCCAGTCTGGAAACACCGGCGGAAACCAGATTTCTGCGCATGATCGGGGCTGATGCGGTGGGTATGTCTTCGGTGCCTGAAATTCTGGTGGCCCTGCATGCCGGAATGCGGGTACTGGGGTTATCGGTGGTGGCCAATGTCAACGATCCTGATCACTTTCAGCCGATTCTGATCGATGATATCATCACTGCTGCGAGCAGGGCTGAACCACGTTTGCAGCAGCTGATTGTTCAGATTCTGGCGGAGCTTACTCCATGAGCGCACCAACTGCTGACCTTCTCCTCACCGGCCGTTTCGTTCTGCCGATGGATACGAAGAAGACCGTTATTAAAGACGGGGGAGCGGCTATTGGTGGTGACACTCTTCTTGCGGTTGATACGACTGCAGAGCTGCTGAGGCGTTATCCTCAGGCAGAGGTGCTGCACGAGCCGCACGGCCTGATCATGCCCGGACTGGTCAATGTCCACACCCACGCCGCCATGGCGCTGTTCCGTGGCCTTGCCGACGACTTACCGTTGATGCAGTGGCTGCAGGACTACATCTTTCCGGTGGAGGCGTCGTTGACCGGTGAGCTGGTCTATCAGGGCAGTCTGCTGTCAATCTGCGAGATGATCCGGTCGGGCACCACCTCATTTTGTGATATGTACCTCTTTGCCGATGAGGTGGCGCAGGCAGCGGCAAAAGCAGGTATCCGGGCCTGGGTCGGCGAGGTTCTCTATGATTTTCCTTCGCCAAACTATGGGGAATCGGCAAACGGTCTTGCCTGTACGAAAGATCTTTTTGCCCGTTGGCGGAACCATCCCCTGATTACCGTCACTGTTGATCCCCATGCCGTGTACACCTGTTCGCCCGACTTACTGACAGAGCTCGGAGGGATGGCTCGGGATGAGGGGGCACTCTATGTGATTCATCTGGCGGAAAATGCGGAAGAGGTGCGCATCTGCCGGGAGCGCTACGGCTGTACCCCTGTGGAACATCTGGAGGCCCTTGGATTGCTTGGTCCGCATGTGGTGGCCGATCACTGTGTGATGTTGACGGCAACGGAGATTGCCCTGCTGGCGGAACGGGGCGTCAAGGTGGCGCACTGTCCGGAATCGAACCTCAAACTGGCTTCAGGGATTGCTCCTGTCGCTGAGATGCTGGCAGCCGGCATCACCGTCGGCATCGGCACTGACGGTAGTGCCTCGAACAATGATGTTGATATGTTCGGTGAAATGAATACCGCTGCCAAGATCCAGAAATTTCGATGTATGGATCCGACCGCCATGAGCGCAGATCTGACCCTCACGGCTGCAACCAGCGGCGGGGCTAAGGTGTTGGGTGCTGAAGCGTGCATTGGCAGCCTGGAACCCGGTAAAAAAGCGGACTGTATTGTGGTCGACTTTGATCAGCCGCACCTGACCCCTGTCTATCATCCGATCTCCCATCTGGTCTACGCCGCCCGGGGTGCCGATGTCCTGCATTCGGTGATCAACGGTCAGGTAGTAATGCGCAATCGGGAGCTGCTCACCATAGATGAAAAGGCGGTCCTGGCTCACGCTGCTGAAATCGGCGCTAGATTTCGCAGGCTTTGTAATGGCGGTTGACAGACAATCCGGCCAAATGGTAGTATCAGCTGCCATACACTCCTAATTATACGATACGAGGTGGTACCATGTTTGGACTCGGCATGCCGGAGTTAGTTGTTATCCTGGTCATAGTTGTCATCATTTTTGGTGCCGGGAAATTGCCGGAGATCGGCAGTGGTATCGGCAAGGGAATTCGCAACTTCAAAGAGGCCACCAGGAAAGACGACGAATCCAAGGTCATTGAAGAAGACAAAAACAAGGAGAGTTGAGCAGCTCCCCCATACTCTTTACAAAAGGTGACCGTAATGTTTGGACTTGGTACCCCGGAACTGATCGTTATACTGCTGATAGCCTTTGTCCTCTTTGGCGGCAAAAAGTTACCCGAAATCGGTGCCGGACTGGGTAAGGCCATCGGCTCCTTTAAAAGAGGGCTGAACGAGGTAGAGGAGGCGAAGACTGATCTTATCAAAAATCTGCCCGGGGCTCAGGAGGTCGTCAAAGTTCAGGAGACCATCAAGTCAGCGAAAGATCTGACCAGGCTTTCCAGTAAGTAAACAGCCTCTCCCCTCTCTTGAGGCACATTCCGGCAGCCTCGTCATGATGGAAGATGAGGCTGACCGTGATCTGCACTTTGGACCAGATCAGTCGATCAGCCCCAAGGCCCGGTATGTGAGTCGGCCGGCAATGCCATCTGCTTCCAGGCCGTTTTTCTTTTGAAAATCCCTGAGCGTTGCTTCAGTCTTGGGACCAAAGCGACCATCAGCTCTGAGGCCAAGAGCCTTCTGCAGTTTAACAACCCAGGGGCCTTTATCTCCCCGTCGCACAGTATCATAGTCTGCCTGCGCAGGAATTTGCTCGGTTTTGTCGACCTTTTCGTCGCTCTCCGGGTCGTCGCCGGCCATGGCAAGGGCGGTTTGTCGTACTTCGGCCACCCGTCTGCTCCATCCTCTGCCGAATGTGTCAAAGGCAGGTAGTCCCTTGAGGAAGGAGAAGCGCCTGTCACAGAGCGCGGTGATAATGGTTGCCGAATCCTGAGAGGTTATTGTCTCCAGCGTGACAGGACCAATAACACCGTCCTGGTCGGTATTGACCACAGACTGCAATGTTTTAACGGCCCGTCCAGGGCCGGAGTTGACGGCAAAGTCAAAGACAGCGTAATCAACACCGCGGGGTAATGCATCGCAGCTACACTTGTCCCAGTAACCGGTCCGATAGATGTGAGCAAGTTGTTCTTCGGTGATGTGTTGCAGATCGGACACTGTTTTCTCGGCACCAAAAAACCGGCGAAAGGTAAGCAGCGTGACACCTTTCATCGTGGCCCCGCCGGGATCCCTGGGGTGGTCGGTAAATCCGCCTTCATGAAGTAGAACATTGTGCAGCGATCTGGCGAAATTTTCTTGCATAATGCCTCCCCTTATGACCTTTTCGATGGTTAAAGGTTAATTGTTCTGCTGGTTTTCCTCCCTGGGGCAGTCCGTACCCCGGGTTGTTTCGGATGTGTCTGCTTTTTTGAGATATGCCCGCAACTGCTCAGTTCTGGCCTTGGTCATGGTGGTTAATTCGGCAGTTTCAAGAAGAGGGGCTATGCTCCCATCTTCGGCAACACCGGCGGCAAAGACGGCATTCTTGTCGCGAAAAGCAAGCCAGGCACGCTGACTTGCCTGCAGCTGTACCTTTCTTCGCCCGTTCAGTTCGGTTGTGAGTTGTCGGTAGACCCTGTTGAGTTCAGCATCAGCCTCCTGATACACCCTGGTGGCACAGTGCATCATCTCTGCCGTGGAAACAGCGCGCGAGCAGTCCGTATCGGTGCCAGCCGTACCTGCGATCAGTCCCAACGGCCCTGCCAGGAGTATTGCCGACAACAGTACGAGAATGTAGGTGGTTTTTAACGACATAACGCGTTGTCTTTTGGGTTCCATGGGTGAGTCGGCACGAGGAACCTTGCCTGAGACTTTACTCTCCAGGCTCGTGCGCTTTATCCCTGCTCTTCTGCCGTCTCTATGGCGCGTTTAAACCGTTCGGTTGAAAGACGCAGTTGGCAACCAGGGCAGCATGTACCCGGTTTTTTGAACCAACTGACAGGATTGGTGATTTTGATACCGCATTTGGGGCAGGTCACGGTGATTATCTTGTCGTCCATCTTTGTCATCCTCCTTGGCAGAAAGAAAAAACCTGATAACCGCAGTACGCTCCTTGATCGTTCTATTGGCTAGATGCAGCCGGTGGTAAGGCCGTCTGCAGCGATGGAGTATGGTGAACTGTATAAATGGCACATTATCGATCATTTTAAGTTGCGTCAAGTACGATGGTACCGTGGTTTTGTTTCTGATCAGCTACGATATACTTTTCCGCAGACAGGATGCAGATATCAGCTGTCTCTGGTACAAAAATTTCACAACAGCGGTCCTGCCGCCATGGACCGGGAACACGTTTCGTTCTTCATCGGCCTGGATTCAGGCACAGTGACCAGCGCGTATCATGGACTGCGGGTGGCTTTTTGTGCACCGATATGATGAGAAAATCCGGTTATTTTTTTTTGAAGCGGAGCAGCACCTGGTAATTTTTGGTGTCCAGATCCTTTGGCAGGACAGCACTGTCAGCGACCAGCAGCGTCAACACCTTGCCCTTGAACGGATCCTGTCGTGGTTGCCGACGTCGTTCCTGGCCGATGGGGCCGATGACCCGTTGGCGGGGGTTGCGGATATGCAGGAGTTCGGCCGTGATGAAGCTGCTGCCGGTGCCGGGTTTGCCGGCCGGCGGGCCGAGAGGTTCAATGGAGCCGATGATGATATCCACCATGATGTGACCTCCTTACAGGATGTGCATAGAGAGAGGGTTTGTTTGGGAACGCGTTGGAGCTGCCGGACAGTGTCTTGTTGTACAGTTAACGAAAAGGCGGACAGGAGGGGTTCGCTTGACTCGTATCATAGTGGAATACACTTGTTTTGCCCAGCTCCTTCTGCAGACCAGACCGCTTGACTTGACAGCCTTGTTTACGACGTGGCTTCAGCTTTTGGGCAACCCTTTTTGCCGGTGCCGGAAAACAGAAAACGCTGTTCAAGATTAAGCAGGGTCTGTTTCATGGGCAGGCCGCCGCCAAACCCGGTCAACCGGCCTTTGGCACCGATCAGACGGTGACAGGGGATGATGATGCCCAGCGGGTTGGCGTGGGCTGCACCGCCAACAGCCCGAGCCTTGTTCCGGTTCCCGATCCGCTCGGCCAGCTGCCCATAGGTCATGGTATGGCCGTAAGGTATGGCACAGAGCTGCATCCAGACCTGCTGTTGAAAGGGTGTGCCATGAATGGAGAGCGGCAGGTCGAAGGTGTGAAGGCGACCGTCCAGGTATGCCAGAAGCTGCCGGCCGGTTTCCATGAGAAGCGGATGGGTTGTGATATCAACAGGTGATGTCGAGACAGGGGAGGCTGCCTCATCGGGGAACAGAAGTCCACAGAGACCGGTTGTATCAGCCTGCAGGGTGAATTGACCAAGGGAAGTGGAGAGAACGGTGGTGCTCAACATGACTGGGTATACCTTACAACTGTTGAAGTTCCGGAGGTGCTGCAGCCAGAGATCGTGCCCTGTCAGTGCTGTTGCAGCGTATCTTTCTTGATGTGACCATCTTTGATCAGGGTGTGTAATTCGGTAAGCAGGAGGTCTTCTATAATCGCCTGTTGGCGAAGAACAGTGTTTGCCAATTGGTAGAGAAGGGCAAGGGACTGTGGAGATACTCCCCGGAGGATGTGCGTACAGTTGTAGTTGAGACAGAAGATGGGTTTGAGACGAAACTGACAGCCGTATGGACCTAAGAAACCACAATTCTCCGTGCTCTGGTGATCAAATGTCACCGGAATGCCCATGAGCAGGTTCAGCAGAATCTGTATCACATCGCAGTTGTCTGCCATGTACGCGCTGCAGCAGCCACCGCCCGCACCGGCGGCACAGCGGCTGCAGAGCTGCCCGAGCCCCATGGCCTGCATATGCTGTTCCAGAGCCATGACATGGGGATGTACTGTGGTCAACGCTGAGGCTGACTGTGACATCAGTGGTAATTGATCGTCAAAAATCGCTTGCAGCCTGCGGGCAATGATCAGCTTCTCGTCAGGGCTGCCGTCATACAGACTGGAAAGGAATAAAGTGTTCAGAAGAGTCATAATACTGTGTTTAGTGGAGAGCATTGAACATGAACTGTTTCCATACCGGAGCCGCTGTCTGGCCCCCGGTTTCGCCGATACCAAGCGGCATGCCGCGATCGTGACCAAACCAGATGCCGGTGGTGAGATCACCGGCCGAGCCGACAAACCAGGCATCAATATGGTTGTCAGTGGTTCCGGTCTTGCCGCTGGCCCCATGTATTCCAGCCGCATTTCTTCCTGTACCCCGCTGAATCACCTGGGTAAGCGTGGTGTGCAGCCAGTGGGCTGTTTCCGGTGCGAGAACCTGTTTTGCCGGCGGTTGCGGCCAGGGGGTGAACTGCCCTGCCTGTTGACTGACCCGGGTGATACCCACCGGCGCATGGTAGACTCCCTGATTGGCAAAAGCGGTGTACGCGGCGGTGAGTTCGAGCAGGGAAACCGGGGCGGTACCGAGAGCCAGACTGAGGTCAGGGGTCAGGGGGGCACTGATGCCCAGTTGTTGAGCAGTTGTAAGAACCGGCTGTACGCCGATCTTCTGTATGAGACGGACAGCCCCTACATTGCTGGACTGAATGAGTGCTTCGGCAAGTGAGATGGAGCCGCGATATTTTCGGTGGTCATTGTGCGGCTGCCATGATTTACCGTCGCCTCTGTTTAATGTGATGGGTGTATCGCTGACAATGGTTTTGGGCGAAATGCCGTGGATCAGCGCCGCGGCGTAGAGGATCGGTTTGAATGCCGATCCCGGCTGCCGGTTTGCCTGGACTGCCCGGTTGTACTGGTTGTCTGCAAAGTTTATCCCGCCGATCATGGCCCGGATCCGGCCGCTGCCGGTGTCAAGTGTCACCAGTGCACCCTGGGGTATGGGGTCACCGGGGTGTCGCTGGGCAACTGTAACGGCCCCTGCCTGAATCGCCCGGGCAGCCTGTTCCTGCAATTGGTCATCAACGGTGGTGGCCACGTTCAGTCCCTTCTGATAAAGATCGGCTTCCGTATAGGTGTTCAGCAGCTGACTGCGCACATAAAGCCCGAAATAACCGTTCAATGCCTTTCGCCAGTTACCGGCAAGGGGGATTCCCTGTTCATAGGCGCTCCGGGCCGTGTCAGCGGTGATGATACCGTCTTCAGCCATGCGGTTGAGTACGTAGCGTTGCCTTGTTCGGGCAGCCTCAGGTTGTTTTATCGGGGAATAGGTGCTGGGCGATTGCGGCAGGCCCGCTAAAATTGCAATCTCTGTCAGGGTGAGTTGTGCCGCCCGTTTGCCGAAGTAGGTACGGGCCGCCGCTTCAACCCCATAGGCGCCTTCACCCAGGTAGATCTCGTTGAGGTAGATATACAAGATCTCTTCTTTTGTCAGTAGCCTCTCCAGCCGAAAGGAGAGCACTGCTTCGGCCATTTTGCGCAGGAACGTCTTTTCCCGGTTGAGCAACAGGGCCCTTGTCACCTGCTGCGTAATGGTTGAACCGCCCTGACTGCGCCGTCCGGACCGGAGATTGTTAAACGCCGCTCGGGCAATCGACCATCCGTCCAGTCCCTCATGTTCCCAGAAACGACGATCTTCAGCCGCAACAAAGGCCTGAGGGAGCAGGGGCGGGAGGCTGCGGTACGGAACCAGGATCCGGAACTCTTTGGCAAGGGCATCAATGGGACGATTGTTTCTGTCAAGGATGAGCGTTGCCACCAGGGGTTGATAGTCGTCTACCGAACGGATGTCAGGCAGGCCCATGAACCATGCCAGTACCGTACCGATCAGCACTATGATCACTGCGGCAATGGTCAGCAGCAACCCGGCCAGATGATGCTCGTTCAGCTGCCGGCCCTGAAAGATCGGTGGCTGGGCTGGAGGTTCTGTTTGTGCTGAGGGTTTGGTGGACAAGAACACGAAGAAACAGTACTGTAGAATTCATACTCGATACGATCCGGTCTGTGGCCGTTGCTCGGCCACAGGTCAGGGTCGACACTTTCTTGCAGTTGTTACCATGATTTGAGTATTTCAGCATCGCTAAAGCAAAACGAATGGTTGTAGCCCTTGTCACACATACGAATTCTTGCAGATCATATAGCCAATCAGATCGCAGCCGGTGAGGTGGTGGAGCGACCGGCTTCGGTGATCAAAGAACTGGTGGAAAACAGCCTGGATGCCAATGCCGCCTTTGTTGATATTGAGGTGAGGCAGTCGGGAGGTTTTCTGCGAGTCACCGATGACGGTGACGGCATGGGCAGCGATGATGTCCTGTTGTGTATTGAGCGTCATGCCACCTCCAAGATCCGCGATGAGAAGCAGTTGAGCGCTCTGTCCACCCTGGGTTTTCGGGGTGAGGCCCTGCCGAGTATTGCATCGGTCTCATGGATGGTCATTCTTTCCCGGCAGCAGGACCAGGAGCTGGGGACCAGAGCCGAGATCCGCCATGGTGTCCTGCGGAGTGTTCACCAGGATGGATGTCCCCGGGGCACGACAGTTGAAGTGCGACATCTGTTTGGGAATGTGCCGGCTCGCAGGAAGTTTCTCAAGTCTGTGCGCACTGAAATGTATCATGTTGAAGAGGTGGTGCGCAATCTGGCCCTGGCACATCAGCATGTCGGCTTTACGTTGAAGATTGAAGGTCGAACCGTACTCAATCTCCTGCCGGATACCGATGTGGAGCTGCGAGTACGTGAGATCTTTCAGTACCAGGGACCGCTGTTGCCGATACCCCCGCAGCCGGCTGATGCAGAGAGCACCATGGCGGTGGAGGGCTACCTGTTGCTGCCTGAGACAGCCCCTGCCGGCCGTGCCCAGCTCCGACTTCTGGTGAACGGCCGACCCGTGCAGGATGGCATGCTTCGTCATGCTGTCAATGAAGGTCTGCAGGGCTTTCTGATGAAAGGGTATCGACCGGCCGGAGTTTTGTTGCTTACCATTGCACCTGACCAGGTTGACGTGAACGTTCATCCTGCCAAACGGGAGGTCCGTTTTCGTCAGGCAAATGTTGTCCATGGCATGGTTGCCGGTCAGGTGCGCCGTGCGATGAATGACTATCAGCAGCAACTGCGCACCAGTCTGTTTAGCCGTCCGGGTCCATCGTCGGATCAAGAGGCTGTTGAGCGTTCGGAATCTATCAATATCCTGTTGCCGTCATTTTCACAGCTCACCACCGCCGAGCCGGGTACTGCCCCATGTCTTGCCGTTTCGCCGCCACAGGCAAGGGTAGAGCATCAGACCAGCGAAACTGCTGCGCAGGAGACAGTACAGATCAGCTCTGAACCAACGGGTAGCTATGGAGGGCTCACGCTCATCGGGCAGCTGTTTTCGCTCTATCTTCTCTGTGAAAAAGACGGCCGGTTTATAGTGATCGATCAGCACGCTGCCCATGAACGGCTACTCTACGGGAAGTTGTTACAGGAGTTTCTGGCAGCACGTGTCCCGCAACAGAGCCTGCTGTTTCCGGTGACTATTGAGTTAACCCCTGTGCAGGCAGAGACTCTGGAGGAGCATGTGGATGAGGTTGCTGCCCTTGGGGTAGCGGTGGAGCACTTTGGCGGGACCACCTGGCTTGTCAAGGCAGTGCCGGCTTTAACCAGCCATATTGAGCCGCAGGGACTGCTGCGGGAAATCCTTGATGCCCTGCGTGGACCCATGCGGCAGGAGGATGGCCGACCGGTGCCGCCGGCAATTGATGAGCTGCTGGCCTCCATGGCCTGTAAGGCGGCAATCAAGGCGGGTAACCGGCTCCAGCCTGTAGAGATGCTCAAGTTGCTGGCCCAAATGGAAGAGGGGACGATCTTTTCGCATTGTCCCCATGGTCGTCCGGTACTGAAAACGTTTACTGCCCAGGAGGTGGAACGCTGGTTCCATCGTCATGGCGGGTAAGGTGCCTGAATATCGGTATCAGGAGTTCATCCTAGGCTGCTGCCCGCCGCAGGACCGTTAAAAAACGTGAACGGAGACGATCGCTGAGCAGAGCACGTTTGACCGGAGAGAGCCGGAGGAAGCCGCCGACCAGGGCACGCATGAAGGCCTGTGATCGACTGTTCGGATTGTCGAAAAGCAGAGTCTGCAGTGTGTCACGTTCCAGGGCCTGGAGGATGACCCGTTCAAAGGTGTCCTCCGGATGCAGGACCTGCTGGGGCCGTGGGTGGAGACGGAGAGCACCGGTGGGACAGCGCAGGGCACACACACCACAGCCCAGGCAGATGGACCTGATGTGTGCCTTTCGTCTGGGAGCGGATGCGGCAGTCGTCTCTGCAGATTCAATCAGGTCGATGGCCTCCACCGGGCAGGCCTTGGCGCATAGACCACAACCGGTGCAGGTGTCACTGTCCACTGCAGCAATGCAGCTTGATGTCACCAGAATACCCGGGTAACCGGTTTCTCGCACGCCCTGCAGCAGGTTGCAGCAACAGCCGCAGCAGTGGCAGATAAAACCGATATCCCGGCGTACATTGTCTGTGGACAGGGTCAACCCCTGTTCCTGTGATCGTGCCAGAATTTCCCGCATCTCACTCTTGTCGATGGCTCTGGCAAAACCGTTTCTGATCATGAACGCAGCGCCAGACCCCATGGAGGTGCAGGTTGCCATCGGTGTCCGGCAGGGTGCATGGCCGAGATGGTGTTTTTCATGGCGACAGGAACAAAGGCCCAGGGAAAATTCGTTCTGCTCATCGATAATGGCCGAAGCCTTCTCATAATCAAGGATCTCAACATACTCGTCAAGGGCAGCCTCATGGGGTAGGGAGCGCATGATGGAGATCTGTTGCTGGTCGCCGAAGTTGGCGGCAACAAAGGCGGTATCTCCAAACATGTACGCCTGAAACAGCTCGGCCCACTGTTCTCTGGGCAGATCAGGGCCGGTACGCATCATGGTGAATTCAAAAAATCCGATCACCAGGGGGCTGACCAGGTAGCGGTACTCGTGACCGTCCCAGATATCGAGCACCAGTCCTTTTTTGCAGAGCGCCTCCAGTATCTTTTGCAGGGCACGCTCATCTGTTCCGGTGATGGCGGCGATACGGCCAAGGGTGGCAGGCCGGTAAGGGAGACGGATGATCAGTTCAGCCTCAGCCGGTGTGTAGAGCGAACGCAGCAGTTGTGCAAAAACAGGTGTCCACGGGGTACGGATCGGTGCCTGGTCAAGGCGCGCACCCAGACGGCGATACAGATCTTTGCCTGCAAGATGTCCCATACTGTTTTCTCGTCTTTTTTTCTTGTTGGCCGTGCCTGGAGATGGCTTATAATAAAGAGCAGTTACCAGATCCTGTAAAGAATTTTATTGCACTGGTCTTTATCGTTGCCGGGATTTGCAGCAAGTGTTGTCACGTATGTGTTTTTTTAGCCTGAGCGTATCACGTCTGCTGCCGGCAGTTTATGACCTGGTCGCCATGCAGCTCAAGGTGATTCTTTTTAAAGAGATCATGTTAAAGGAGAGGCAGTCTATGTGCCTTTTTTTAGCGATACGATCTGCAGCAGTGCAGATGTTTGTGTTGTGCATCTTCCTGATGCTGATGCTGTTTCTGCAGTCGCCGCTCTCTGCCTCCATTGCCGGTGACCCGGCACAACATGGGCTGAGAGTGGTCATGGACAACAACTATCCTCCTTACAGCTTTGTCAACAGCAACGGGCAGGTTGCAGGCATACTGGTTGATCAGTGGCGGTTGTGGCAGGACAAGACCGGTGTCCGGGTGGAAATAGTTGCAGTGGACCGGCAGGCTGCCCTTAAAGGTATACAGGCAGGCGAGTACGATGTTCTGGATACTGTTTTTACAACCAAGGAACAGAAGACCTGGTATGACCTTGGTCAGGCCCATGCCCGTATAGACGTAGTCGCCTGTTTTACCCCGGAGATACGTACCATCACCACCGTTGAATCGCTCCAGGGATTTGCCGTTGCTCTGAAACAGGACGATGCTGCCGTTAACCTCTTACGCGACCACGATGTCAACAACCTGGTGTTGTTTGACGGGTATGGGAAAATAGTTCAGGCAGCTAAAGATCACAAGATCAATGTCTTTGTCGGTGATGGTCCGCCGCTTCTCTATTACCTGCATAAGTACGGCCTGCAGAACGATTTCAAGGTGTCGGCACCGCTGACTGCCGGTGCATTTCATCGCGCCGTGCGCAAAGGTAACACCGGGGTGCTCAGCACAGTTGAGACAGGGTTTGCTTTGCTCACCTCGGAGGAGCTGGTGCATATCGATAGAAAATGGTCGGAGCCATCCCTTTTTGACAGGTTTTCGCTCTCGTCTTTTCTGATAGGTTTCGGAAGCCTTGGTTTGGTACTGGCTCTGTTTTTCCTTCGAAACCGATCGCTGCTGCCGATCGTGCGTCAACAGAGACCTGAGCCGGAGAAAAGTGGAGAAACGCTGACAGAAAGTGAGGTCCGGTACCGTGAGTTGGCTGAACAGGCCCTGCAACGTGAACAGGGTCGTCTGAACTTTGTTCTTGACGGCTTACGGCTCGGGTTCTGGGAATGGAATGTGCAAACCGATGAAACCGTGTTCAGTCCGCTCTGGGCAGAACTGATCGGCTATGAGCTTGAGGAACTGCTACCGATGGACCATCCTTCCTGGGAAAGGATAGTCCATCCCGATGATGCTGATCGTGTTCGAGAGGCTCTGTCCGCCTATGTGGAGGGACGGGCACCTGCCTATGACTGTGAATATCGGATGCGTCATAAAGACGGGCACTGGGTGTGGATCCTGGATCGTGCCCGGATCTTCACCCGCGACGGCAGCGGCAAGCCGATGTGGCTTTTCGGTGTTCATGCCGATATAACCCCGGCCAGGCGGGCCGGCGAGACCATGCTGGCTGACAGCGGACTGCTGGCACAGTTTATCAGAAATTCACCGATTTATGCCTACATCAATGAGGTGAGCCCCACGGAAAGCCGGTGTCTCAAGGCCAGCGACAACTTTCAGGATCTGCTGGGAATCCCTCTTGCCGACATACCGGGAAAAACCATGACCGAGCTTTTTGAACCTCCGCTGGCAGATCAGATCACGGCGGAAAACTGGCAGGTCATTTCTCTGCGAAAAACCATGCAGTCGACAGATGTGTGGAAAGAGCGAACATACTCGACTATCAAGTTTCCCATTGTTCAAGGAGAACGAAGACTCCTTGGCGGGTATACCATCGATATCACGGATATTATTCAGACCGAAGCAGCTCTGCGGGAGAGTGAGGCCACCTTCCGTAACATTGTCCAGGCATCACCGATAGGTATCCATCTCTACCGGTTAAATGCAGATGAGGGGTTTGTCCTTTTTGGAGCCAATCCGGCGGCGGATCGAATCATCGGGATAAACAGCAGTCAGTATTTCGGCATGACCATGGAAGAGATCTTTCCCATCCTTCGCGGCACTGATTGTCCCGATCACTACCGCAAGGTGGCCCGTTCCGGCGAAACCTGGCAGGGTGAGTACGTGTTGAAGGCTGATGGTCGGATTGACAGAGCTTTTGAAGTACATGTCTTTCAGATTACTCAGGGCAAGGCAGCCGTGCTGTTTAATGAGATCAGTGCCCGTAAACAGGCGGAGGCGGAGCGGGAACGACTGCAGGAACAGTTGATTCAGGCTCAGAAGATGGAGTCAGTGGGACGATTGGCAGGTGGGGTTGCCCATGATTTTAACAACATGCTCAGCGCCATTCTCGGGCACTGTGAACTGGCAATGGGCAAGTTATCTGCACAACACCCACTTTTCAGTAACCTGCAGCACATCCGGACCGCGGCGGAACGTTCTGCCGATCTGACACGGCAGCTTTTAGCCTTTGCCCGAAGACAGCCGATTGCACCAAAGGTGCTTGATATCAACACAACTGTAGCCGGGATGTTGCAGATGCTGGAGCGGCTCATCGGTGAAGATATTCATCTGGTCTGGCAACCGGGCAATGTCGGGCAGGTGCGTATTGATCCCTCGCAGCTTGATCAGATCCTGATCAATCTCTGTGTCAATGCCCGTGACGCTATCCGCGATACAGGTACAGTCACCATTGAGACGAAAACGGTTACCATTGATCAGCAGCAGGACGGCAATCATTGCGAGGCTGTTCCGGGTGCCTACATCATGTTATCCGTCAGTGATGATGGGTACGGTATGGATGCGGCCGCGTTGTCCCACCTGTTTGAGCCCTTTTATACCACCAAGGAGATCGGCAAGGGAACCGGTCTCGGACTGGCGATGGTGTACGGTATTGTTCAGCAGAACAAGGGGTTGATCACCGTTGAGAGCGAGCCCGGACAGGGAACAGCGCTGCAGATTTACCTGCCCTGTCATGAAGCCTGTGCAGGTCAGCCTGTTGAAGATGCCGTCAATCAGGTTGCTGTCACCACTGGTAATGAAACCGTGCTGGTGGTTGAAGATGAGCCCATGATTCTTGAAGTCACCACCACCATGCTGGAGAGCCTTGGCTATACGGTTCTACCGATGCCTGGCCCGGTGGAGGCCATCCGGTGCGTTCATGAGTACTCTGGAACGATCCACCTGATGCTGACGGATGTGATCATGCCGAAGATGAACGGTCGTCTGCTGGCCGAGCGTTTGCAAACCCTGATTCCAGGGCTGCGTTGCGTGTTCATGTCCGGGTATACCGCCGATGTAATCGCCTATCACGGTGTGCTGGATGAGGGCATGCATTTTATCCAGAAGCCGTTCACCGTACAGGTCCTTGCCGGCAAGATCAGAGAGGTTCTGGCACACTAGCAGGCTGTTGAAAAACAGGAAAATACGAGACAAGGGTTGTTTATTTGCCCTTCGATAGCTCTTTTGCAGAGGCCCTTGGCCGTTTGTTTGTCATGATGCGTTGCCGGTTTTCATCTTCCGAGGCACTTCAAGCCGTTCTGATAGGGTTTTCCCTCCTACCCGGAGGCAACTATCCCCAGATTGCGCATGCGGACCATGTTGTAGGCTGCCGCTGAGAGCGTGAACAGCCAGTCAATCTTTTCCACACCTTTGTACCTGGCTTTGCGTAACCAGGCGACGGTTTTCATCCAGCCAAATATCTCTTCCACCCGTTTGCGTTTTTTCCGGCTCACAGCATAGCCTTGATGACGGGTGGTCCGGCCATCGATAGCCGAACCTTTGGCTTTTTGCGCTACATGTGGCGTGACAGTCAGGCTGCGCAGGTCATCGACGAACTCCTTGCAGTCATACCCTTTGTCCGCGCCGATGGTGACCCGATGGACACCTGGAATATCGGAAGCCATGGAAAGGGCGGCCTCGCGCTCCGCCGTCCCGGTTGCCTGGGTCAGGCGAGTATCGACGACCAAACCGTTCCGATTTTCCATCAGCACATGCCCCATGAAGCAGAGCTTGGCCTCCTTGCCTTTTCCTTTTCTGAACAGCCGGGATTCTGGATCGGTGACTGATGCGTGCGTGTCATTGCGGCGCTTCTTCCCGTGGAAATCCACTGCCGGATTGCGGTTGCCGCCGGTAGAGACCGGAGGCTCCTCATCTTTGGGCCGAAAGCTCTTCAGCGATGCCCACGTTTCGATCAACGTGCCGTCAACAGTGAAATGGTCGCCGGACAGGAGTCCGGCTGCCTCGGCTTGGGAACAGATGGATCGCAAGAACATCACCGCAAGATCACTGTGCAGAATGCGCTCCCTGTTTTTGGAATAGACGGAGTGATCCCAAATCGTTTCATCCATGGACAGACCGACAAACCAGCGGAAAAGAAGATTGTAATCAAGCTGTTCCACCAACATCCGCTCGCTACGGATCGAATAGAGAATTTGCAGCAGCAGGGAGCGAAGCAGTTGCTCGGGCGGAATCGATGGACGTCCTGTTCGTGAGTAGAGCTCCCGGAAAACAGGGGAGAGAGTTCCTTCAGCGCTTTATCAGCCATGATTCGGATGGGGCGCAGGGGATGCGTTTGTGGAACCCGGGATTCGGGGGAGAGATAGCTGAACAATTTCTGTTGCTGAATGTCAGGACCGCGCATATTTCCACCTGTTTGTCAGTTATTCCAATTGGTTGAATAATACACGGTATTGTTTTACATGTCCCGTTGTTTATGAGTTTTTCAACAGCCTGATAGATCCTGTTGGTTGATTTTTTATACAATCCGGCTGCTCTAGTCTGTGCTGCTGGTGGAAAGGCGGCGAGTGTGGCCGGTTTTCCTGGTATGAACGACATCACCGTATCAGCATGAGGATACCGAGCCCCATCAGCAGTATATAGACAACCAGCAGATAGGTACGACGGTTGATGCGACCACTGATGGCTGAGCCCAGATAGGTGCCGATAAGTATGAACACCAGGGTGGCGGCGAATACCGACCATGTGATGCGGGTGATAATGCCGGTGGCGGCATGAACCGCAGCGGTGGCATAGCCGTTGAGGAGGAAAAAACCTGTTAAAGCGCCTTTGATCTCGTCTTTTTTCCAGTCTGTCAGGGTTGTGTAGATAATGACCGGTGGACCGCCGGCACCCACGGAGGCCGAGATCGTACCGGAGAAAAAACCGGCGATATATCCCCAGAGGGTTGACGGGTTGATGGGACGTGGCTTAAAGGTCAGGTTGATGACGCTGATAGCGATCAACAACACCCCTATCAGCCGGTTGATCAGCAGCGGATCCGCCGCTTTCAGCAGGAAGGCACCGGCAAAAATGCCCGGCAGTGAACCGATAAGCATGGGGAGGATTTTTCGCCGGTCCATGGCATGGCGAAGTTCCCAGGCCATGACAGTGGTGATGGCCAGACCGCTGAGGATAGAAAGCGGAACAGCCTCCTTGACATCCATGATCAGGCAGAGCAGCGGAATGGCGACCAGGCCGCCGCCAAATCCGGTCAGGCCCTGGATTAAACCGGCAAGGAGAAAGATAAGACAGGAGAGCAGATAAACGGTCATGGGATGATTAGTTGTAGTGTGATCGTGAGTACAGGTCGACTTCCGTGAACAGCAGGCACTTGTAAGGATGCCGAAATGTGGTGGGGCAGAACACCGACTATAGAAGAAAAGTCGAGAACAGTTCAACCTTTATTACAGGTAACGTCGGTCTGCATACACTGTACTGCTGTAGAATCGAGCGGTGGCAGCCGGTGAAAAAATTCCTGTCCACTCGGCAACTGTGTGGCAGTGGAAGGATGAATGCAAAAATAACATGGAGAGGCGGGGTGCATCCACTGCATTTTACCCTTTGCTCCCTGCCAACCGCACGGTAGGATACACAAAAACAGCCTGGAAAACCCTTTGCAGAGATGAGTGAAAGGAGGTCGACCATGGATGCAGCCCGGATCATTGACAGTCATATTCACTGCGGCATACAGTGTTCTCACCTGCCATTTGAGGGTATTGCCCCGCTGCTTGATCAGGCCGGTATTACCGATGCCTGCCTCTTTGCACCGGTTGAGGACATCTACGACCGTGACGATTTCCACTTTGAAGATACCGCTGAATGGCGCCGGATTCGCTGTGCGGCGAATCACTACCTTCTTGACCTGGCCGACCGGGGAGAGTCGATTTTTCCCTATCTTTTTGTCTGGAATGATTTTGCACTTGAGGAGTTGCAGCGCCCCTATCGCGGCATCAAATGGCATCGTCATACGGATGAGCCGGAGTACCATTACGATGATCCCCGCTGTGCAGCCATACTCGCAGAAATTACCAGACGACAACTGCCGGTAGTGCTGGAGGAGAGTTATGCCAACACCCTGCGCTTTATCAGAAAACTGGCACCTGAAGCGGTGATTATTATTCCGCACCTCGGGGCACTCAACGGTTCGTACCGGGCGCTTGAACAGACGGGAATCTGGAAACTGGACAATGTGTATGCAGACTCCGCCCTGGCCACAACCGGCGAGATGCGCCACTTTCTTGAACACTACGGCCCGGACAAGCTGCTGTTTGGCAGTGACTTTCCCTTTGGGGATCCAGGACATGAACTGCGCAAGATCACACGACTGGGACTGTCGCCCGAAGATTTCAACAAGGTGGTCTGCGGAAATATTTTAGGCCTGTTTGATGCTGCCGAAGGCCCCTGATGCCCTGTCATGAGCCATTGTTGCAGACAAAGGCAGCTTGCCGCCATCTGCTCTGCTCCCCTGACACGGCATATGTTCACAGGCAAGACAGTTTTTTGTTTCAACTCTGTTACATTGTGGAATTGCTCTGTCTTCCACCGTCAAGTTGCTGTACTGTAGGTCTTTGTCAATACACTCGCCGGCAGACGCTACAGTGATTGAGTATTGTGTACTGCTACTGCAACACCGCCGGGCAGACCGGATTTTTTAAAAAACAGGTGGAGCCAGCTTACCAGGTGTGTTTTCCAGTTTCTCTGGAGGAAATTCTTGCAAGTCCAGCCTTTTCCAGGCTACATTGACCACCGATTATATGATGATCGGAGACGTTGCTCCGATAGTCGCTGAACAGTTAGAACCAGAAGGTCCATTCACCCCTCAACCATCACAGGAGGTAGTCATGGCATACACCCATCTGATCACCGAAGTCAGCGAACGGTATGTTGGTACCATCACCCTTAATCGTCCGGAACATCTGAACACCTTCAACAGCCTGCTGGCCGAAGAGCTGGCAGCCGCCCTGGAAGCCATGGACAATGATGCCGCGGTGCGGGTGGTGCTGATCAAAGGTGAGGGAAAGGCGTTCTGCGCAGGTATTGATGTCAATGAGCTGGAAGGGAAGACTGCCATGGAGTACCGGCAGTGGATTGAACGCATGGAAAAACCGCTTGTCACTATTTCCAGAATGAACAAGCCGGTCATCGCCCAGGTGCATGGTGCAGCCGTGGCCAACGGGATGGGCGTCGTTGCCGCTGCTGATCTGGCCATTGCCGCCGACAACACAAAAATGGGATTAACAGCAATCAATGTCGGCCTCAACTGTGTTGGCCCTGTTATTCCGGTGGCCCGCTGTGTTGGTCGCAAAAAGGCCCTGGAGCTGTTGTTGTATGGCGACCTGGTTAAGGCGGATGAGGCTCTGGCCCTGGGGCTGGTGAACCGGGTCGTGGCAAAGGATGTTCTGGCGACCGAAGCCATGGCCTGGGCTGAGATCCTGGCCAAAAAGAGTCCGCTGGCTGTCCAGATTGCAAAAACCGGCTACTATGCCTCGGAAGACCTGCCTTACGATCGGCAGTTCGATCTCATGAACGAGGCCTTTGCCCGTCTCTGCACGACTGATGATGCCAAGGAGGGAGTCAAAGCGTTTTTTGAAAAACGTGAGCCCAACTGGCAGGGACGATAAAGAGAGACGGGTTGCATCCGCTTAAACTGTACAGGAGCAGGGTCAGATGACGATAACCGTGACAAAACTTCTCAAGATGGCCAGTGGTTGCTGGAAACCCTGTACCCTCCATGCCGGAGTGAAACTCGATGTCTTCAGTCATCTGACCCGCAGCCCTATGACAGCGGAGGACCTGGCCGGGCTGCTGGAGGTTGATACTCGCGCTCTGGACATGCTGCTCCATGCCCTGACTGCCATGGAGCTGCTGCACAAAGAGGAGAACCGTTTCCGTGTCACTCCATTCACCGGCGAATATCTTGACCGGCAGTCGCCCAACTATCTGGGACACCTTATCTTACACCACCATTTTATAGCGGATGGCTGGAATCGGCTCGATGAGGCTGTTCGACAGGGAGGACCGGTCCGTCACCGGTCGTCCCGCAATACCGGCAATCTCGAACGGGAAAGTTTTATCATGGGGATGTTCAACCAGGCCTTTCGGATAGCCCCGGAGGTGGTGGCAGCGGTCGATCTGAGTAACCGGCGTCGTCTGCTTGACCTGGCCGGCGGTCCAGGTACCTATGCCATCCATTTTTGCCGGCAATATCCGGAGTTGACCGCAACCATATTCGATCTGCCGACCACCCGGCCCTTTGCCGAGCAGACCGTGGCCCGCTATGGTCTTGATGATCGCATTACCTTTGTCGGCGGCGACGTTGTCACAGATCCGATAGGCAGCGATTTTGATGTGATCTGGCTTTCCCATCTTCTGCATAGTGAGGGGCCGGAAGTCTGTGCCGCTGTAGTTGCCAAGGCAGCGGCAGCACTCACTTCGGGCGGAATGCTGCTGATCCAGGAGTTTATTCTTGATAACAGTCGGATTGCACCGATTCATCCGGTCCTTTTTTCCTTGAACATGCTGATAGGTACACCGGAGGGACAGGCCTATACCGAGGGAGAGCTGGCCGACATGATGTCCCGGGCCGGACTGACCAGGATACAACGGTTGCCGCTTGATCTTCCCAATGGTGCCGGTATTATGCTGGCGGTCCGCTGAACATCTGTCACCCTGCAGGAGGCGGTGTTCACCTTCCGAAGGGAGGTATCGCCTCTTGCCGTCCGGAATCTCTGCACATGCTGTCAGGTTTTTACAGACAGTGGCTGTATCCGGGCTACGAGAGAACGGACAGGGTAAAAAAATAGGAAGAAGCACTGCGAGCGGGAAACCCTGTTTTTTAATCCGCTGCCAGCTGGTGCAGATATTGGCTGCTGTTAACGTCGGGATACGGTTGTAAAGAGAAACAATTCGATGCTGAGCGGGGTTTTTTGATGAATGTCAGAAAGTATATGCAGCCGTTACACGAACAGGGGGCATCGATTTTTTTGCTCTTGCTCTTTGTCGGCGATCTACTGTTCATCGGTTTACATTTTGCCAACCTCAAGTTTCCACTTTTCCGAAGTCCTTTTCTTGATATTATCCTCAATCTTGAAGAGGACAGAGGATATGCCGAGATGTTTCAGTATCTGAAGTACTGCTGGGTCCTTATCCTGTTGCTTCTCATGGTGTGGAAAAAGAAGGTGTGGCAGTACAGTGCATGGATGCCTTTATTTGCATACTTCCTTGTTGATGATTTTTTCCAAATTCATGAGTGGGCCGGAAATCTTTTTGCGACTCATTTTACTTTTGTACCACCCTTTGGGTTACGGCTTGAAGATATCGGCGAGTTGACGGCCTCTGTGATCGCGGGCGGCGTTCTTTTTATACCTCTGCTCTTTGCCTATAGGAGCGCTTCTTCAGTCTGTAGAAAGGTGTTTTTTGATATAGCACTCCTCGTTGTGCTGCTGATCTTTTTTGCGGTTGGTGTTGATATGGTGCACGGGGCAATTGATATGGGCTGGAAGGTCAGTTTTATTCTGGGAGTTATAGAAGACGGTGGTGAACTCCTTTCGATGAGCCTTATTGTCTGGTATGTTTTTCTGATGACCGTTCGTTCTGACACGGATAAAGGGCATCTCTGCGATATGCTCTTTGCGATGGTTAAAAAAGATGCGGCCGACCGGTTGTCGGAGCCATCCAACAGCGCCGTGTAAGGACCTTGTAACAGGGGAACAAAGATAGTGTACCCCGGGTCTGATAGGGGCTGGAACAACAGAAGAGGTGAGAACCTGTTTTGTCTTTATCATAGACAGCTCCTGTTAACAGAGCGGTACCTTGTTTATGGCCGGATAGAGTCGCCCGGGGTATTGGCGGTTATCTATCGTACAGCGGTTTATGGCTGACTCCACTGCTCTGCACACACAAGACCACCGGCACTTTTCTGACCGGAACGGTAATTTCCCTGAACAACAGGTCGATCTACCGGAACATCATCCATACTTTTTATTTCAAAACCAGCAACAGGTCATGAGCACTCATCTTACTATTCTTGAAGTTCGTGTTTTGGGCAGCCTGATAGAGAAGGAACTGGCCACCCCGGAATACTACCCTCTTTCACTCAACGCCTTGCGCAATGCCTGTAATCAGAAGAGTAACCGGTTGCCGGTTATGAATGCAGATGAACAGTCGGTGCTTGAGACGGTGCAGGCTCTGAAGGAACAGCGTATTGTCTATCAAAGTGATGCCGGCAGAGTACCAAA